>NZ_BPQL01000198.1 GCF_022179225.1 Methylobacterium goesingense
GCGCGCGAGGCCGGCCGCCAGGGCGGCGAGGCCGAGCCCGGCCAGCGCGTCCGGCGCCGTGACCACGAAGGCGCCGCGCCGGGCCGGCGTCACGAGCCAGGCCATCTCGGCGGCGTGGACGGCCAGGACCAGGGCCGCCACCGCCCGCGTCGTCCACGGGCCGGGACGCAGCGTAAGGGCGGCGGCGAGCAGGGCGGCGGCCCCGCCCGCGAGACCGAGACCCCGCCCGAGGAGGCCGCCACGGGCGAGGTACCACGCGACCTCGGCGGGCAGGTTGGCCGACCAGACCACGAGGAACTGCACGAAGTGCAGGAAGGCCCAGGCGGCCGTCAGCACGGCCAAGGGCAGCAGCCCGGCCTCGGGCCCGCGCGCGGGCGTGACCAGCAGGGCGGAGGCGATGGCGGCGCCGCTCCAGGCCGCCATCGTCAGGAGGCCGATCAGGCTGGAACCGAGGCGCGGGTCGAGGGCGGTGATGAGGTCGAAGCTCAGCAGCGTCGCCAGCACGGCGTGAAGTCCGAGCCAGAGGGCGACCGGCCCCCGGCCCGCCGCGACCCGGCGGCAGAGCCAGAGCCAGAGGGCGAGGGCGGCGGCGAGGCGCGCGGCGAGGAACGGCAGCGTCAGCCAGATCGCCGCGAGAGGCGTCGCGGCGGGCGATCCCGTCGCGAAGGGATAGAGGGCCGGCACGACCGCCCCCAAGGGCAGGGCGAGGATGGCCGCCACCGGCATCAGGCGCAGGCATGCCGCCAGGGCGGGGCGCAGGGACGCGAACCGCTCCGGCGCGACGGCGTCGAGGGCCGCGACCAGGGGGAGGGCGCCGAGAGGGAGGCTGAGCAGAGCGAGCCAGCCCGCGAGATAGCCGGCCTGCCAGTCGCCGAGGCGGATAGCGAGGCCGAGGGCGGCGAGGCCCGCGACAAGGAGGAGGAGGGGCCGGCCGGCGCTCATCGGGCCGCCCGCCGCGCGCTGTCCCGGAGCCGGTCCTGATCCTCCGCCGGCAGGCTCGCCACCGCGGCCCCCTGGCTCAGCTGGAGCGCGCGGATATAGGCCACGATGGCCCAGCGGTCGGCCGGGGCCACCTGCGCGCCCATGGGCAGCATCGCCCCGTGGCCTTGCGTGATCGCGGCGTAGAGCCGATCGGACGTCGCAGCAGCAAGGCGCTCGCCCGCGAAAGGCGGCGCGGCCGGAAAGCCGCGCGCCACGATCATGCCCCGGCCGTCGCCGCTGGCGCCGTGGCAGGGCGTGCAGGCGATGCCGTAGCGCTCCCGGCCCCGGGCCAGCAGGGCCGCGTCGATGATGGCCGGGCGGGGCACGACGCGCGCGGGATCGGCGCGGGGCACGGTCCCGGCCACGGGCGCGCGCATGGTCATACCCTGCGGAAAGAAGCGGTTGGCGTCCCAGGTCTTGGCCTTGGGCTGGTCGCGCATGTTCGCCTCACCGCAGCCGGCGAGGGCGCATGCGAGCGCCAGCACCGGGCCGAGGATGAGCGGGCGCCTCATCGCGGCACCCGCGCGATGGCGAGCGGCCGCCCGTCGCCCTCGGGTAGGGCGTCGAGTTGGCGGGCGATGCGCGCGGCGTCGAAATCCGGGCCGCGCGCCTCCGCCACCAGGAAGTAGCGGTCCTGCGTCGCGTACCCGAAGCCCGGGATGTTGAAGGCCGGATGGTTGAGGCGCGGCAGGCGGTTCAGGAACAGGAACACCGCGTGCACGGCGAGCGTCCCGCTCATCATCGCGAAGGAGACGCTCGGCACCACGAAGGCCGGCCAGGAGAAGCGTGGGCGTCCGCCGACATCGAGGACGTAGCCGTAGGCGGTGGCGTAGACGCACATTCCGTAGAAGGCCGCCCCGCCGCCGAGCGCCGCCCCGAGGGCGTAGGGCAGGATCGAGCGGTTGCGGCGGCCGAGGCCCTTGAGGGCATCGGGCATCGGCATCGGGCCGAAGGCGTCGAGGCGCACCGCGTTACCGCGCACGGGCCGATCGCCGTGGTGGGGGTAGCGCCGGGCGAGGACCCGCATGGCGGCGGCGAGCGACGCCTGCGTGGCGAATTCCGCGCTGACGCCCCAGAGCGGCGTGCCGGGCCCGGGCGCTTCCGCCTCGGCGCCGGGGCGCGCCGCACCGTCGGCCGCGCCCGCCTGGCGCAGGTCGCTGAGCGTGGCCACCGGCAGGGCGCGCAGGAACAGGAGCAGCAGCACGAGGAACAGGCCCACCGACCCGGCGAAGGTCGCCACCCCCCAGAGCCCGACCCGGTAGTCGAGGGCGGAAGAGGGCAGGAAGTCGTGGGAGAGCGTCACCACCAGGACCATGACGTGGTCGGCATAGGCGCCCACCGCCACGAGGCCTCCGACGAGGGCCAGCGCCAGGGGCGAGCGCCGGAGGCGCGCCCACCAGAACAGGTGGACGGGCAGGAGCGCACAGGTGAGCACGGTCCAGGCCGCCCAGGCCTGCGGGCCGGTGAAGCGGCGCACCAGGGTGGCGCGCGCGAAGGCGTCCCCGTGCAGGAAGCCCGAGAGGAGTTCGGTCGCGTAGCCGTAGAGGCTGGCGAGCCCGAGACCGAGGAGGATCCGGGCCAGGATCTCGGCATGGGCTTCGGTGATCACACTCTCGAGGCGGTAGAGCGCACGGACAAGCATCGCCAAGGCGGTGACGACGGCGACCCCGGAGAATACCGCGTTGACCAGGAAGGCGACGGGCAGGATCGTGTCGTGCCAGCCCGGCAGCACGGAGCCCGCCAGCATCACCGAGGCCCCGGTCTGGAGCGAGACCACGAGAAGGATGCCGAGCAGCGCGACGATGCGGTAGGCCTGGTGCCAGAGCTGCCAGTGCGAGGCCGAGCCCCGCCAACCGGCCGCCGCGACGCCGTAGGCCTGCGCCTTCAGCATCGGCCAGCGCCGTGGCCGTCCGGCCGCCTCGGATTTGGCCCGCGCCTCGGCGAAGGCCCGGTCGCGCAGGGTCGCGAGGTCGGGCAGGAGCCCGATGTACCAGAGGCTCACCGTGACCACGAGGAAGCTGACGATGTCGATGGCGTCCCAGACCAGGGGCGAGCGGAACTGCGGCCATAGGCCGAGGGTGTTGGGGTAGGGCAGGTTCCAGTAGAAGAACCACGGCCGCCCGAGATGGACGATCGGGTAGAGCCCGGCCGCGATCGTGCACAGGAGGGCGTTGGCCTCGGCGAGGCGGCTGAGCGCGCCCCGCCCGAACGTCCCCCCCGAGGGGGCTCCCGCGAGGCGCAGGGTGCCGGCGAGCGCGAGGCTGCCGCAGGCGATGCCGATCCACCAGTCGTAGGAGGCGATGTCCAGCGCCCAGACGACGGCGTTGTTGTTGTTCCAGATGCCGATTCCGGTGAAGAGCAGGTACAGGATCACCCCGAAGAACAGGGCGAGCAGGCTCGAGGCCGCCGCGAAGGCGATCCACCAGCGCCGGCCGAGGGGGTCGTGCAGGGCGGCGTCGGAGACGGCGCGTCCCATTCCGCCGGGGCGCGTCGGGGTGTCGGGGGTGAGCACGGCTCCGGCCATGGGCGTCAGCCCTCCCGGCCCGGCTCGGCGCCGGGCGCCAGGCTCGCCAGATAGGTGGTGCGCGGGCGGGTGTTGAGTTCGCCGAGCAGCGCGTAGTTGCGCGGGTCCCGGCGCGCGGCCGCGACCTTGCTGCCCGGATCGGAAAGGTCGCCGAACACGATCGCGCGGGTCGGGCAGGCGCCCTGACAGGCGGTCTCCACCGCCCCGTCGGGGATCGGCGCATGCGCGTCCTTGGCCGAATCGATGCGCGCGCCCGCGATGCGCTGAATGCAGTAGGTGCACTTCTCCATAACGCCGCGCGCCCGCACGGTGACCTCCGGGTTGCGCTGCTGCTGCTCCACCGGCGCCATGCCGCCGGTGTAATCGAGGTAGTTGAAGCGCCGGACCTTGTAGGGGCAGTAGCTCTGGCAGGTGCGGGTGCCGATGCAGCGGTTGTAGACCTGCAGGTTCAGGCCCTCGCTGTCGTGCACCGTCGCCTCCACGGGGCAGCCGAGCTCGCAGGGCGCCGCCTCGCAATGCATGCAGGGCACGGGCTGGAAATGCGTCTCCGGCGCGTCGAGGTCGCCCGCGTAGTAGCGGTCCACCCGCAGCCAGTTCATCCAGCGCCCGCGCGCCACCTCCGCGCGCCCCACCACCGGGATGTTGTTCTCGGACTGACAAGCGGTGAGGCAGGCATTGCAGCCGATGCAGGCGTCGAGGTCGATGACCATGCCCCAGGCCCGGCCGGCGCCCGCACCGTCGGAATCCGCGCCGCGCCCCGCCGAGGCCGGGGCGGGATAGAAGGAGGGTGCCGCCGCGCCCGGCGGGTCGCCGACGCTCGGGGCGCCCAGTGCCTGGACGCGCATGAAGTCGTGCCCCTGCATCGTGCCCAGATCCTGGGTCGTCACCGGCCTGGCGCGGCGGCCGGTCTTCGTCAGGGTGACGTCGGCAAGGCGATAGGGCGTGGCGGCGGGACGCAGGGCCTGGGCGTCGTAGCCGAGCCCGTGCGCGAGGTGGTCCGGCACCCGGCGGCCGTAGCCGAGGGTGAGGGTCACGGTGCCCTCGGCCTGGCCGGGCAGGATCCAGGCCGCGCCCTCGAGGCGCCGGCCGTTGGCCTCCACCGCCACGACGTCGCCGGTGGCCAGATGCAGGCGCTCGGCGAGCCGCGGGCTGATCGCCACGACGTTCTCCCAGACGATCTTGGTCAGGGGCTTGGGCAATTCCTGCAGCCAGCCGAGATCGGCCGAGGCCCCGTCCCAGAGGCAGGGGTCGGGCCGGAAGACCGCCTCGATCCGGTCCCCGTCCCCAGGGGCCGGCAGCGGGGCGGTGACGCCCCCGGTCAGCGCCACGGTCTCCACCGGCAGGGCGGTGTCGGGCAGGAAGCCGAGGCGCAGGGCCTCCCCGAACCGGGCCTCGAAGGCGGCGGCCTCCTCGCCGGGACCACGCCAGTGGCGCTTCAGCAGGTCGAGCCCCTGCTCGGGCCCCTCCTGCGCCGGTACCTCGGCCCCGAACAGGGCCAGGATCTCGTGGGCCGAGCGCGCGCCGTAGAGGGGGGCGATGGTCGGCTGGATCAGCCCGACGGTGCCGTCGAGGGCGCGGGCATCGCCCCAGCTTTCCAGAGGATGCGCCAGCGGCAGGTGCCAGTCGGCATGCGCGGCGGTCTCGTCGAAATACGTCCCCGCATGGATCTTGAACGGCACCCGCCCCAGGTGCTCGGCGAAGGCGAGGTCTCCGGACGCCTCGTAGGCCGGGTTGACCCCGAGCATCAGCAGGGTGCCGACGCGTCCGCCGGCCATCGCCTCGGCGAGGTCGGACAGGCCCTCGGCCCCGGACACCGGAACCGGCGCCGTGTGGATCACGGTCGTGCCAGTGTTGCCGAGGGCGCCGTTGATGCGGTGGACGAGGGCATGCATCCCGGCCGGCTGCGCGAGGCCGGCGGTGACGAGGCTCCGGCCCCGGTTCGCCAGGAGCGCCGTCCCGGCCCGCCGCAGCCACGCCGCCATCGGCCCGTCCCGGGTCTCGGGCTGCCCGCCCTCGGCGATCCGCAGGAGATCCCCGGCGAGACGCGCCAGATCGTCCGAGCCGGCCGCCAGGGCATGGTCGGCCTTGACGCTGGTCAGCCCCGGGGTCGGTGCCGCCGCGTGCAGGGTGAGGAGCCGGCCCTCCGCCTGGGCCGCCCGACGCGCGTCGATCCAGCGGCGCGATAGGCCGACCTGACCCGGCCCGGCATCGAGAAAGTCGCCGTCGAGGCTGACAAGAGTGCGGGCGGCCTCGAACCGGAACTGCGTCTCCAGGGGCCGGCCGTAGGCCTGCCGCGCACCGGCATAGAGCCCGTCCCGAGGCACGGTCTCGGCCACGTGCCAGCGCAGGCCCGGATAGGCCGCCCGCAGCCGCGCGATCCCGGCGGCCAGCGACGGCGAGGTCACCGGTCCGGTGAGGAGGTGGAACCCCGCGCCCCCGGTCTCGCGCAGGGCCGCGAGGCGCGCCAGGAGGGCGCCGCGAAAGGCCGAGAAGGCCGCGGGCCGCCCGAGATGCTGTACCGCCTGGCTACGAAAGGGATCGTAGAGCCCGAGCACCGAGGCCTGGGCCAGGACGTCGGTGCCGCCCCGGCTCCAGGGATGCTCCGGATTGCCCTCCACCTTCAGGGGACGGCCGTTGCGGGTGGTGACCAGGATGCCGTTGGCGAAGCCGTCGAACAGGGCCGAGGTGGCATAGGCCAGGGGAGCGCCGGCCACGATGCGCTCGGGCTGCACCACGTAGGGCACCTCGCGCGCCCGCCCGTCGAATGCGTCGCAGGCCGAGAGCCCGGCGAGCGCGAAGGAAGCTGCCATCAGCTTGAGGAAACCGCGCCGCTCCGGCCCCTGCCCCGGAGGCAGGGCGCCCGGGAACTCGGCCGCCAGATAGGCCTGGAACGCCTCCGTTTCGGCCAGCGCGTCGAGGCTGCGCCAGAAGGCCGGGCCGTTGCCGGAGGCGAGGCGGTCGCGCAGCCGCGCGAGGTCGAGGTTCTGATCCATCAACGGTGACAGATCCCGCATTCGAGGAGCCGGTCGCCCCCGTGGATGTGGTTCCGCGCCACGAGCTCCGGCCCGAGGGTCGCCTGGTTCGGCGGCGGGCTCCAGTTCATGTTCCAGACCTGATCGGGGGTACGGACCCAGCGCTCCGGCGCCTGGTGGCAGTCGAGGCAGAACCGCATCTCGAAGGCGTTGGCCCGGAACGTCATCTGCATGGTGGTGACGTCCCCGTGGCAGGTGGAACAGCCGATCCCCTTCGTCACGTGGACGGAATGGTTGTAGGCGACGTATTGCGGCAGCTTGTTCAGGCGGGTCCAGCGCAGGGGTTCGCCGCTGGCGTAGCTGTCGCGCACGGGCTTCAACATGTCCGAGCCGGTCCAGATCTGTGAATGACAGGTCATGCAGGTCTCGGTCGGGGGCAGGCCGGCGCTGGCCTGCGTCTCCACCGTGGTGTGGCAGTAGCGGCAATCGATGCCGAGTTCGCCCGAATGGTGCTTGTGGCTGAAGGGCACCGGCTGGGCCGGGGCGATGCCGACGCCGGTGACGTAATCCGAGCGCACGATGCCGGCCACCACCACGGCGCCCCCGGCGATGAGGGCGGCCCCGGAGAGGACGGCGAGGCGCAGGAGCGCGTCGGCCCCGGGGGAAAACAGCTGCGCCATCAGGAGCCGCGCCGGTTCGGGGGCGCCGAGCCGGGGCACGGGATGTCACGACGTCGTCCCATCCCCTCGCGCCCTCGTCATCCTCGCGCCCACGCCCAGGTGCGCGTCCGATTTACAACCGCGCTGCTGCGGCCACGGTTCAGTCCCGGATTTCATCCCGTCGTCGGCCACGGCGGGCCCGGCAGGGCTTACCCCCGGGTCCGGGGGCGAGGCGACCCAAGTTCTCGTGACATCGTCTCGTGACATCCCGGCTCGGGCCACATCCGCGGTCTCGAGAGGCTGAAAATCCTCGGTCGCCTCGGACTGCGGCGTCGGGCCAGGTGCGCCGGTAGGCCGGATCGGGCATGGATACGGCATGCGAGGCCCCCGCTCCCGCCCCGCGACCGGCCGCGCGGTCGCACTTCTTCTCGGCCTCGCGGGCGCGGGCCTAACGCCTGCGACGGGCTTGGCGCGGCTCGCGCAGAACGAGCTGGCGCAGGTCGCGGTCGCACCGGCCCCCGATGCCCGCGTGCCCCTCGATCTCGCGCTCACGGATGCGCAGAGCGGGCCGACCACCCTGGGCGCGGCCCTGGCCCGGCGCGCGACGCTGCTGCTGCCAGTGGACTACACGTGCGGCAATGTCTGCGACCCGATGCTGGCGATGTCGGCCGCGGCCCTGGCGGCCACCGGCCTCCCGGCGGTCGGCTTCCTCCTGGTGGGCCTCGATCCGCGGGACGACGCGGCCGCCGCCCGGCGGATGCTGGGGCCCGAGACCGGCGCGGGCGCAGCCGCGCGCGCCCTGGTGGGCGACGCCGCCGCCATCGCCCGCCTGACCGGCGCCCTGGGCTACCGCTTCATGATCGACCGCGACACCGACAGCATCGCGCATCCGGCCGCAGCGATCCTGTTGACGCCGGACGGGCAGGTGGCGCGGGTGCTGTCACCGCTCGCCCTCAACGGCCGCGACCTGCGCCTCGCGCTGATCGAGGCGGGGGAGGGCCGGGGTGGCACGCTCGCCGACCGGCTCACCCTGCTCTGCTACGGCTACGACGCGGTGCGCGGCATCTACACACCGCTGATCGAGCGCATCCTGAGCCTGGCCGGGGCCGCGACCGTGCTGGCGATCGGGCTCGGCGTGTGGCTGTTGCACCGACGCGGCCGGCCCGCGGCCGGGCCCTGAACACGCGAACGCCC
>NZ_BPQL01000199.1 GCF_022179225.1 Methylobacterium goesingense
TGTCGGACAAGCGCGTCACCGCCGTTGCCGAGGAGGTGCGGGTGCTCAAGGAAGCCTGGGACCGGGCCGGTTGCACCATTCCCTACATGGGGTTCAACTTGATCCCGCTCTCGGTGATCCCGGAGATCCGCATCACCGACAAGGGCCTCGTCCTGGTGCCGGGCATGCGCATCGTGCCGCTGTTCGAGGCCGCCTGAGCGAAAGCCTGGCCGGAGCGCGGGAACCATCGCTGCGGCTCGCCGTTGTCGATGCAGGTCTCAACAGCCGCTCGTTCCTCCCAAGCTCAATCAGCCTGCACACCGCTTTTCGGTGGGCGGGCTGTTTCTTTGTCGCGCGGGTGGACGCGGAACTGTCCTTCCGGAGTCGCCGCATGCGCAGCCTGCTCACCCTCGTCATCGTCGGCGCCATAGCATTCGTGCTCGTGGGCATGTACGTGGCCCCCGGCCAGCCCGAGCTTCGGGCCTGGTATCTGCGCAATGCCTGCCAGTACCTCGACAAGGCCTCGCCCGAGATCTGCGCCCCCATGCGCCGGGCCGACACGGGCGTGCCGACCTGAGCGCTATCCGTCGCGCCCGCGACTGGTTCTTCCGTGACCGGACGACCGGAGCGATCACGATCGCGCAGGCGCCGAACGCGCCGCTCCTTGTCTTCGCGGCCTGCGCGCTCACCGAATGGCTGGTCGCGCCCGAGGGCCGCGCCGGCATCCTGCTACGTGGGCTCGGCGCCCTGGCCCTGGCCTACTGGGCCCTGGACGAGATCATTCGCGGAGTGAATCCCTGGCGGCGCTGCTTGGGAGCGCTCGTCCTGGCGGGCCTGGCCTGGAATTTCGCCCAAGCGTTGACCTGATCGCCGCAAAGCAGCTTGCGAAGCGGTCCGGCTCGCCTATCATCCTGAGCCAAGTGAAGCGCGGTATAGGCGGGCGGATGACCTTCTTCATCGGAATTGCCGGGCCCTGGCTCGTGGTGGCCACCCTGGCGCTCCTCTCGATCAACCGCGAGCGGGACCTCGCAGTCGAGCACGCGGTGCGCTCCGCAGCTCCGGACGGTGCGTCGTCGCAGAGCGTTGCCCACAGCGCCTACCTCGCCTAACTCGCTTCCCATCTTCGGACAGGCCACACGGGCCGTCCGCCCGGATGGGGGATGCGACTTGGCACAAGGGGACGTGACCGAAAGGTACGCGACGACAGCGGGTGAGACGGCGTCGCCGCCCGCCGCAGGACAACGTGCGGTCAGGGTTTGGCTCTACCTTCTGGCGGCCCTCGTCGTCGGGATGGTGGCGGTCGGTGGCGCGACCCGACTGACCGGATCCGGCCTCTCCATCACGGAGTGGCGTCCCGTCACAGGGGCGGTCCCGCCGCTCTCGGCGGAGGCCTGGGCGGCGGAATTCGACAAGTACAAGGACACGCCGCAGTACCGCATCCTCAACCAGGGCATGGGGCTGTCCGACTTCAAGGTGCTCTACGGCTGGGAGTGGGGTCACCGCCTCCTCGGGCGCGTCGTCGGCCTGGTTTTCTTCCTGCCGCTGCTCTGGTTCTGGTGGCGCGGCGCGTTGACCCGGCGGCTCGGCCTCGGACTCCTCGGGCTCGGACTCCTCGGCGGATTGCAGGGCGCGATCGGCTGGATCATGGTGGCCTCGGGCCTCCAGCCAGGGATGACGGCGGTGGCGCCTCTCAAACTCGCCCTGCACCTCACCACGGCCAGTTTGATCCTGGCGGGTCTGGTCTGGCTCGCCGCCGGCCTGCGCCCGCGCGTCGGGACGCCCGAACCCGCGCGCCTTCGCGTGACAGGCGTGGCGATCACGGGCCTCGTACTGGCGCAGATCTTCCTCGGCGGACTCGTGGCGGGGTCGAAGGCCGGCCTGGTCTACAACACCTGGCCGAGCATGAACGGCATGCTGGTTCCGCCCGCGCATGAACTCTTCGCGGTCTCGCCCTGGATCGAGAACTTCGTCGACAACCTCACCCTGGTGCAGTTCAACCACCGCCTGACGGCCTATCTGCTGCTGGCGCTGGCGCTGCTGCACGCCCTCGACGCGCGCCGGACGCGGCCGGGCTCGGGCCTCGCCCGGCGTGCCACGGGGATCGCCGGCCTCGTCGTCGCGCAGGCGGGCTTGGGCATCGTCACCCTGCTGCTCGCGGTTCCCCTCTGGGCCGCCCTGTCGCATCAGGTCTTCGCGATGGCGGTGCTGACGATGGCGACCGTCCATGCCCGCGCCACCCGGTCCGTCACCGCGACGCCGAGCCGCGAGAGCCCGACAACGCCCTTCGGCTTCGAGACCCTGGCGGGCCGGGCCGCCTGATCCGTTCGCGATGTGTGGATCACCACATCGCGTTTGCAGTGCAGCGAACCACTCTGATCCCTCGCACGTTCAAAGCCCCTGTCGGGACCACGACCTCCACCGTCGCGGAGCCCCGACCCTGAACACGAGAGGATCAGACCTGGATGCAGGACGCCGACATCGAACGCGCCACGAAAACGCCCTCCGCAACCCCCGGCCAACCCGAGATCGCGACGCCCCGTCCGTTGGAAGCCCCTGGCTCCCTTCCCCGTAAGCCGCATCCTTGGCCCCTTATCCTCGGCCTGTCCGGTCTGCTTGGCGCCGTTTGGGCGATCGTCATCGTCAGCCGCTATCCGAACATCCTCCCAGGCTGACGCAGGGCAACTGCGCTACGTCGAAAAGATAGGTGTTGATGAACACGAGTCGGTATTTGCCGCAGGGAACGCTGCAACCGATTGAAGCGTAGCCTCCGGAAATAAACCGGAGGTCGGCGATGCTATTAGCGGACGACGGACGCCCATCGGGAGTAACCTGGAACTACACGCGCCGTGAGATGCTGGCGGACGGCGCCATTCACGTGATCGGTGTCGCCCTTGGGGTCGCCGGTGCCATTGGCATCGTGGTGATCGCAGCGCTTTCACCCCTCGATTGGGTCGAACGGGCTGGCGTTGCCATCTACGCAGCGGGCCTCGTCTCGATGCTGGGCGTCTCGGCCACATACAACATGTGGCCGGTGTCCCGGCGCAAATGGCTCCTTCGCCGCGCCGACCATGCCCTGATTTACCTTATGATCGCCGGGACCTATACGCCCCTCGTCGCCCTCGTGGGCGACGGGACCCCGGCCTGGGGCCTTCTCGGCACAGTCTGGATCGTGGCAGCCATCGGCATGGCCCTGAAGCTGGCGCTGCCGGGCCGCTACGACCGCGCCGCGATCGGTCTCTACCTCACCCTCGGCTGGAGCGGCGTGGTCGCCTATGACGCCGTCATCGGCCGGCTCGGCCCCGATGCCCTCTGGCTCCTGGCCTTCGGCGGCCTGCTCTACTCGGTGGGCGTGATCTTCCACATCTGGCGCAGCCTGCCTTACCAGAATGCGATCTGGCACGGCTTCGTCCTGGCGGCGACCGCCTGCCACTTCGGCGCGGTGCTCAGCACGGTGATGAGCGCCGGGATCTGAGGGCACACACGAAAAATCCGACCGCTCCCGGCGGCCGGATTTTCACGTTTAGAGCAGCGGCCGCACGACCGCGTAAGGCTCGATCTTACTTGCCCGAGCAGAGACCCCGATCGGCCAAGCTGCGGTGCTCGCGCGGGTCGCAATCCGTGGAGAGGAACGAGGCCCATTCGGCGGTGGTGCCGTAAAACGCGTTGCGATCGACGTCGCCGCGCACGCCGGGCACCCGGCCGGTGGAGGTGAACTGCCACAGCATCCACTTGCGCTTGGCATAGCGCTGCTCGGGCTCGGCGGCGGTCGAGCGGACCCAGTGCGGGTAATCCGGCAGCTCGTCCTCGAGCACGTCCTTATGGAAGGTGATGTCGGTGTAGATAATCGGGCGCTTGCCCGTGTAGCTCTCCATCTCGTCGAGCATGTAGCGGATCATCGCCAGGGCCTGGGCCTTGGGCAGCTTCTTGGGGCAGAGCTGCGAATGGCCGTTCCACTCCACGTCGAGGACGGGGGGGAGGGCGGTGGGATCGTTCGGCACGTTCTTCTTGAACCAGGCCATCTGGTCCTGCGCCGAGCGGCACCAGAACACGAAATGGTAGGCTCCGCGCGGAACACCGGCCTGGGCGGCGCCATCCCAATTGGCGCGGAAGCGCTCATCCACGTGATCGCCGCCCTCCGTCGCCTTGATGAAGGCGAACTGCGTGCCGGCGGCGCGCAGTTCGCCTTCATCAA
>NZ_BPQL01000200.1 GCF_022179225.1 Methylobacterium goesingense
CGCGGATGCGCACGGGCTGAGCCTGGCCGGGCCGGGGATGGCGGCGGGGTGCCATGGCGCGGCTGCCGATCCAGCGGATCGGCCGGTGCTGGCCGGCGGCGGTGAGCACGCGATCGCCCACGCGCAGGTTCTCGACCGCGACCTCGCCGTGCTCCGTGCGGATCCGCGTGCCGGTGACGTAGCAGGCCACGTCGACCAGGAAGACGTCGATGGCGCCGTTCGTGTCGCCGGCCACGAGGTCGGGGGCGCCGCTTTGGAAGGCGACGCGGGTGCCGTCGCCCGAGATCGAGGCGCCGGTGCTGCTGCCGCCGGTGGCCTGTGCCCCCGCGCTGTCGGTGGAGACGCGGGTGGTGCTGCCGGTGCCCAGATCCTTGACGAAGATGTCCTGCTGACCGTTCGTGTCGCTGGCCACGAGGTTGGTGGCGGTGCTCTGGAAGGCGACGCGGGTGCCGTCGGCCGAGATCGAGGCGCCGGTGCTGCCGCCGCCGGCGGCGGCTTGCGCCCCCGTGCTGTCGGTGGAGACCCGGGTGATGGCGCCGGTGCTCAGGTCCTTGACGAAGACGTCCGTGGCGCCGTTCGTGTCGCCGGTGACGAGGTTGGTGGCGAGGCTCTGGAAGGCGACGCGGGTGCCGTCGGCTGAGATCGAGGGGGCGAGGCTGCCGCCGCCGGTGCTTTGTGCGCCGGTGCTGTCCGTGGAGACGCGGGTGGTGGTGCCGGTGCCAAGATCCTTGACGAAGATGTCCTGCAGACCATTGGTGTCGCCGGTCACGAGGTTGTTGGAGGTGCTCACGAAGGCGACGCGAGTGCCGTCGGCCGAGATCGAGGCGGCGGTGCTGGGACCGCGGCCCTGCGCGCCCGCGCTGTCGGTGGAGACGCGGGTGGTGGTGCCGGTGCCCAGGTCCTTGACGAAGACATCGGTGGTGCCGTTGGTGTCGCCATCGACAAGGTTGCTGGCGGTGCTCTGGAAGGCAACGCGGGTGCCATCGGCCGAGATCGCGGCGATGGCGCTGGCGTTGTTGGCCAGCGCGCCCGTGCTGTCGGTGGAGACCAGGGTGGTGGTGCCAGTGCGCAGATCCTTGAGGAAGATGTCCTGACGCGAGTTGATGTCGCCGGCCACGAGGTTGGTGGCGCTGCTCGCGAAGGCGACGTAGCGCCCGTCGGCCGAGATCGAGGCGTTGGTGCTGGCGCCGCCTACGCCCTGCGCGCCCGTGCTGTCGGTGGAGACCCGGGTGACCGTGCCAGTGAGCGTGTCCTTGACGAAGACGTCCTGCTCAGCGTTCGTGTCGCCGGCCACGAGGTTGGTGGCGAGGCTCTGGAAGACGACGTAGCGTCCGTCGGCCGAGACCTGGAGTCCAGCGATTGCAGTTTGGCTGTCGGCGACGCCCTGCGTTCCATCGGTGGCCGTCGACACGCGCGTGGTGGTCATGGTCGTGCCCTGCTTCTCCGTGCCGGCCGAGATGCCGATGATCGTTAAGACGGGCGTATCGCGGCGCGTGCGACGCGGAAAGTGTTAAAACCACACATGCAACAGAAGTCTTGGCCTAAAAACACGATAAAGCTTATTTTATCAGTATGCATATTTTTAAATGTCTTCTATTCGCATAAATATATGTATTTATGCATCGCTAATCCGCATTTTTGTGATAAAACAAATTTATCTAAAGATAAATCGATGGTGAGATCGTTTTATGGAGTCGCAATGGACATCAAGATGACGGATGCAGTCGATTATCAGGTTGTTATAGGCCATATTTCAATTGTATCGACGCAGCGAAAACAATCGAGGACTTGCAGGCCTGGCCGGGCAGTGGGCCGCGAAGCGCGCGCCGTGGCGGTACGAAGGCAGGTTTAGGTCGCACGTGAGCGAATCCGGCCGGTCCCGACATCCACCCCGGGCGGCGCCCGCAAGGCAGGACCACGCGCGGGACGCCGGACCGGGGTCGGGCCCGGTTCTCAGGCAGGGCCCGCCCGCCGGGCCAAGCCGATGATGGCGGACGGTCGACGAACGGCCGCTCATGGGGCGGGTCGATCACGGTCGGAAGCGGACCGCCCGCTTCGGGGCGCAGGCCGTGGGGCAAGTCGCCACCCGCCGCAGCCCTTCGGGCGACCACGCGGGTGGGTATCCGCCCCTAGAGGCGGGCGATGTAGGCTGCGAGGTCGCGGATCTCGCCGTCCTTGAGGCCCTGCGCCGCTTCGTTCATCGCCGGGTCGTAGCCGGGCCGGGTGTTGGAGCGATAACCCGTGAGAGCCGCGGCCAGGTATTCCTCCCGCTGACCGCGGATGCGCGGAATGTTGTCGCGACCGGTCAGGTCCGCCGTGTGGCAGGAATTGCACTGGTGCTTCGCGATCAGAGCCTGCGCGCGCGTCGCCAGTTCGGGATCCGGTGCTCCGCCGCTCGGAACGGGGGGCGGCAGGGTTCCGAGCGCGTCCGCGTAGCTGCGCAGATCGTCGTCGGAGAGGCCGGCCGCCATCGCGTTCATCGGCGGAGCCTGCCGCTGCCCCTCCCGAAACTGGAACAACTGCGTGACGATGTAGTCCGGCATCTGGGCGCCGAGGGAAGGCACCCCTTCCGTCAGTGAGGTGCCACCCTCACCGTGACAGGCGAGGCACGGCGCCAGCCGCTCGCCCATCGGGGCGGCTGACGCGGCCCCGACGAGGAAAGTCGCCATCAGGAGGGCGAGGCTCCGCGCGCGCCTCATTGGGTGGTGCTGATCCGGTAGATCGCACCGTTGTAATCATCCGAGACGAGGAGCGCCCCGTCATTGGCGACGAGCACGTCGACGGGACGACCCGCATACTTGTTGTCCTGCAGGAAGCCCGTCAGGAACGGCTCGACGGAGGCGACCTTTCCGTCGGCGCCGAGCTTGGCCACCACCACGTCGCCCCCGAGCTTCGTCGTGCGGTTCCACGAGCCGTGGCGCGCGATGAACATCGCGTTCCGGTATTCGGCCGGGAACATCGCGCCGGTGTAGAAGCGCAGGCCGAGCGAGGCCGTGTGGGCACCGAGGAGTGCCGCCGGGGCCGTGAACTCCGCGCAGGAATGGCCCCAGCCGTATTCCGGGTCCGTGAAGGTGCCCTGGTGACAGAATGGGAAGCCGAAATGCTGCTTGCCGGGGTCGGTCACGACGTTGAGCTCGTCGTTCGGGATGTCCTCGGACACCCAGTCGCGGCCGTTATCGGTAAACCACAGCTGCTTCGTCGCCGGGTTCCAATCGAAGCCGACGGTGTTGCGGACGCCCCGGGCGATCACCTCGACGTTCGTCCCGTCGAGGTCCATGCGCCGGATCTGGGCGTGCGTGTCGGGCGGCATGGTGATGTTGCCGGGCGAGCCGACCGGCACGTAGAGCTTGTCGTCGGGGCCGATGGCGATGAACTTCCAGCCGTGCGCCTCGTCCTTGGGGAGGTCGTCGTAGACGAGGGTGGGCTTGGGAACGTCGTCGAGATGCGTCTCGATGGCGTCGTAGCGCCAGATCTTGGACAGTTCGGCGACGTAGAGCGACCCGTTGTGGAACGCGAGCCCGTTCGGCCGGTGGAGGCCGGTTGCGATGGTCTTGATCGTGCGCTTGCCCTCGGCGTCGGCCTTCTCGGGAATCGCGTAGACCTTGCCGACCGTGCGCGTGCCGACGAAGAGGGTGCCGTCGGGGCTCTGGCGCATGGAGCGACCGTTCGCGAGCCCGCTGGCATAGACCTCGATCTTGAAGCCGTCCGGCACCTTGAGCTTGTCGAGGGGCAGCTTCGCCAGCGGCGTCGCGAGCGGCGGTCCGGCGATGGGCGCGAGCTTGGCAGCCTCGCCGCCCTCCGGACGACCGTAGAGGGCAGAGCCCTTTTCGACGGGCGGCGGCGTCCCGGCGGGTTGGCTTGCGGGCTGCTGCGCAGTGGCGGCGCCCGGCAGCGTGAGCGAGCCGAGCAGGATCGCGGCGAGACGTCGTGTCAGGGCAGCACGCAAGGGCGTTGTCTCCGGTGGATTTATCGAGCGCGGGCACGGTCCTGCCGGCTCATTGTTGGATACGTTATTCACCGTTGCGGAGGGGAACGCGAGCGGCCCGTCCGGACACGGGCGAACAGGTCGTCTGTATTGTCATGCGGACTATTCGATCGCGAAGACGCGTGGGCTTCGGGCGTTCGCGTCCGCACAACCGCATGCTCGCAAGGACAGCTGAGAGAAGCATCCATATTCGGGCACCAACGGTGGCGATGCCGACAAGCATAGGGATCGCCCGACATCTGTCGACGGGCAAGAGTGTGGGGATCCGCGTCCTTCGGGCTCCGCGATCCATTTCGCCGGCGGGCTCGTCACGATCGGCCTCGCGGGGAAATCGCCAACCGTGCATCTGCCGTGCGGCGCACGCGCCTCGCTTGACACCCGGAACCGGCCTCTTAAACGCTGGCCGCCCCTTCACGGACTGGAAGCCCCATGTCGAGCGACACCATGTCGAGCGCCACCCCGATCGCGAGCGCCGTGGATCTCGCGCCCCAGACCTCGTTCCAGGGCCTGATCCTGACCCTGCAGCGCTTCTGGGCGGCCCAGGGCTGCGTAATCCTGCAGCCCTACGACATGGAGGTCGGCGCCGGCACCTTCCACCCGGCCACCACCCTGCGGGCGCTCGGCCCCAAGCCCTGGAAGGCCGCCTACGTGCAGCCGTCCCGCCGCCCCAAGGACGGCCGCTACGGCGAGAACCCGAACCGGTTGCAGCATTATTACCAGTTCCAGGTCATCCTGAAGCCGAACCCGCCGAACCTCCAGGAACTCTATCTCGCCTCCCTCGCCGCCATCGGCGTCGACCTGACGCTGCACGACATCCGCTTCGTGGAGGACGATTGGGAGAGCCCGACCCTCGGCGCCTGGGGCCTCGGCTGGGAATGCTGGTGCGACGGTATGGAGGTGAGCCAGTTCACCTACTTCCAGCAGGTCGCGGGCTTCGAGTGCGCGCCCGTCGCGGGCGAGCTCACCTATGGCCTGGAGCGCCTGGCGATGTACGTCCAGGGCGTCGAGAACGTCTACGACCTGAACTTCAACGGCGGCACCGGGGCGGATCGCGTCTCTTACGGCGATGTCTTCCTCCAGGCCGAGCAGGAATACTCGCGCCACAACTTCGAGGCGGCCGACTCCGCGATGCTGTTCCGCCAGTTCACCGACGCCGAGAAGGCCTGCCGGACCTACCTCGACGCCGGCGCCCCGGCGGACGAGACCGGCCGGCACCGGATGGCCCAGCCGGCCTACGACCAGTGCATCAAGGCGAGCCACGTCTTCAATCTGCTCGACGCCCGGGGCGTCATCTCGGTGACCGAGCGCCAGAGCTACATCCTGCGGGTGCGGGAACTCGCGAAGGCCTGCGGGGCGGCCTACCTGCGGACCGCGGGCGGTGGGGCGGCCTGACCGGCCCCGCCCCGAACGCCCACCGCCTCCTCGAACATTCCTCTCCGGACGCTGCCGCCATGCCCGACCTCCTCCTCGAACTGCGCTCCGAAGAGATCCCCGCCCGCATGCAGCGGCGCGCGGCCGACGATCTGCGGAAGCTCGTCACCGACGCCCTGGTGGAGCGCGGCTTCCTCTACGAGGGCGCCAAGGCCTTCGCGACGCCGCGCCGGCTGGCGCTGCACGTGGCCGGCCTGCCGCCGCGGGGCCAGGACGTGCGCGAGGAGCGCAAGGGGCCTCGGGTGGGGGCGCCGGAGGGCGCGGTCCAGGGCTTCCTGAAGAGCGCGGGACTGGCGAGCCTCGACCAGGCCACCATCGTCACGGACCCGAAGAAGGGCGAATTCTACGTGGCGGTGATCGAGCGGCCCGGCCGCCCGACCCTCGAGGTGCTCGCCGAGATCCTGCCGCAGATCATCCGTAGCTTCCCGTGGCCGAAGTCGATGCGCTGGGGCGCGGCCTCGGCGCAGCCGGGCGCCTTGCGCTGGGTGCGCCCGCTGCAATCCATCGTCGCCACCTTCGGCCCGGAGACCGAGACGCCGGACGTGGTGCCGTTCGCGGTCGACGGCGTCGCGGCCGGCACCACCACCTACGGCCACCGCTTCCTGGCGCCCGACCCCATCGAGGTCCGGCGCTTCGACGATTACGTCCAGGCCCTGGAGCGCGGAAAAGTCGTGCTCGACGTGGAGCGGCGCAAAGACATCATCCTGCACGACGCCCGGGATCTGGCCTTCGCGCGCGGCCTCGAACTCGTAGAGGATGACGGGCTGCTCGAGGAAGTCGCCGGTCTCGTCGAGTGGCCGGTGGTGCTGCTGGGATCCTTCGACGACGCCTTCCTGGATATCCCGGCCGAAGCGATCCGCGCCACCATCCGGGCCAACCAGAAGTGCTTCGTGCTGCGCCATGCAGGCACCGACACTCTGGCGCCGGCCTTCATCCTGACCTCGAACCTGATCGCCAGCGACGGCGGCGCGGCCATCACCGCCGGCAACGAGCGCGTGGTGCGGGCGCGCCTGTCGGACGCCAAGTTCTTCTGGGAGACCGACAAGGCGATCCGCCTGGAGGACCGCCTGCCGAAGCTCGACGCGATCGTGTTCCACGAGAAGCTCGGCACGCAAGGGCAGCGCGTGCAGCGCATCGCGGCTCTCGCCCGCGAACTCGCGCCGCTTGTTGGCGCCGACCCGGATCTGGCCGAGCGCGCCGCGACCCTGGCCAAGGCCGACCTCGTTACCGAGATGGTCGGCGAGTTCCCCGAGCTGCAGGGACTGATGGGGCGCAAATACGCGGGCCTCCAGGGCGAGCCGGACAGCGTCGCGGCGGCGCTCGAGGAGCACTACAAGCCGGTCGGCCCTTCCGACCGAGTACCCACCGACCGGGTCGCCGTCGCGGTGGCCCTCGCCGACAAGTTCGACACTCTCGTGGGCTTCTGGTCGATCGACGAGAAGCCCACCGGCAGCAAGGACCCTTACGCCCTACGCCGGGCGGCGCTCGGCGTGATCCGCCTGCTCATCGAGAACACGGTCAAGCTGTCCCTCCTGCGGGACGGCTACCAGGCGGCCGCGGACGGCTTACGGAACTACGGCGCCGTGAACGACGAAGCGGCGAGCGATGCCACGGCGAATGACGGCGACGCCGCGAGCCTCCTCGCTTTCTTCGCCGACCGCCTGAAGGTCTACCTGCGCGACAAGGGTGCGCGCCACGACCTCATCGACGCCGTCTTCGCCCTGCCGGGGCAGGACGATCTTCTGATGGTGGTCCGCCGGGTCGAGGCGCTGGGCACGTTCCTCGAGACCGATGACGGCCGGAACCTGCTCGCCGGCTACAAGCGCGCGGCCAACATCCTGCGGATCGAGGAGAAGAAGGACGGCCGCGCCTACGACGCTGCGCCCGATGCGGCCCTGGCCGCCAAGGGGCAGCCCGAGGAGCGCGCCCTGTCGGAAGCCCTCGTCACCGCCCGCGCGGCGGCCTCGGCGGCGGTCGAACGCGAGGACTTCGCCGGCGCCATGCATGCACTCTCGACGCTGCGCGCCCCCGTCGATGCGTTCTTCGAGCGCGTGACGGTGAACGCCGAGGACCCGGCCCTGCGCCAGAACCGGCTCGCCCTGCTCAACGCCCTGCGGGCGGCGACCCGCGCGGTCGCGGACTTCTCCTGCATCGAGGGCTGAGGTCTACCTCCCTCAGGTCTCGGCCCGGAATCGCGTCCGGGCCGCGTCGATGGCGGCGTGGTTCCGTTCCGCCCAGGCGACCAGGGCGGTGAGCGGACCGAGGAGCGATCGCCCCAGCGGCGTCAGGCTGTACTCGACGCTGGGTGGGCTCGTGGGGAAGACCCGTCGCGTCGCGAGGCCGTCGCGCTCCAGATCGCGCAGCGTCTGGATTAGCATCCGCTTCGAGATGTCGGGGATCACCCGGTGGATCGCCCCGAACCGGCGCGGGCCGCCAGCCAGCGCCGCGACGATCAGCGTGGTCCACTTGTCGCCGACGTGGCTGAGCACGTCCCGAACCGGGCAGCGATGCGGATCGAGACCGAGATCCTGCCAGTCCGCGAAGCGTTCGGCGAGGTCGGGACTGTTCCGGCTGTCGGCGTCATCGCGCATGGCGGGTTCCCTCCAGGTAACCAGGGATCGAAAACCTGCCGCCTTACGGGGCCTGTCGGTCTCTTTTATAGACCTCGTGTGGATCGAGAACCATGAGGCGTAGCGACATGTCCCAGACCCTTCCCCCCAAAGTCTTCGTCACCGGCGCGAGCGGCCAGCTCGGGCGCCTCGTCGTCGCGGAGCTCCTGCGCCGGGTGCCGGCAGCCCGGATCGTCGCCGGTGTCAGGAAGGCCGAGTCCCAGGCCGCGCACGACCTAAGTGCCCTGGGCGTTACGGTGCGGATCGCCGATTACGCGCGTCCCGAGACCCTTGCGGAGGCCTTTGAGGGCGTCGACCGCCTGCTGCTGATCTCCTCCAGCGAGGTCGGCCAGCGCGTGCCCCAGCACCGCAACGTCATCGCGGCGGCCAGCCGGGCCGGTATCGGGCTCATCGCCTATACGAGCCTACTACGCGCGGACACCTCGCCCCTGGGGGTCGCCGGAGAGCATCGCGCCACCGAGGCGATCCTGGCGGAATCCGGCGTGCCGGCCGTGATCCTGCGCAACGGATGGTACACCGAGAACTACACCGCCTTCCTGCCGGCGGCCCTCGCGCACGGAGTCATGCTCGGCAGTGCCGGCGCGGGGCGGATCGCCAGCGCCGCGCGCGCCGATTACGCGGAGGCCGCCGCCGCCGTGCTCACCGCCGAGGCGGCGGGGGCGCGCGTCTACGAACTGGCGGGGGACGAGGCCTACACTTTAGATGCGTTCGCCGCAGCGGCAGCGCAGGCCTCGGGTCGGCCAATCCGCTACCAGGACCTGCCGGCGCCGGAGTACCGGGCAGCTCTCCTCGCCGCCGGCCTTCCCGACGGACTGGCGAGCCTGCTCGCGGATTCCGACACGGGGGCGGCGCAGGGCGCGCTGTTCGACGACGGGCACGCCCTGCGCGCCCTGATCGGGCGACCGACGACCCCGCTGGCCAGCGTCATCACGACCGCTCTGGCCTGACGTCGCCGCCGGGACCGACAGGCTATCGATGGCCGATGCGCCACCGAGCGGGAGCATTCAGCATGTCGAGCCAGGATGTCGCGGAACGGATTCGGGCGGGCCGCCGTTGGGGCTCCAGATTTCCTGGAGGGAGATGTCCATGCGCAACCCCATCATAGCCGCCCTGACCCTGGCCACGCTGTTCGGTGCTTCGGCCGTACAGGCCGAGACAACCGTCATTCGTCGCGAGGCGCCGGAGACCGTCGTCGTCGACCGTCCGGCCAGCGAGACCCGCACGGTCGAGCGCCGCGAGACCAGCGACGGCTGCTCCTCGAAGACCGTGACCAAGGAAAACGACGTCGGCGACCGCAAGACGGTAACTAAGGAAAGCTGCGACTGATAGGGTTTGCGGCTAAAGCGTTCGGGTTCCGGCGTGGGTGCTCTCTCCTTCGGGAGAGGGCGAGAGGCAATCGGCCGAAAATTATGTGATCCCGTCGCGTTTCAAGCGTTCGCCCGCCCTGGTTCAGCCGGGGCGGGTTTTTCGTGTCCGCGAAACCGCTCGTCCCAACTGCTTCCGCCCGTCACGCCCGATCGAGGCGCGCCGCGAGCGGGCGGGCCTTGAGGCGCCCGGCGAATTTCGGCCCGGCCAGCAGGCGCTCGCGCCGGACGAGGTCGCCGGGGCGCGGGGCGGTCGCGCCGATGACGCGCTCGCCCCGGGCGGCGATGCGGGCCGGCAGCCCGGTATGGGGGCGGCGCAGGCGTGCCAGGGAGACTTCCGACCGGGCGGTGCCGATGAAACGGTCGAGGAGGCGGATCCAGCCCTCGGCCGGAACGTCGCCGGCCTCCAGGCAGAGCACCCAGTCCCGTCGCGCGGCCTTGGCGCCCGCCGACCAGGGTGAGGCGCCACGCCCGCGCAGCACCACCTTGGCGCCGGTCGCCTCCGCGACGGACTCGATCGTCGGGTTGTGCACGGGCACGATGATCACCGCATCGCCCACGAGCCCCGCCGCGACGCCCGCCACCAGCGCGCCGAGGGTATCGGCGAGCTGGTCGACGGCATCGGGGTCGTTGGGCCGGGCCACTGAGATGAGAGCCGAAAGCATGCGCGCGCATACCGCATTTTTTCGTCGCGCAAAGCCATCGCATGGCGCCGCATCCCCGGCATCCGGGTGGAAATGCCGAGCGCCGGTCGATCTGCCTGAAATATCCGCAGTTCCGCGACCCTATGTTCATGCTATGTTCTGGGACCCTCCCGGAACGAACGTGGCCGATGCCCCCAGACGCGACCCGTCCCTCCTCGTTCGATCCGGAACCGGCGCGTCGCCTCGCCGCGGCGACGGCGCCCGCGGGGGGACGGCGCGGGCGGGGCGCCACGGCCAATCCGAGCGGGCGCTACGAGGCGGCCCGGCGGGAATCCTTCGACGATGGCTGGCCGAGCGACGACGCGCCGCCGCCGCTACGCACCGAGGTGCGGCCGGAGCAAGCCCGCACGCTCATCACCCGCAACACCTCGCCCGACATCTCCTTCGACCGCTCGATCAATCCCTATCGGGGCTGCGAGCACGGCTGCGTCTACTGCTTTGCCCGGCCGAACCACGCCTATTTGGGGCTCTCGCCGGGCCTCGATTTCGAGACGAAGCTGTTCCGGAAAGTGAATGCCGGCGCGCTCCTCGCGCGGGAATTGTCGGCGCCGGGCTACAGCCCCGCCACCATCGCGCTCGGCACGGCGACCGATCCCTATCAGCCGATCGAGCGGGAGCATCGCGTCACCCGCGCGGTGCTGGAGGTCCTGGCGCGCTTCCGCCACCCGGTCGGGATCGTAACGAAGTCGAACCTCGTCGTGCGCGACCTCGACCTCCTCACCGATCTCGCGCGGGACGGCCTCGTGAAGGTGGCGGTCTCGGTGACGACCCTCGACCCGGCGCTGGCGCGCCGGCTTGAGCCGCGGGCGCCGCATCCCGAACGGCGGCTCGACGCCATCGGCCGCCTCAGCGCGGCCGGCATCCCCGTGATGGTGATCGCGGCGCCGGTCATCCCCTCGCTCAACGACCACGAGATCGAGGCAATCCTGGCCCGCGCCCGTGCGCAGGGCGCGGTGGAGGCGAGCCACGTCCTCTTGCGCCTGCCCCTCGAACTCGACGCCCTGGTGGACGACTGGTTCGCCGAGCACTATCCGGGTCGCCGCGCGCACGTCATGTCGCTGGTCCGGGCGGCCCGGGGCGGGAAAGCCTACGACGCGGCCTTCGGCACCCGCATGACCGGCACCGGCGCCTACGCGGACCTGATCGCCCAGCGCATGCGCCTCGCCCGGCGGCGCCTCGGCTACCCCGAGACGCGCCGGCGCCTGCGCACCGACCTGTTCAGGGTTCCGACGGATCAGCTGAGTCTGTTCTGAGAGCGTAGGCGCGGGTAAAGCTGAGCCGGTGATGGGGCGAGCGCCCGCGCTCCGCCAGTCCGGCGAGGTGCACGCGCGTGCCGTAGCCGACATTGCTGGCCCAGCCGTAATCCGGGTAGCGCCCGGCGAGCCGGTGCATCAGCCCGTCGCGCAGGGTCTTGGCCACGATGGAGGCGGCGGCGATCTGCGGCACCAGACGGTCGCCGCCGATCACTGCGCGGCAGGGCAGGGCGAGGCCCGGCACCGGGTCGCGCCCATCGACCCGAACGGGTTCGGCCAGGCCGAGGGCCAGCACGGCGCGCCGCATCGCGTCCAGGGTGGCACCCCGCACGTTGAGCCGGTCGACCAGGGCACGCGAGCCCGCCGCCACGGCGACGCGGGCATGCTCCCGGATCAGCGGCGTCAGCGCGGCGCGCTCGGCCGCCTTCAGGCGCTTGCTGTCGTCGAGGCGGGCGAGCAGGTCGGGCGGGAACGCGGCCGGGTCGAACCAGACCGCCGCGACGACGACGGGCCCGCAGAGCGCCCCGCGCCCGACCTCGTCGCAGCCGATCACCGCCGGGTAGGTCGCCGCCAGGTGCGGATCGAACGGGGGCATCGGGCGGGTTCCGGGGCAGGGCGGCGCGCGCCTCCCTAGCCCGGTCCCGCCGGACGGTCCACGCCTCAGCCAATCCCCACGACGCTGCGGGGGGCCGCGCCGGGAGCCCGTGCACGCACGGGGGCGGTGCCGTGGGCCAGCGCGATGTTGTCGTAGAACTGGCGCGCGCTCTCGGCCCAGGTGTAGCGCAGGGCCTCGGCCCGGCAGCGCGCGCGGGGTATCGCCAGGGCGGCGCGGGCCGCCGCCCCGAGATCGTGTCCCAGCACCCCCGCGCCGGTGCCGCCGATCACGTCGAGGGGACCGGTGACGGGGTAGGCGGCCACCGGCACACCGCAGGCCAGGGCCTCCAGCAGCACGATGCCGAAGGTGTCGGTCAGGCTCGGGAACACGAAGGCGTCGGCCCCGGGGTAGAGGGCGGCGAGGTCGGCCCCCGTCCGGGTCCCGAGGAAGCGCGCCCGGGGGTCGATGGCCGCGAGCCGGGCCCGGTCCGGGCCGTCCCCGATCACCACCTTGGTGCCGGGCAAATCCAGGCGCAGGAAGGCGTCGAGGTTCTTCTCCACGGCGAGCCGGCCGACGCAGAGGAAGATCGGGCGCGGCAGGCCGGCGAACGCCGCCGGCTCCGGCTCACCCGCCGCCCGGGGCCGGAACAGGTCGGTGTCGACGCCCCGCGTCCAGCGCATGAGCTTGGTGAACCCGCGCCCGGCGAGGTCGCGCTCCAGGGAGGGCGTGGACACCATTGTGCCGTTCGAGGCCCCGTGGAACCGGCGCAGCCAGGCATAGCTCCAGGCCTCGGGCACCGGCGCCCGGGCCGAGACGTATTCGGGGAACCGCGTGTGATAGCTCGTGGTGAAGGGCCGGCGATGGGCGAGGCAGTAGCGCCGCGTCGCGTAGCCCACCGTGCCCTCCGTGGCGATGTGGACATGCGTCGGCCGCAGGGTGTCCCACAGGCGGGCCACGTGCCGTTTGGTGGCATAGGCGAGGCGGATCTCGGGGTAACCCGGCAGGGGCAGGGAGGCGAAATCCCGGTGGGTCAGGAGGACCGGTTCGAAACCGTAGGCGGGACCGGCCGCCGCCATGTTCTCCAGGGAGCGGACGACGCCGTTGACCTGGGGGGCCCACGCATCCGTGGCGATGAGCAGCCTCACGCGACGGCCCGGGCGCCGTCCGGCCTGGGCCGCTCGACCATGGGGGCGTGCAGGCGGGCGCGCATCACGCTCGGGTAGTGCAGCACCTCCATGGTGCCGTCGTAATGCTCGACGATGGCGGTGCAGGATTCCACCCAGTCGCCGGTGTTGAGGTAGGTCAGCCCATCGATCTGCCGGTTGGCCGCGTGGTGGATGTGGCCGCAGATGACCCCGTCCGCCCCGACGCGCTTGGCCTCGGCGCTGAGCAGTTCCTCGAACTTGCCGATGAAGTTGACGGCGTTCTTCACCTTGAGCTTGGCCCAGGCCGAGAGCGACCAATAGGCGAGGCCGAGGCGGCGGCGCGCGGTGTTGACGTAGGTGTTGATGAAGAGCGCGAAGGTGTAGGCCCCGTCGCCCAGATAGGCGAGCCACTTGGCGTGGCGCACCACCATGTCGAACTGGTCGCCGTGGATGACGAGGTAGCGCTTGCCGTCGGCGGCCTCGTGCAGGCGCTGATCGGCGATCTCGATACCCCCGAAGGTCATGCCGATGTAGTCGCGCAGGAATTCGTCGTGGTTGCCCGGCACGTAGACCAGCGTCGAGCCCTTGCGTACCTTGCGCATCAGCTTCTGCACGACGTCGTTGTGGCTCTGAGGCCAGTACCACCCGGACTTGAGTTGCCAGCCGTCGATGATGTCGCCGACCAGGTAAATCTCGTCCGCATCGTAATCGCGCAGGAATTCGAGCAACAGGTCGGCCTGGCAGCCCTTGGTTCCAAGGTGCATGTCGGACAGGAACAGTGTCCGGACGCGTGTCGTCTCGGTCTCTTCGCCCACGCTTGCCTCCGGGACAGCCTCCGATACCCGGCAGCCAAACCGGATTCCCGTATCAGTTTGATGACGCCGGCTCGGCTCAGGCCCGGCGTTCCGCGCCGCGACGTAAGCTCTTCGTCCACGAAAAAAATTTTGATTTGGGATCAAGTATTTCGGGTTTTCCTTTCGGCCTGAAGGGGGGCATAGTCCGCCTCAAGGTGCCCCACCGGGCCGCGTCCGAGGACGCATGACCGGAGCCCATCGAGGCGAACTAAGGGTGCCGTCCCCGGGGACGACGACGCTGAAGCGGCCCAGCGGTGAGCGCGTGTCGAGCGCGCGCCCCGGCCCATGGAGAAGTGGCTTGAGGTATTCGGTGCCGCGCGCGGGCAGGCGCGTCGAGGGTCATCCTTCGACGTCGGCGGGTTTCCGTCCGGCCCCCGCCCGAACACCGAACGGCGCGAACGAGATCGTCCCACGATTCACCTGACCAGCGGCCACGCGGGGCATCCGGACCGATCCGGGGCCTCCCGCGGGGGCCGCATCAACCATCGGCGCATCCTTGGCGCCGCACGGTGAACCCGTGCGGGCGCAACGTGAGAAACGGAGAAAACACCATGGCGGCAACGCGACGTCCCGGCCGGAACCACCTGTTCGTTCCGGGCCCGACGAACATCCCGGATCGCGTGATGCGCGCGATGATGGTCCAGTCCGAGGATCACCGCTCGGTGGACTTCCCCGCCCTGACCAAGCCGCTGTTCCAGGACACGAAGGCCGTCTACGGCTCGACCGAGGGCACCATCTTCCTGTTCCCGGCCTCCGGCACCGGCATCTGGGAATCCGCCCTGTCGAACACCCTGTCGCGCGGCGACAAGGTGCTGGCCGCCCGCTTCGGCCAGTTCAGCCACCTCTGGATCGACATGGCCCAGCGCCTCGGCCTTGAGGTCGTGGTGCAGGACGAGGAGTGGGGCACGGGTGCCAACCCGGAGCGGATCGGCGAGGCCCTCCGCGCCGACAAGAACCACGAGATCAAGGCCGTGATGGTGGTCCATAACGAGACCGCCACCGGCGTCACCAGCGATGTCGGCGCTGTGCGCAAGGCCATCGACGCGGCCGGCCACCCGGCCCTGCTGTTCGTGGACGGCGTCTCGTCGATCGGCTCACTGCCCTTCAAGATGGACGAGTGGAAGGTCGATTGTGCCATCGCAGGCTCGCAGAAGGGCCTGATGCTCCCCGCCGGCCTCGGTGTGATCTGCGTGAGCCAGAAGGCCCTCAAGGCCGCCGACACCTCGTCGGGCCAGAACGACCGCCTCGCGCACGTCTACTTCGACTGGGCCGACCACCAGAAGCAGAACCCGGCCGGTTACTTCCCCTATACCCCGTCGCTGCCGCTGCTCTACGGCCTGCGCGAGGCCCTGGCCTGCCTCAACGAGGAAGGCCTTGAGAACGTCTACCACCGCCACCACGTGCTCGGCGAGGCGACCCGCCAGGCCGTGGCCGCCTGGGGCCTGAAGACCTGCGCCAAGGAGCCCAAGTGGAACTCCGACACGGTCACGGCCATCCTGGTGCCGGAGGGCGTCGACGCCGCCGCGATCATCAAGCACGCCTACGTGCGCTACAACCTGGCGCTCGGCGCGGGCCTGAGCCAGGTCGCCGGCAAGGTCTTCCGCATCGGTCACGTCGGTGACATGAACGAGCTGTCGCTGCTGGGCGCCATCGCGGGCGCCGAGATGGCGATGCTCGACCACGGTGTGAAGGTGCAGCCCGGCTCCGGCGTCGCCGCCGCGTCGAGCTACCTGCGCGAGAACCCGCTCGCCAAGGCCTGAGGCCGTCGACCTTTCGATCTGACGTGCCGGGGCGGGCTCGCCCGCTCCGGCACACCCGACCAACCTGACCGAGCCTTGCTCCATCCGTGACTTGGCCGGATCGGCCAGAGGATTCCATGACGAAGAAGATCGTGTTCCTCGACCGCGAGTCCCTGGACGCCAAGGTCCGTGAATTCAACTTTCCGCACGAGTACGTCGAGTACGAGTCGACCTGGACGCCGGAGGAGATCGTCGAGCGCCTGAAGGGCGCCGAGATTGCGCTGATCAACAAGGTCCCGATGCGGGCCGAGACCCTGAAGCAACTCCCCGACCTCAAGTTGATCGCGGTGGCCGCCACAGGGACCGACGTGGTCGACAAGGAAGCCGCCAAGGCGCAGGGCATCACCGTCGTCAATATTCGCGGCTACGCCTTCAACACCGTGCCGGAGCACGTCATCGGCCTGATTTTCGCCCTGCGCCGGGCGATCGTTCCGTACGCGAATTCGGTCCGCCGGGGCGATTGGGCGAAGTCGACCCAGTTCTGCTACTTCGACTACCCGATCCACGACATCGCGGGCTCGACGCTCGGCATCGTCGGCTACGGGGCGCTGGGCAAATCCATCGCGAAGCGCGCCGAAGCGCTCGGCATGACGGTCATTGCCTACGACGTCTTCCCCCAGGAGGGCCTCGTCGATTTCGAGACGATCCTGCGCGAATCCGACGTCATCACGCTGCACGCGCCGCTGACGCCCGAGACCCGCAACATGATCGGGCGCGAACAGCTCGCGAAGATGAAGAAGCACGCGCTCCTCATCAACACCGCGCGCGGCGGCCTCGTCGACGAGGAAGCCCTGGCCGAGGCTCTCAAGGCCGGCACCATCGGCGGCGCCGGCTTCGACGTGGTGATGACCGAGCCCCCGAAGAACGGCAACATCCTCTGCGAGCTCGACCTGCCCAACCTCATCGTCACGCCGCACGTGGCCTGGGCGAGCAAGGAGGCCATGCAGATCCTGGCCGACCAGCTTGTCGACAACGTCGAGGCCTACGTCGCCGGCAAGCCGCAGAACGTGGTGTGATTTTCGGCGGGCCTCCTCCCGCGTGAGGGAAAGTCAGCGGTGGGGTGGTTCCGCCGGCCTCCGAAGCGGGAGGGTCTCCCAACCACCCCCACCCCTGACCCTCCCTGCAAAAGGGAGGAGGCCGGGTTCCTCCACACGGCCGAATTGGCGAGCCGCCGATCGGCGAAAAAAAGCAAACGCCAGCCGCGCCGAGCGCGGGACCGACAGGGATCATAACAATGAAAAAACTGCTGTTCCAATTCGACACCGACACCGTGCCGAGCGTGTTCGACGTGGTCGTGGGCTACGATGGCGGCGCGGACCACATCACCGGCTACGGCAACGTCACCCCGGACAATGTCGGGGCCCTGGTCGACGGCACGATCTACACCCGCGGTGGCTCCGAGAAGAAGTCCACGGCGATCTTCGTGGGCGGCGGCAGCATGGCGGCCGGCGAGGCTGTGTTCGAGGCGGTCAAGAAGCGTTTCTTCGGCCCGTTCCGCGTCTCGATCATGCTCGATTCGAACGGCTCGAACACCACCGCCGCCGCCGGCGTCGCTCTGGTTCAGAAGGCGGCCGGGTCGCTGACCGGCAAGAAGGCCGTGGTCCTGGCCGGCACCGGCCCGGTCGGCATGCGCTCGGCGGCACTCCTCGCGCAGGAAGGCGCCGAGGTGACGCTCTGCGGACGCTCCCTCGACAAGGCGCAGGCTGCGGCGGATCAGATCAACCAGCGCTTCAAGGTGAGCATCAAGGCCGCCGAGACGCCCGACGCCGCCTCCCGCGCGGCGATCGTCAAGGGCCAGAACATCGTGTTCTCGGCCGGCGCCATCGGCCTCGAACTGCTGCCCGAGGACGCTTGGAAGGATGAGGCCAGCATCGAGTTCGTGGCCGATTACAACGCCCAGCCGCCCTTGGGCTTCGGCGGCATCGAGGCCATGGACAAGGGCAAGGACCGGCACGGCAAGAAGGTCTTCGGCGCGCTCGGCATCGGCGGATTGAAGCTCAAGCTGCACCGGGCCTGCGTGGGCCAGCTCTTCGACAACACCGAGCAGGTGCTGGACGCGGAGAACATCTACGCCCTCGCCAAGAAGATGGCCTGACTGCCATGACCGCGAAAGAGAACGCCGCGAACGAGACCATCCAGACCTTCCTCGACGGTCTGGCGAGCTCGGCCCCCACCCCCGGCGGGGGAGGGGCGGCCGCCATCTCGGGCGCCATGGGCGCCGCCCTCCTCAGCATGGTGTGCAACCTCACCATCGGGAAGAAGAAGTACGTCGAGGTCGAGGCGGAGCTGAAGGAGATCCTCGGGCAGTCCGAGGCCCTCCGCGCCGAGCTCACCGGCATGATCGCCGACGACGTCGAGGCCTTCGATGCCGTGATGGGGGCCTACGGCCTGCCCAAAGCCACGGACGACGAGAAGGCCGTGCGGGCCGAGACGATCCAGGCGGCCCTCAAGGTCGCCACCGACGTACCGCTCGCCTGCTGCCGCGCCTGCCGCAAAGTCATCGATCTGGCTCAGACCGTCGCCGACAAGGGCAACCTCAACGTCATCTCGGATGCCGGCGTGGCGGTGCTCTCCGCCCATGCGGGCCTGCGCAGCGCGGCGCTGAACGTCTACGTCAACGCCAAGGGACTCGACGATCGCGCCTTCGCGGAGGCGCGTCTGAGCGAACTCGAGACCCTGTTGGGCTCGGCCGGACCGCTCAACGAGTCCGTCTACGAGGTCGTCAAGGCCAAGGTGAACTGAGCCTGCGCCCTGACGACGACATCACGCGAGGTCGAATCGCGTGATCTGATATCCAAGAGCTGCTTCCGACGCCATCGGGGCAGCTCTTGTACAAACTGAATACAGTTTCGCTGCCTTCAAGGCAGAGTGAAACACAATGTAAAAAAATATAAATGCTCAGGGACTTTCCGTGAAGTGAAATTTACGAGAGAGTCCCGTCAAGGAAAGAAACGTCGAGGAGAACGCGCATGGACGTGCACGAGTACCAGGCCAAGGAGCTGCTTGCCGGTTTCGGTGTCGCCGTTCCGAAAGGCGCCGTCGCCTTCAGTGCCGATCAGGCGGTTTACGCCGCCACCGAGCTCGGCGGCTCGTTTTGGGCGGTGAAGGCCCAGATCCACGCGGGCGCCCGCGGCAAGGCCGGCGGGATCAAGCTGTGCCGGACCTACAACGAGGTCCGGGACGCCGCCAAGGACCTCCTCGGCAAGCGTTTGGTGACGATCCAGACCGGTCCCGAGGGCAAGCCGGTTCAGCGCATCTACGTCGAGACCGCCGACCCGTTCGAGCGCGAGCTCTATCTCGGCTACGTCCTCGACCGGAAGGCCGAGCGGGTCCGCGTCATCGCCTCTCAGCGCGGCGGTATGGACATCGAGGAGATCGCCGCCAACGAGCCCGAGGCCCTGATCCAGGTGGTCGTCGAGCCGGCGGTCGGCCTGCAGCAGTTCCAGGCCCGCGAGATCGCCTTCCAGCTTGGCCTGAACATCAAGCAGGTCTCGGCCGCCGTGAAGACGATCATGAACGCCTACCGGGCGTTCCGCGATTGTGACGGCACCATGCTGGAGATCAACCCTCTCGTCGTCACCAAGGACGATCGAGTGCTGGCGCTCGACGCCAAGATGTCCTTCGACGACAACGCCATGTTCCGGCGCCGCAACATCGCCGACATGCACGACCCCTCGCAGGGCGACCCGCGCGAAGCCCAGGCTGCCGAGCACAACCTCTCCTATATCGGCCTCGAGGGCGAGATCGGCTGCATCGTCAACGGCGCCGGCTTGGCCATGGCCACCATGGACATGATCAAGCACGCCGGCGGCGAGCCCGCGAACTTCCTCGATGTGGGCGGCGGCGCTTCGCCGGACCGGGTCGCGACGGCCTTCCGGCTCGTGCTCTCGGACCGCAACGTCAAGGCGATCCTCGTCAACATCTTCGCAGGCATCAACCGCTGCGACTGGGTCGCCCAGGGCGTGATCCAGGCGGCACGCGAGGTGAAGA
>NZ_BPQL01000201.1 GCF_022179225.1 Methylobacterium goesingense
CAAGACCCGACAGCCCCGCACCGGATTCCATTCCGGAGCGGGGCTGTCGATGCCAGATCCACGGCCGGACAGCGCGCCCGTTTCAGGGCCGACGCATCCCGGGGGCCGGGGGCGGGCGAGGCAGGCTCGCGGACCCGGCGGCACCGGACAGAATGGCATGCCGCAACGCCGCTGGAATTCCTGTCCGTTCATCATTCGGCGGGTCGGTGACCCTTTCGGCGAATGACACGTCAGCCGCGCCCGTCCGCCCTCCCTCCGCCGAAGGGTTCCGAGATGATCCTCTCCATCCTCATTGCCTTGGTCAGCATTCCCTTCGCGGGCATCGTCCTGCGCACCGCGGACTTCAACCGCGACGTCTTCGCCGTGCTCTATGTCTCGTCCCTGGGCCTCGTCCTCTCGGCCATCCTGCTCGCGAGCGGCTACTATCTGCTCCCGCTCCTCCCGGTCGTGGCCGACACGCCGCACCGCTGAGACCGCGACCCCGACCCACGCCCGGGTGAAGTACGTTCGGCGAAATGAAAAAATCCGTGCCGGAGCCGTGCAATATCAGCATGACCGCACTGCGGTATGTAGCATACCAAGATCAATGGTGCAGTGCGATACACACTTATCGCAACGCCACAGGGGTCTCCGCCATGATCGCTCTGTTTGTTCTCGGCCTCGCCGCCGTCGCCGTGGGTCCGATGCTGGCCCTCCTCACCGACGACGCCGCACCTTCAACCGCCGATACGGGTTCGGCCGGCATGTTCGTCGCCCTCAACGACAACGCCCGCAGCGAAGCCCGCCGCGCCGCCTGATCCATCCGTCCGACGGATTCAGCCTTCGTTCGACCCGCCCGACAGCGTCGCGGCGGGTCTTTTCATGCGCCGGCCCCTCGGACGTCGATTCGGGGGAAGCGCACGGCGCGCGGGTTCAGGGAGAGCGCGCGGCACGCGCCGCTGCGGTCCGGGGCGCGCGGGCGGGCTTTGCCACGGGCCGCTCTTCCAGGCCGCCGATCCCGCTGCCGTCGTCGAGGGCCGGGATCAGGTCGAGGCTCAGGGCCGGGCCGCGGGGGCCATCGACGGCGACGCGCGGCGATTCGATGGGGGCGGGGGCCGGTTCGGGAGGCATGGCCGGTGCCCGATACGCCTCGGTCCAGACTCGGCCGGACGTCTCCGGCTCCCCGTCCGGGAACTGGGCCGAGGCCTGAAATCCGGGTGCCTGAAATCCGGGTGCCTGAAATCCGGGGGGCGGCGACGATCGGACCCCGAGGACGAGAAAGACCGGCAGGCTGAGCGCGGCCACGATCGCCAGACCCGCCAGGGCACCGGCGCGAATCCCGCGCAGGATGGGATGGCGGCCACCCTCGGCGACGGTGCGCAAAGGCCCGATCCGGCTGCGGGACGCACGGCGCGGTTCCCGTCGGGGAAGCGGGCGAAGGGGCAGGGCGACGAAGGGGTCCACGCCCATGGCGCAACGTCACGGAGACCGGGATATTCCGGCAATCCTCAAGTGTTCGCGCGAACTTTGCGCAAACGCAACAATTTTCGTCAGATAACGCCGGGAATGCGGCGCGGATGATCAGGTTTCGTGGAGTTCAGGCCCCTGCGGCCTCCCGGTCCACGAGCCAGACCTCTTGCCCGACGCTGCGGACGTGCCGGACCGGTAGATCCTCGCCCCGGGCGAGGCGGCGCAGGGGCTCCTGTTTGCCAGCCCCCGTGACGAGGAACAGGACCTCGCGCGCCGAGGCGAGCGCCGGGACGGTGAGGGTGATGCGCGGCACGAACGGGGCGAGCCCCGCCTCCGGCACGGGTGCCACCCAGGCGTGGCGCTCCCGCAGGGCCGGCTTGCCGGGAAACAGCGAGGCGGTGTGCCCGTCCTCGCCGAGGCCGAGCAGGACGAGG
>NZ_BPQL01000202.1 GCF_022179225.1 Methylobacterium goesingense
GGGCAGCACGATGAACGCGACCTTCGAGTATGCGTATGTCTTCACCGCGACAGAGGTCTGTGAGCGGGCGACCGAGCGGTTCGACCGCTTCGTGAAGCATGGTGGAGAGCCTGAGGGTCTCGATTACTGGGACTTCGTGGGTGAGGCCCTGGAGATGCGTGCGCGGGCTCTGGCTGACGAGGCACGGGCTCTAAACTTCGACCTCGATGCCCCCCGCTAGCATCTGACCGCAGAGGGGACGGCCCACGTGATCCTACCCTTCCATCGGAGCGTGGACCCGATCTTGTTCCGGACCATGGCGCTCTGAATCAATGACGGCCTGGAGGTGATCCTCCAGGCCGCTCTCTCATGCAATCGCACTTACTCATCATCTGGACACTATGAAAAAATCAATTCTGCGACAAAATGGATAAAGTCATGCAGAATCAACGTACTACGAAGGAGATTAGGATAGGATTACTGCAATATAACTCAATTCACGAGCATGTCAAGTAGACACAATATTTCCTGACAAATATCAACGGAGGTGCAGGAAAGCGAGAGAACGTTATGCCAGTAAAGAATAACACTACAGCCGAAAATTTTAATAAAAGCGCGAATACGAAGTCTGCCTTACGCAGTAAGGCAACGGTTTCAACGCGCTCTTATCGAACTGCAAGTCGCGCTGCGGCGGATTTTTATCCAACGCCACCAAGCGTAACAGCCGCGCTGTTACAAAATTATCCGTTCGCAAACCAACGCCTGAGTGATCTGACGTGCTTGGAGCCAGCATGCGGCGAGGGTCATATGTCGAAGGTTCTTCAAAAAAGCTTCAAAAGAGTAGTGTCTTCCGATGCGTATTACTACGGATACGGTGATATCAAGGATTTTCTAAGTGGCTCCTACACCTCTGGGCAGTTTGACTGCGTCATTACGAATCCTCCATTCAGATTGAGTGAAAAGTTCGTAATGGAAGCATTGAGGGTATCAAAGCGGTATGTAGCAATAATCGCAAGGACAAGTTTCCTTGAAGGGGTTCGGCGTTATCAGAACATCTTTAAGCCAAGCCCGCCCACCTTGGTGCTGCAATTCACGCGCCGTATCTCTTTCGCGAAAGGTCAAATTAGCTCAATCAATAACGGCGCCACTGCTTTTGCGTGGTATATTTGGGATAAAGAAGCTCCTAGCTCAGAAACAAGGGTCATTTGGACCGGTGATTAACAATACCTGTCGTCTCAAATCTCAGCGGTCATAATCAGGAATACAGCATTTTTGATGCGTATCCGGTCATGACCGCCATTACTTCAACTAAACGATTAATACATAAGGAATCACTATAATCTAATTTTGTGGAACCTTCTGCTGCATTACCAAACTACAAATCATAAATAGAGACACAATCAACATCCAATGTTGCATGAGAACGACGAACAAGATCATCAACGCTGAAGAAACTTCCGAATTGATTCGGTCGAAGCTCATGCTATGCGGGACCCGCACCTGCGCAGGGTACTGGAACTGGTGTCGCTCGCCGTGCTGCGACCGCTGTCGACGGCATCGTGCCCGTGCCATGGCCAATGCGGTGTCCGGCTGGGCTATGTCGCAGCACAGCTTCGCGCTGCGTAAGGTCCAGATTCGGGTGCCGCGCTGCTCCGGCCCGGACAGCCTTCTGAATACGATCAGCCTGACCCGAACGACACTGCGTCGCGCCTTCGACCGCCGCCAGCGCGAGCATGAGCGCTGGGGTAGCATCCGCTGTCTCGGATGCTTCTCGCCCTCGTTTGACAGCGCGGCATGGTCGGCGACGTTCTACGGCGTGCTCGATCTCGGTCGACTTCACGAGGTCACGTTCCTCGATGCGATCGAGCCATTGGTCGAGATTTGCCTTAAGCGGTTCCCGGCTGCGCTAATCCGAGATGACGTCAACTCTCACATGCACTTCGCCTTCTCGACCGCGAGGGGCCTGAGTCTGTGCGATCCGATTCACCTCGCTGCGTACGCGGCCTCGGTCACTGTGCGCGGTGGATTCAAGCCGCTAACGTTCAGACGTGGCCTTCAGGCATGAAGCGACCGTTCAATCTTGCCAAGCTCAGGGCACAAGCGGGGGCGCGGTTGCGCAGCCCTGAGGCACCCATCGATGAGTTGCAACAGCATCAGGTGTGGCTGCTGCCGATCGACTCTGACGACCAGCTACAGCCCCGTTGGCAGACACCACAGGCATGGTGCCGTCAGAACGTCCAGCACCAGCAGGGACATCGATGGAGCCGCCGCTTGGACCGAGATTCCAGCCAGCCCGTGTTCTCATTCTCGGACGAGGCTACGGGCATGATGTTCGCGCTTCGGTTCCGCTAACAATACTTAGATCATAGCATTACGAGGAGACGATGGAGGCGCCATGAGGGCACATCAGATCATTCAGGACTATATCGATCCAACAAGAATGCCGGTCGCTTTGTATAAAGAGATTGTAAGCGCTTTAGCACGTACTAGTGCAACTCCTGCTTCATCCGAATTCATTCAAGTGTTGTATTCTGATGAACGCGACGAACTCGAACTTGAACAGCTTCGCCTTGATCTCACTCAGACACGAGCCGAAGTCGAACAACTCCACGCGGGGGCTGCACGGAATCGCGCCGCCGCTCGTCGTGAACTTGCCGCCGCCGAGGATGACGAATGAGCAGGATTCGCGTCAGGATTCCGTTGTGAAATGCAAGCGAATGACTGAATCATGGTTGGCGAATCCCTACCTCGGCTGAGGTGAAACGGGTATCAAAGCCCAGGACCGGGCCAACGCGAGGGCAAGCTATCGATGGCCAGATCAGCCGAGAACACGCTCGCCGAACTCGACGCGTTCATCGAGGCTGGTGAATCCCGGCGGATCGAGCAGGCCGGGTTGGTCGCCCTCCTGACGGCACAGAACCGCGACGTCCACACGGCGCAACTGACCTTCACGAAATCGAGGATACCCTGGCTACGTTGCGCGCGCGCCGGACGTCTCTCTGGGTAGTCGAACAGAAACTCGCAGGAGCATTTCTGCTGGGGTGATCACCCCGGACGCCGCCTTAAGCTTCTTTCATTGATGCCCTGGTGATGGTTCAGATGATTAGCATCGGCTATTTAGAGCCGCATGGACAAGAATGAGGTCTGGCGGCGCCAGGACGAATTTCGGGCGCTGGCACAAAACTCCGCAGAACGAGCACGCACGCTGCTCGCTGAAGATGACGACCGGTCTGTGACGTATGCCGCCCTTGAGCTTCGGTTCGGGCTCGAAGCCCTGATCTATGCCCACGCGATCAACTATTTGGATGAACTCGGCGACCCGAAGCGGTTGGACTGGCAAGCCCCCAAGCTTCTTGAACAGCTAATCGACATCGATCCATTTGCGGACAGCACCATGTTTCTTCGTGCAGTAGACCCGATAACGGGCGAGCGGCACAATGTTGGCATCGAGCGGCGGCTTGATTTAAAGAAACTAAAAAAGCGCTACTACAAGCTCGGCAACGCTCTTCACGCACCCTCAATCGCCAGTATGGATATAAAAAATCATAAAAATAAGACGGAATGGCGAAGTTACTGTCAAGAGATAATCGCCGTCATTGATGAAGTGCTTGCTTCTAGCGCCGCAGTCGCGGGAGGCGCACATTGTCAGATATTTCAGATGAACTGCTCATGCGGTACAGTTATCCGGCGTCGCACTGACCCTTTATTCGTTCATCGTGTCGATAATACAAAGGGGGCGCCGTCGATTAAGGTGCGATGTCATAATTGTGTAGAGTCGGTCGAGGTCTCAATAAACAAAGCGGGAGATGGATTTGATGTTGCCTCTGATCTGCTCACCTATGAATGTCCTCATAAGGGATGTGGCAATCATAACAAAATATGGGAACAGGAGCTTGTGAATGGGAAAGAAGTAGCCTGCAAGCATTGTGGCGGGCGAATCCTTATGTCCACAATGATCCGGCCCGTTGCTTCTTGAAAGCTAGGCGGGTCTGCGAGCGTGAGGTTGGGTAAGGCCGCGATGGCTGCTTAGAATGGATCACCGACATTCGTTGGGTGTGATGCGAGCGTCGGGTTCACATCCTCAGCAGAAGTTGGCTGCGCGGTCGGCAGCGGACGTTCCACTATCAAAGCGAGGCGGCGATGCCCGAGGTCGAGGATCACGATGACGACGAACACAACGAGCCCATGCCGCGCGAACCAGAGGAGATCGAGACGCACGAACTCGTCGAAGCCCTACGCGGACTGACGCTGCTCGGCGATGATCCCTACCTCGGCATGCAGGCCATGAACGTCGCGCTCGTAGACGGCTTCCTTATGCCGCTGGAGAGCGAAGCCCGCGCCTACCGCTCCGCTGACGAGGGCATCGACATCGGCCACACGATGCTACTGAACGCGCTTAGCCAGCAGTGGCTCTTCGCCGTCTACGAACTCCTGCGGACGTGGCGCGAGCGCGCTAAGAACGTCCTGAAGTGGAAGACCAACGGCGGCCTCGAACTTAAGGCGGCCGCGCTGGAGAAGGGTAAGCCAAGCGACCTGAACCTGGGACGCGACGCTTTCGCCCGCGCGCTCCGGTGCATCATCGGGGACCCGGGGATCACGAAGGAGATCGAGAACGACTTGGCGCGCACACACGTGCTCTTTCGACAGCTTGAATTTCTGCGCGTGGCGCTCGCCAAGCATGAAGTATCGGGCCGCCCGAAGCTGTTCGCTCGGGCGCCCGGCTACGCCCGGATCGATATGTGGACGGGCTCGATGTCCTACGAACTTTCGAACGACTTCGCGATCTTGGGCGAGGTCACCCGCCGATCGTTTGGCGACGGCATCCGGGCACTCGCGACGGATCGGACCGTTCCGACTGAGGAGAGCCTAGCTAGCTACGACGCATTTATGGCCATGAAGCCGGGTGACGTGCCGGACTTCACGGCCCCGCCTTGTCCACCAGCTTTCGGCTAACTCCGGACGTCGTAGCCGCCCTGGCGGGATGTCCGGCTCGGGTCGGAAGCAGCCTCTCAGGATAACGAATCCTTCTGCGTCGCGATCACCACCCCCAGGCGGCAAGGATGCGTTCAGCACCCGTACCTTCCGCCGAGAGATATGCGGATTCGCCTCAGATTCGATCGCAAAACGCAAGCGAATGCCTGAATCATGGTTGGCGAATCTTTAACGAGCGCGACAACGCACTCTAGCCATCATCCAGGCGGGGCTACGATCGCCTGGGGACCCCGGACAGAGCGAGTTCATGCCAGTTGGGCAGTCTGCTCCTGTATGACTCTGTAGACCGATGCTCGGCTGATTTTGAGCGTCGCCATGATCTGCTGAACGCTCTTGCCTTCGCCCTTCAGCCGCATGACGTCATCGGACTGACGCCGCGCCGTTGGCACCCGGCCCTTGAACTTGCCCTTCTCCTGAGCGTAGGCGATTCCAATTCGCTGGCGCTCCAGCATCATCTCCCGCTCGAATTGCGCCACGCCGCCCAGGACGTTCAGCATCAGCTTGCCGGTGGACGTCGTCGTATCGATGCCCATGTTCACGATGCGGATGCCCACGCCCTTCTCCTCAAGGAGTTGAACGATGCTCCACATGTGAGGAACGGAGCGCGCCAAGCGGTCGAGCTTCGTGACGACGAAGACGTCTCCTTTTCGAGCAAACTTGATGGCCTCTTCGAGCTTGGCCCGATCCTTCACGGACGATACCTGCTCGATGAACACCTCATCGCACCCCAGGGCCTTAAGCTCGCTCACCTGCGCTTCGAGGCCAGCCCGCTGATCGAGCGAACTCGTCCTGGCGTATCCAATGATCATGACCGTCCCCGAGGAATCTCTGTGAGACACCCTGTGAGAACTCTACCCCGAAGTCAATGAGACGTTCTTATGAGACACCATAGTGATGGTTTTGGTGTGTCTCGCTCGGGCAGGATCATATGAGACCCTTTTCATGACGGGCGTCAGACGGTTTTTGTGGTGAGCCAAGAGCATCGTCATCGTCGGGAAGCGTCCGACGCTGATGATATCTGACCGCAAATGAGCCGTGCGCGAGGTCAGCCTGCGCAGAGCCAGTATGAATGCCCAGGCGGAACGCTCTGGCGCCGCGGGCGTCGAGGTGAAGGCGGCACGATAGAGCCCAGCGCGTGGTGAAGCGAAAGCGTGATGCGCTCACAGACATGGATGGTCGCCTGCTAATCGCCGCCGTCTCGCCTGCGGACCTGCACAACAACCATGATTGAGTCGTACTGTTGCGAGCTACGCGCCGCCTATGGCCGTTTCTGGCAAACTGCTTTGCCGATTCTACCCATCTGTGAGAGTGCGTTGGCAAAGGCGAACGCGATCACGATCGAGTTTTTCGTGCCTGAGGAGCGGCAGAAAGGCTTCGCCATTCAGCCTTGGTGGTGGGTCATAGAATGCACATTCGATTACATCGGCGGATGCCGCAGGCTGGCTCGCGATCATGAAGCGACGACATCCTTCGCACTTGCTTTCTTTATTTTCATCGCTGCCATGATCCTAATCGGACGGCTGAACGAAAGTTATGAAACGGGGTCTTAAGCAAGTGGTCACGTGGCAGTGGTGGAGGTACCCTGCAAAAACACATCTCGCCTTCTTCTAATAAAATCCATAAGCTCAGGGGGGGTTTCGGCGTAGTTCGTTAGTTCGGAAATAAGTTCTTTTTTTGAAACTCTTTTACTACAGGGCATCTTTTTTGAAAAAGGTTTTTGAGCGGCAGTCCCCTTACTAATCAGATTTTGTAGAAACCAATAGAGAAAAGAAACTTCTTGTTTTCCACGGTAACTCGATTTCGCGGCTCGCGTTTGAAACCATGCAGACGCAACTGCTATTTCTCCCGCTGTTACTGGCGACCTGTCTTTCGCCAAGTCGTTTAGATCAGAAAGAGTGTACCGAGGGACGATAGTTTTCGAGTCGAAATCTGATTCGCAATGAATATCAAAATCGAATTTATCTAAATCCAGCGAGCCGGGGCGTGGCATGTGACGCTGTACCCATCCCCAGTGGTTGAATAAGCTCACCGCTTGGTGGAACTTCTCCTGTAGTTCTTGGTAATCGCGAATCAAATCTTCAATAATTTTAACATCATCGTCGTCATGCACGGCGTCACTGAAAAGCAATGCATGTATCATCTCCGCAACCGAATCTACGCCAGTGTATAGATTTTCAATAGCATACGTGGGGGTTACATAGTTTTCGGGCTGCTCTATTTCAGCAATATCGTCCTCGTAGTCCCTATCGAAAAAGGCCATGTACCTCATTCGCTCACAAGTCTTATTCCCTTTCATAGCCTTAATTAGTGATTTTTCGTTCTTTTTACCCTTTAAGTTTCTATATGACAGTTTGATATTATTACCAACGCAAACCGCAGAGATTCTCAATCGATAATAATCAGCGTCCTTACCCTCCAACAGTACGAAGACTTGGGCTGCATCTTTTTCAAAATCTCGCAAGAGACCATGGAGCGCAACAGCATAAGAATTTCGACCTTCACGGAGCGCTTCAGGCGACGTCATGCTTTTCACCAGCTAATGGTGCCCGAAATTTAACTTCTAACGACCGTGCATACCCGTCAAGTTCGTTCTCGAACACGAATGGCGAATGAGTTGCTGCGATCAGGCAAAACGTTTTTTCAGAGGCGGCTACATCTACCAGAATTTTTTTCTGCCAATCCATTGATAGTGAAAGTTCAGGCTCGTCAAATATTACGATATAGGACGATTTATCTCCGAGATACAACTCAGACATCACGCCTAGAATTTGTTTTTCACCAGACGAAAGCGTCGCTAGATCGAGCTTCGACCCACCTATAGTCTCGTAGACCGAAACAATTGCGTTTAAACCATCATAACGCATTTCTTTATTTGAAAGATAACTGTTACAAACCTGAGCATACCTTTGTAGCGCCGTATCAACTTCCCTTACTTGCTCATATGACTCAATAAGACTTGATAAGAAGAAAGATAGGTGTCCGTTCTCCAGCAAGCGGTCCTCATCAAATAATTTAAGAATCAGCGTGCGCTGAGTATCTGAAACGTAATCTGCAACTCTACCAAGAACTAACTCGATACTCGATCGATCCGAAAGCCTCCGCTTCATCTGCTCTGAAACCGGGGTGTTATCAGCAAGTTGCCCCAACATTTGGCCGCTTACCTGCCCATAAGATTCTACGAAGTGGTCTCGAATCTGCTTCGTTGATTTGCTAAGCCTGTCTTCGACATCTTTCATGCCAAAATGAATATCGAGCGCGGTAAAGCTTCCTTCTTCCTCAGCGCTATCTACTAACTCTTCTAGGTCTTGTTCTACTCGCCTATAAGTCGGAAGATATATTACTGAATGATTGAATTGGCTCTTTAGAAAGGCGCGAAGTTTAGTAACGGACGAATCTTCCGACAGTACTACAAGGTCAAGTTCACCGTCCGGCTCAACATCAATGCTTCGTAGCCTTGATGCGAATATTCCTGGCGGCATTCTCGATAAACGCGCGGCATGTGCAAAAATGGGGTCTTCTCTGAGACTTCCAACCGGGTTTTTCTTTGCCATCGTAATAAGTCTTGAAATTTGCTTATGACTCATGGTTGAATTACGAAGCAAATTTCGGAAAAATAACATTTTCCTCGAATGATCATAATCTTTTGGGGAGAATGTAAAAATATCCGAGTCTGTAAATTTGATATGTATTCTCTCATACTTGAATTTAGACAACTTAGAAAATTCGTTTTTCAAGATACTCTGCAAAATGAAAAGTGCAGTGGTCTTCCCGGAGCCATTATCAGCTATAAACACGCCAATTCGACCCGACATAGAAAAGCTTACGTCCTGTCGACCGTGTAGCCCTTCGATTTTAAAATACTCTAGCTGTGGTTTAGAGACTTCATTCATTTCCATTTCTGGCTCTTTTCATTGTCGCCACAGTTAATAGGCACTTACCATAGGGGAGTGGTTCACCGTACAGCAGCATATCGGTCAAAATAGTGAAACTTTGTAATTACGCGATAGTAAAAAGTTCGAACACAATGTTTGGCTACAATGAGGTCCCTTCAGGTTTACCGAGACGATTCTACACCGTGTTGATAGTCTCGGGCTTCGTCGAACGCCTTAATCTTTCCCATTTTTCCTCTTGCGTTCCAAAATCCCGTTGCGTTTCTAGCCCATCTTCACTCGGAAGTTTCGCATAAATCGCGCTGTTTCGGAACCATGTGTTTCTGGGTCGGGCGGTGGTGCACGGGAATCCGGTTCGTGGGATTCTGCGGGCATGGAGAAGCGCGTCGCCATCTACGCCCGTGTCAGCACGCAGTCAGGGCAAACGGTCGAGAACCAGCTTCGTGAGATTCACGCGGTGGCTGCCCGGCTCGGCTGGGTCGTCGTGGCCGTGTTCACGGACGAGGGCATCTCGGGTGCCAAGGGGCGGGAGCGGCGGCCGGGATACGATGCGCTCCTCAAGGGAGTTGCCCGACGCGAGTTCGATCTGATCGCGGCCTGGAGCGTCTGCCGCCTGGGTCGATCGCTTCAGGACCTTGTCGGCTTCCTGGGCGAGATACAGGCGCGGCAGATCGGTCTGTATCTCCATGTCCAGGGGCTCGATACCACCACGCCCGCAGGCCGTGCGCTTTTCGGGATGCTCTCGGTCTTCTCCGAGTTTGAACGAGCGATGATCCGGGACCGTGTGCAGGCGGGCCTCGACCGAACACGGGCAAAGGGTACGCGCCTCGGCCGCCCCCCGATGGAAGCCGAGCGAATCGAAGAGATTCGCGCGCTGCTCATCGCCGGAACTGGCATCCGGGAGACCGCCCGCAGAATTGGCGCCGGGACGGCCACAGTGCAGCGGATCAGGGCCGCGATGCAGGCACAGCCGGATCGGATCGTGCCCGGCGTGGCCGCATGAGGGGACGGCCCGGAGGATCACCTCCAGGCCGCCTTTGAGTCAGAGGATCGCGATCTTGAAGGCTGCCGCATCCACCTCGCGCTCGAACGCGAAGACGAGGTCCATATCCCCTTGCTCGGATAGCTCCATCCTTGGGGAGCCGAGATCGAGGCCCAGATCGTACGCTCTGCAAACTCGGTCTGCCATCGCCTGTCTGGCGACCACCTGTACGAAGTCGTCCTCGATCAATCCAACCGGGTCTTCGCCAGCAGCGACGAGGATGCCGATGAGGCGCATGGCCTCTACGGCGACCTCGTCTCCAGGGAACGTGTGAGTGTACTCATATGGGAACGGCGCGTTCATCGTGCTGCCC
>NZ_BPQL01000203.1 GCF_022179225.1 Methylobacterium goesingense
CCGCATCGCCGAGGCGCTCGACTATGTGGGCGTGCTGGCGGTGGAGATGTTCCTCGTGCCCCAGGCGGACGGACCCGCCCGGGTCGTCGTCAACGAGATCGCCCCGCGCGTCCACAATTCCGGCCACTGGACCATCGAAGGCGCGACGACCTCGCAGTTCGCCCAGCACGTCCGTGCCGTCTGCGGTTGGCCGCTCGGCGATTCGGCCCGGGTCGGCGGCATGGCGGTTGAGATGCACAACCTCATCGGCGGCGATGTCGACGACTGGGCCGCGATCCTCGGCCGGCCGGGGGCGCAACTGCACCTCTACGGCAAGGGCGAGTCCCGCCCCGGGCGCAAGATGGGTCACGTTACCCAGTTCGTCCAGAAATCCTGACGGGCCTGCGAAAACCGCGGCCCGATTGCGACACGCGCCCAGTAAGCGACGGCCCAGCCGGCCGTTTCGGGCCGGCGCAGGCCAGGGCCATACCTTCGCCACATCCAGCCGCTTGAGCGGAACCCGACGCCGATTTTAAGCGCCCATTCACCGCGATGCGGAATGGTGCCGGCGCGGCCGGATCCCAGCATGCGGGCGCCGGCGCGGATTGCGATCGATTTGGGGGCGGCGTCGCGCGCGACGCCGGGGGGAGCGAGGACCATGACGGTTTTGAAGCTGCGGGCATCGAAGGCGGGGCTGTTCGGGGCCACGGCGCTCGTGGCGGCCGCCCTGGCCGGCTGCGAGACCTATGGCGGCGGCGCCACCGCGTCGCGCCAGTTCGCCGTGCTCGAATCCGACCAGACGGGCGCCACCACGGTCAACATCGCCTCCCTCAGCGAGGTGATCCAGCGTAATCCCAACGACGCGGCGGCCTACGTCACGCGCGGTGCGGCCTATGCCCGGGCCGGTCAGTTCAACGACGCCATCGGCGACTTCACCAAGGCGGTGCAGATCGATCCGAACTCGGCCTCGGCCTACAACAACCGGGCGCTGGCGAATCGCCAGATCGGCCGCAACGACGCCGCGCTCCAAGATTTCTCGAAGTCCATCTCGGCGGACCCGAACTACGCCCCGGCCTATATCGGCCGCGCCAACGTGCTGCGCGCGCAAGGCGACCTCGACGGCGCAACCTCCGATCTCAACCGGGCGATCAGCCTCGCGCCGGAATCGGCCGAGGCCTACCATGCCCGTGGCCTCGTCCGCCAGAAGCAGGGTCAGAACACCCAGGCCATCGGGGATTTCGACGCCGCCATCGACCGCAACCCCTTCGTGGCGGCGCCCTACGCGGCGCGCGGTCAGAGCCTGATCGCCACCAATCAGTACGACAAGGCGATCGAGGACTACAACGCGGCCCTCAACGTCAACAACAAGGACGCCACCTCCTGGGCCTATCGCGGCCTCGCCTACGAGAAGTCCAATCGCAAGAAGGAAGCGGCGGAAAGCTATCAGCGCGCCGCGCAGATCGAGCCCGGCAACCCGGTCGCCAAGCAGGGCCTCGGTCGCGTCCAGGGCGGCGTCGGCTCTCTGTTCAACTAACTCCGCGTTTTCCCAGAGAGATCCGGCGCACCAGTCCCGATCCCGAGGGGATCGGGGCGCTCCTGGGCGCATCCTCCGAGCGGATGGACCCACGTGTGCAAGCGGTGCCGGCGCCTGATACGGGCAAAGCCCGAGCCTGGGCTTCCGGGAGCTTGGACGTGAGGCGGGGCTAACCGCCCGCGACCACGACGAGGCGTTGCACCTCGCCGCGCAGATAGGCCTGCAGGAACTTCTCGTAGTCCTTGAAGGAGACGCAGCCATTCGAGGCGCCGCTCGCGCCCAGCATGTAGGTGTGCGCGAGGAGACCGACTCGTCCGTGCACCGCCTCCGGTCCTCCGACGGGATGCAGGCGCAGGGCGCGCACACCGTGGAAGGGCTGCTCGCGCTCGGTGATGTCGTAGGTGCCGACCGGGGTCGGCCCCCGCATGCGGACATGTACGTGCGCCGGATCGTCCATGATCGCGCCGAGCCCCGAATGCGCCTCGAGCTTCTCGCCGTTCGGAAGTGTCACCACCTTGGCGCGGATATCGTAGACCGCGACGCCGCCGGTGCCGCGCGGGACGAGATTCAGGGCTCTGCGGAAGACATCCTCGGTGGGCTTCGTCTCGAGGGCCGCGTAGGCGAGACGCGGTGGCTCGGGATTCCCGAGGCCGAACAGTTTCTCCACGAAGGAGCGAGTGTCCTCCGGCGGGGTCGTGGCGACGGGCAAGGCCTGGCGCGCGGCGGAACGCGGCGCCCGCGATGCGGCCCGGCCCGAACGAAACTCGGGGGGGCGCGGCACTGGAAGCGGGACCAGGCGCGGTGCCAGGGGCGGCGCGACGGCCGCGAGGGTGGATGATGGTTCCGGGGCGGCATCCGGAGCCGAGGGCTCGGGCGCGGCCATCGTGAGGGCGGGCTCGGGCGTCGCCGCGGGCGCCTCTTCCTGCACGCGTTCGGCGGACTCGGCGGCCACCTGCGTCTCGCGTGCGGGCCCCGCCGCGACCTCGGTGACCTCCGGCTCGGGCACGGCCGCAACCAGCGGCGCGGCGGCCACGGCGTCGTGCCGGGCTGGTGTCGGGTGACGGGACCAATAGGTCAGGCCGCCCCCTAGGAGGACGGCCAGCGCGAGCGTGCCACATGCGGCGACGCCCGATCGTATCTGCCTGGCGCGCGCGGTTGGGCCGACCCCGGCATCGTCGGTCTGGGTATCGTCGGAGTTGGGAGGGTCGATCATGGTCAGCGCGGTCCGCCGTTCCGGGCCGGCGCCGATGCCGATCCCTCCATCCGCGCCCTTGCAGGCTCGGGCGACGAACGTGGAAGTATTCGCCCGTCACGTGGGCATCTCATTCGGCCGGGCAGACATTTTGATGGCGGCATTGTGCCGACTTTGGGCGCCTATACTCGCCGATGCGGCGCCGGTCTGGTCTTTGCGATCTCCGATCAAATCCCGGCAGGCCGCCGAACCTTGTCGTTCCGGTCCCGCAAACATCGGATGGGCCTGGTCGGCTTGTTTCGCGCCGCAGAGCCGCTCGCCCGGGTTCAGACGTCGCCGAGCAGGCGGTGCTCGCAGAGCATGCGCCGGACCGTGCCGCTGGCCGAGCGGTAGACAACGGTTTCGGTCTCGATCAAGCCGGGCCGGAAGCGGACGCCCCTGAGGAGGGCGCCGTCGGTGACCCCGGTGGCGGCGACGATGACGTCGCCGCGCGCCATGTCGTGCAATTCGTATTTCCGGTTCGGGTCGCTGATGCCCATCCGGGCGGCGCGCTCGCGCTTGTCGTGGCTGTCGAGGATCAGGCGGCCCTGCATGTGTCCGCCGATGCAGCGGAGCACGCCGGCGGCGATGACGCCCTCGGGGGCCGCACCGATGCCGAGATAGATGTCGGCACCCGTGGCGTCGGCGTTGGCGGTGTGGATGATGCCCGCGATGTCGCCGTCCGAGATCAGGCGGATGCCGGCTCCGGTCTCGCGCACTGCCGCGACGAGTTGCATGTGGCGCGGCCGGTCGAGGATGATCGCGGTGATCTGGGCGGGGTCGACGCCCTTATGACGGGCAAGCGCCCCGATATTGTCGGCCGGGCTGGCGTCGAGATCGACGAGGCCGGCCGGATAGCCGGGGCCGATGGCGATTTTCTGCATGTAGACGTCGGGAGCGGCGAGCAGCGACCCGGCTTCCGCCAGGGCCGTCACCGCGATGGCGCCGGGCATGTCCTTGGCGCAGAGGGTGGTGCCCTCGAGGGGGTCGACAGCAATGTCGACCTTCGGGCCGTCGCCGGTGCCCAGGCGCTCGCCGATATAGAGCATCGGTGCGTTGTCGCGCTCGCCCTCCCCGATCACCACGGTGCCGTCGATGGGCAGCAGGTTGAGTTCCAGGCGCATCGCGTCGACGGCGGCCTGGTCGGCCTCCTTCTCGCGGCCCTGCCCGCGCAGGCGGGCGGCGGCGATGGCCGCGCGTTCGGTGACGCGCGCCAGCTCCAGCGTGAGAGACCGGGCCACCGGTGCACGTGATTCCAAGATGCCACCGGACATGTAAACCTCGCGCCCCTGCGCCTCTGTCGGGCGCTTCTTATGAACTAAAATGCGCTTGAGACATCACATTTCGCGAGTTGCGCGCATTTTTCTTCGTTCTTCCACCGATCGTTTGCTGGCAGACGAAACGACGCTACTCGCGTTCGATCCGGATCAGTTGGGGCGCCTCGGCGAGCAGACCGTCGGCCGCGATGGCGTCGAGGGCGTCCCGGATCGTGCCCTCGGTGGCAGCGTAGGTGATCAGCACCAGGGGGACCGGCTGGCCCGAGCGACCGTGCGGGTCCTTCGAGGCCGCGCTCTCGGAGCGGCGCTGGAGAATGCTCTCGATGGAGATGTCGCGCTCGGCCATGCGGGTGGCCACACCCGCGGCGACGCCGGGACGGTCGTGCACGGTGAGGCGGATGTAGTAGCCGCCCTCGTGCCGCTGCATTGCAACGCGCTGGGATGGGCTCAAGGACGCCGAGGGCCGTCCGAAGGTCGGGCGGCGGGTGCCGGCGGCGATGTCGGTGATGTCGGAGACCACGGCCGAGGCGGTGGCCTCGCCGCCGGCTCCGGGGCCGATCAGGGTGAGTTCGCCCACCGCGTCCGCATCGATGGTGACGGCATTGGTCACGCCCATCACCTGGGCGATGGCGGAGGATTTCGGCACCATCGTCGGGTGCACCCGCTGCTCGATGCCGCCGGCCGCGGTCTGCGCGACGCCCAGAAGCTTGATCCGGTAGCCGAGTTCCTCGGCCATGGTCAGGTCGAGGGGCTGGATCGCCGAGATGCCCTCCACGGAGACGCCCTCGGCGTCGATCTCGGTCCCAAAGGCGAGGCTCGTCAGGATCGCAAGCTTGTGGGCGGTGTCGAAGCCCTCGACGTCGAAGGTCGGGTCGGCCTCGGCATAGCCGAGGGCCTGGGCGTCCTTGAGGCAGGCCTCGAAGGTCAGGCCCTCGCGCTCCATCCGGGTGAGGATGTAGTTGCAGGTGCCGTTCATGATTCCATAGACGCGCGACACGGTGTTACCGGTCAGGCCTTCGCGCAGGGCCTTGATCACCGGGATGCCGCCGGCCACCGAGGCCTCGTAGGCGAGCGCCACGCCCGCCGCCTCGGCTTGCCGGGCGAGCGCCGCGCCATGCTTGGCCAGCAGCGCCTTGTTGGCGGTGACCACGTGCTTGCCGGACGCCAGGGCCGTCTCGACCGTCTCCCGGGCCGGGCCCTCGGCGCCGCCGATGAGCTCGACGACGCAATCGACCTCGCCGGAGGTCGCCAGGGCAACGGGATCGTCGAACCAGCTCACGCCGGCGAGGTCGAGGCCGCGATCACGGTTCCGGTCGCGGGACGAGACCGCGGTAACGCGAATCGCCCGCCCGCTGGTCTGGCCGAGGGCTTCGGCCCGGCGGGCGACCATCCGGACGACGGCGGCGCCGACGGTGCCGAGGCCGGCGACGCCGAGGCGAAGGCTCTGTGTCATGGTGTGTTCCGTCACTCTGTCGCGCCGTGGACCTGCCGCATCCGGGACCTGCCGCGTCCGGCGGCGGCGCGGGACGCGGCGTCGGTCGGCGCAGGTGGATGCCGCGCTCGGCGCGGTCCGATCTTCTGCAACGATTTGCCGGGGGGGGCAACAACACGGCCGGCCGCAGCGGAGCCCCGGTGTTACGATCGGCGTCGACGGTAGCGGGCCGCGACGGCGATCAGCCCGTAGAGCACGCCAGCGTTGAGAAGGTGCCAGAGCGCGTGGGTTCCCAGCGGCCAGACCGGACAGACCGCTCGGTCGAAGGTGCGGAAGGCGAGCGAGACGGCGAACAGCGCGGCGATGCCGAGGAGCGCCCGTCCGGCCTCGTGCCGGGCCGGGCCGAGGCGGCAGCCCTGCGGCGCAAGCAGGCCGGCGGCGACGCCCGCCAGCGCCAGGATGGCCGGGGCGTAGCCGATCGAGCCGTTGGTCAGCGCGTCCATCGACCGGCCGGTCAGCCCGTCGAGGATCGGCTCCAGGCCGAGATTGACGGCGGCGAAGGCCACGGTGGTGGCGAGCGCCGCCCCGATTCCGAGGTCGAAGTAGCGCCGCATCGCCAGGAGGAAGTAGGCGTAGATGAACAGCGCGATCGGGATGACGTCGGCCAGCAGCGACCAGCGCACCGCCAGGGTGTGGAACAGGAACGAGCCGACACCCACCACCGCCACCAGGGCGCTGAGCAGGAAGGCCGGCACATCCGCCGTCCCGGCGCGGCGCAGTCGCCACGCCGCCAGACCGGCCGCGACCAGGAAGGCCGCGTTCGAGAGAGCGTTGACCGGCTCCGCCCAGAAGCCGGGATCGCTGCGCTCGCAATAGGCGCAGATCGGCGTCAGCCAGTCCCCGGCCATCCGGCCCCCTCACCAATCGATCCATAGTCTGTGTGACGCCTTGCCAGCCCGAGGCGAAGGCCCGATGACGGACACCCTCGCGCACCAACGCCCAGAGACCCCCGACCCATGCGGATCGCCACCTGGAACGTCAATTCGATCAAGCAGCGCGTCGGCCATCTCGTCGGCTTCCTCGACGAGGCCAAACCCGACGTGGTCTGCCTGCAGGAGCTGAAATGCCAGGATGAGGGATTTCCCCGGTCGGAGATCGAGGCAGCGGGCTACGCTGTCGAGACCCTCGGCCAGAAGGCCTACAACGGCGTCGCCCTGCTGGTGCGCGCGCCCCTGGCGATGTCCGAGATCCGCCGCGGTCTCCCGGGCGACGACGACGACGAGCAGGCCCGCTACATCGAGGCGCTCGTGTCCGGCGAAGCGGTGCGCCCCGTGCGTGTCGCCTCGATCTATCTGCCCAACGGGAACCCGGTGGACAGCCCAAAATACCCTTACAAGCTCGCCTTCCTGGAGCGCCTGCGGCGCCATGCCCAGGCCCTGCGCGTGGCCGAGGAGGCGGTGGTGCTGGCCGGCGACTACAACGTCATCCCGGAGCCCGAGGATGCCG
>NZ_BPQL01000204.1 GCF_022179225.1 Methylobacterium goesingense
TCGGTGTCCACCGAACCGGTTCTCCCGCAGTTTGCGTGGAAGGGTCGCGGCGACGCAGCGTGGATAGGCTGATTCAGCTCGGGGATGATCCTATCTTCATCCCTGCCAGGCTGCATCGTTGACCGCGTTGTCCGGCACTCCGGTCATCTCATCATTGCCGCCCACGTTCGACGGGATCGTGGACGCTGTCCCGACTGCGGCGCGCCAAGCTCTGCCGTTCATAGCCGATACGTCCGGCATCCTGCCGATCTTCCAAGCTTCGGCGAAGCCGTAACGCTGCGGCTCACGGTCCGCCGCTTCTACTGCCACCATCCCGCCTGTCGGCGGCGCACGTTCGTCGAACCGCTGCCGCGGCTTCTCCCGCCACGCGCTCGACGCACCGGCCGGCTCGCTCGAGCTCAGGCCCATGTAGGCCTTGCGTTGGGTGGCGAGGCCGGCGCTCGCCTCTCCGGGCATCTGGGCATGGCCACGAGTCCGGATACGGTGCTGCGTCTCGTCCACGGTATGACGCTCCCGCCGATCGGTCCGCTGAGAGCGGTGGGGATCGACGACTGGGCCATCCGCAAGGGGCAGACCTACGGCACGCTACTCGTCGATCTCGACCGGCGACGTCCCATCGACCTGTTACCAGATCGCTCCAGCACAACCGTCGCCGCGTGGCTGCGTCGACATCCCGGGATTGCGGTCATCACGCGCGACCGCTCGTCCGAATACGCGCGCGCAGCCACCATGGGCGCCCCCGCGGCTCTCCAGGTCGCCAACCGCTGGCATCTGCTCCTCAACCTGCGCCAAGCCGTGGAGCGCTGGCTCGGCCGCGTCCACGGACGCTTACGACATCTGCCAAGCCTTGCCGCCGAAGAGGCGCGACGGCCCGGACAACGTCTGCGAGCCTACCGCCGAAGCCAAGCCGAGATCGCCGTGGGCCTCGACAGCCGTGCCCGGCGTCTGGCCGCTTACGAGGACGTGCGTCGGCGCTTTCAGGGCGGTGAGACCCTGCTGGCGATCGCTCGGCAGACGGGCCTCGCACGCGGGACGGTGCGCAAGTATGCACAGGCCGAGAGCTTTCCGGAGCGCGCAACGCGTCGCCCGAGCCCCAGCCGCCTCGATCCCTACCTTGCGCATCTGGAGCAGCGTATGACCGAGGGGTGCGAGAATGCGATGGAACTCTGGCGCGAGCTACGCGAGCGTGGCTTTGCCGGTACGCACCGGCAGGTTCACCGCTTCGTTGCCGAGCGTCGCACGAGACCAGCGCGGCGCACCGCCCGCAAATGGCTGGCCCGGACGTCCCCGCCGGTCACCGATGCGATCCCTCTTCCGTCTCCCAAGCAACTGGCTTGGTTCCTGACCCAGCCCGTCGAAGGCCGCCTGCCCCATGCGACCGCTGCTATAGGCCGGATCGAGCAGGACCCGGAGGCGGCCCGTTTTGGTGACCTGGCGCAGCGGTTCGCAGTTCTGGTGCGGACCTGCTGTGATGATGACAGCCGGCCCTCGGATCCTGCCGGCGAACTCGACCTCTGGCTCGACGCGGCGCGCCTCAGTGGCATACCGGCCCTCGAGACGTTCGCTGTTGGCCTGGAGCGGGACGGAGCGGCGGTGCGTACCGCATTGACGACGTCATGGAGCAACGGTCAGGCGGAGGGTCAGATCAGCCGCCTGAAGATGCTCAAGCGGACCATGTACGGACGCGCAGGCTTCCCCCTGCTCCGACGGCGTGTCCTCCTCGCTGCGTGATCCACGCAAACTGCGGGAGAACCACCAAACCGGGGCAATCCCACTTCTCGTCGATGGACAGCACCACCGCGTGGGCGGGTGGGTTCATGTAGAGGCCGACGACATCCTCGACCTTGACGGCGAAGGCCGGGTCACGCGAGCGCTTGAAGGTGCGCAGTCGATGCGGTTGGAGGCGGTGAGCGTCCCAGATCCGCTGCACGGCGCGCAACGATATCCCAACCGCCCGGGCTACGGCACGTCCGGTCCAATGGGTTACCTCGCCTGGTGGCTCCGAGCAGGTCAGCGCCAGCACTTCAGCCACCGTCTCGGTCGGGTGGGGTGGCGTGCCGGGCGGACGCGTCTTGTCGCGCAGAAGACCTTCGACGCCCGCCCCAGCGTAGCGCTGCTGCCAGCGCCACACGGCCGGGCGGCTGACGCCCGCCCGCCGGGCCACATCTTGAACGCTTAGACGATCGGCTGAGAGCAGGACGATGCGGGCACGCTGGATGTATTTGAGTGGGCGGGATCGATCCTGCGCGATCGCAGCGAGCCGGGTCATGTCGGCTGCATCGGGAAGCACGCAGACAGTCTGAGCCATCGCCCAGACTCGCACACCTCATCCCGCCCGTGAATCCTTCGTCCGCGTCACTGCACTAGGATGACGGTGTAGGGCTGCCTCAGCGCCTGGACCCGTGTTTCAACGATGGAGGTACTGAAGTGTTCGCCGATTGTAGCCCAGACGAAAAGGGCAGCCTTCATGTCTTGCCGATCCCGCTCGGGTGCGTGGCCGGTGCTTTTTTCGCATGATGCTCTGAAGTTCGAAAAAGCGCGATAGGTTGCTCACCTTAACCTGTAGGCTGTGCTCCGCCGGCCGCTCCTGCAGTATCGGCATAAAAATCTTGTGTTTGGCCTGATAGGTCGAAACGATCAGATTAGCCTATACCTCGATCATCAACAAACGCTGACTTGGATATTTCGTATAATATTACGAGAGATCAAATTTGCTAAATCCGAGAGCTGAAAACACTGCGTCCGAAAAACATCTGATCAAGCTCATTTAAAATCTCTACGTGGGTTCGGCGCATGGAGTTGCCCTTTCGGGTATCGTGCGGGATCCGCGCCATCTCAGTTAGAAGATCCTGGTAGGGCTGCATGAACCGTTCGAATCGCCACTTCAACGGCCTGCATCGGCAGGTCGGACTCCCGCATCTCAATGGCCGTCCAGCCACTATACGCAGCTTCGCGCAGTGATCGGAGGAGGCAGGCAAAGGTGGGCATTGCGCTCATCTCCACGGGAGCTAAGCTCGGTTGCGACAAGTGGATATGGCCGATGAGGTTATGATATTTGGCCACAATCTCAGCGCCATCCTCACCAGCGATAGTTAGGCAGCCCGTATCTACGTGCAACCGGAACGCTGGATGCGCTACACACTGCACCATCGCTGCGCAATCCCGCTCCGTTCGCAAAAAGTCCCCTCCATATTCTGGCGGCGCCGGCTCAAGCATAATCGTGAAGCCGTAAGATGAAACGGCTTTGGCCAACTTCGCGAACCGTTCCGCGCCCAACTCGAACGCCTCCGCCTCGCTGAGCCTGCCCCGAAGGCGATTGCGCGGAGCACCGAATACGCCGCCCCCTCCTTGGCTCAACTGCTCCGCCATGCGAGCGACACGCACCGTGTGTTTCAGCAGAGCCTCGAAGGCCGGCTCGT
>NZ_BPQL01000205.1 GCF_022179225.1 Methylobacterium goesingense
TGTGTTTCGGCGTGCAACTTTGACCCCGTGAGGCGGGGGATCGGCGTCCAATTCTGACCCCCTAACCTCGTTCTCGCAGACTGCTCTCCGGTACGGCCGGAAGGGTGGTGTAGGGGGATGAAGGGCGTGGACACGATTGCGCGCATCCGGCGCGAGTTCTTCACCCGCGGTCGCGCGATCAAGGACATCGTCCGCGACCTGCACGTCTCCCGCAACACGGTCCGGAAGGTCATCCGGTCGGGGGCCACCGCCTTCGCCTACGAGCGTGAGGTGCAGCCGCTGCCCAAGCTCGGGCCGTGGCGCGACGATCTCGATCGGATGCTGACCACCAACGCCGGCAGGTCTGCCCGCGAGCGGCTGACGCTGATCCGGATCTACGAGGCGCTCCGCGGGCTTGGCTACGAGGGCGGCTACGATGCCGTTCGGCGCTATGCCAAGACCTGGAAGCGCGAGCGCGCCTCGGTCACAGCGCAAGCCTTCGTGCCGTTGTCGTTCGCCCCGGGCGAGGCCTACCAGTTCGACTGGAGCCACGAGATCGTGCTGATCGGCGGCACGACCGTCACGGTCAAGGTCGCCCACGTCCGGCTCTGCCACTCGCGCATGCTGTTCGTGCGGGCCTATCCGCGCGAGAGCCAGGAGATGGTGTTCGACGCCCACGACCGGGCGTTCGCGTTCTTCCGCGGCACCTGCCAGCGCGGCATCTACGACAACATGAAGACCGCGGTGGAGACGATCTTCGTCGGGCGCGAGCGCGCCTACAACCGCCGCTTCCTGCAGATGTGCTCGCACTACCTCGTCGATCCGGTCGCCTGCACGCCGGCCTCGGGCTGGGAGAAGGGGCAGGTCGAGAACCAGGTCGGACTGGTGCGCGAGCGCTTCTTCACCCCGCGCGTCTGGGTGAAGAGCTACGAGGAACTGAACGCGCTCCTGCTCGATGGGGTGATCGCATACGCCAAGGCGCATCCTCATCCCGAGGAGCGCGAACACACCGTCTGGGAGCGGTTCGAGGCCGAGCGGGCAGCCCTCGTTCCCTATGCCGGCCGCTTCGACGGCTTCCACGCCATCAGCGCTTCGGTGTCCACGACCTGCCTCGTGCGCTTCGACAACAACCGATACTCGGTCATGGCCTCTGCCATCGGCCGCCCGGTCGAGGTCCGTGCCTACGCCGAGCGCGTCGAGATCCGGCAGGACGGTCGCGTCGTCGCCGAGCACGAGCGCGCCTTCGGCCGGGATCAGACCGTGTTCGATCCCTGGCACTACGTCCCCGTGCTGGCCCGCAAGCCCGGCGCGCTCCGGAACGGCGCACCGTTCAAGGACTGGGTGCTGCCTCCCGCCCTCGACCGGGTCCGACGCAAGCTCGCCGGCAGTGCCGGAGGTGACCGGCAGATGGTGGAGATCCTCACCGCCGTGCTCGGCGACGGGTTGCCGGCCGTCGAGGCGGCCTGTGCCGAGGCGCTGCGCGAGGGCGTCCACTCGGCCGACGTCGTCCTCAATATCCTCGCCCGGCAGCGCGAGCCGACCCCGCCCGTCACCATCCTGACCCCCGAGAGCCTGCGGCTGCGCCACGAGCCGGTCGCCGATTGTGCCCGCTACGACAGCCTGAGGAGCCCCCCATGATGGAACGCCAGAACATCCTCGCCACCATGGGCGAGCTGAAGCTCTTCGGCATGAAGGCCGCCTACGACGAGATCATCAAGGTCGCGGTCAAGCGCACCCACGAGCCGCAGCAGATCGTCGGCGACCTGCTCCAGGCCGAGATCTCCGAGAAGCAGGCGCGTTCGATCCGCTACCAGATGACGATTGCCAAGCGCCCTCTGGCCAAGGACATCGCCGAGTTCGCCTTCGACGGCACCCCGATCAACGAGGGTCTGGTGCGCGACCTCGCCGGCGGTGAGTTCCTGGCTCACCAGCGCAACGTCGTGCTCGTCGGCGGTACCGGGACCGGCAAGACCCACCTCGCCATCGCCATCGCACGGGCCTGCATCCGAGATGGCGCGCGGGGCCGGTTCTACAACGTCGTCGACCTCGTCAATCGGCTCGAAGCCGAGGCGCGCGCCGGCCGGCAGGGCCGCATCGCCGACCATCTCGCCCGGCTCGACCTCGTGGTGCTCGACGAACTCGGCTACCTGCCGTTCGCGCAGTCGGGCGGCCAGCTCCTGTTCCACCTCATCAGCAAGCTCTACGAGACCACCTCCATCGTGGTCACCACCAACCTCGCCTTCGGGGAATGGCCGAGCGTATTCGCCGGCGACGCCAAGATGACCACGGCGCTGCTCGACCGGCTCACCCACCATTGCGAGATCGTCGAGACCGGCAACGAGAGCTGGCGCTTCAAGAACCGCGCCTGAGGTCGGCGCACACGTCTCGCCTGCTGGACCCCTGATCAGCCCGGCTACGCCACCCCGACCCGCTTCGCCGGGCTGATCAGGGGCGTCCCGCCATACCTATCCAGGGGTCAAAGTTCGACGCCGATCCAGGGTCAATGTTCAACGCTGTTTGACA
>NZ_BPQL01000206.1 GCF_022179225.1 Methylobacterium goesingense
GCGCAGCCTCACCGCCATCGTGCTCGCCGCCGGCAAGGGCACCCGGATGCGCTCGGACCTGCCGAAGGTGCTGCACCGGGTGGCCGGCCGGACCATGCTCGGGCACGTGCTCGCCGCGGCGCAGGGCGCCGGGGCCGGGCGCATCGCCGTGGTGGTGGAGCCGGGCCAGGAGGCGGTCGCCCGCGAGATCGCCGCCCTGGCGCCCGGCGCCGCGATCTATCCCCAGGCCGAACGCCTCGGCACCGCGCACGCGGTGCTGGCCGCCCGGCCCGCCCTGGAGGCGACGGGATCGGACGCGGTGAGCGACGACGTGGTGATCGCCTTCGGCGACACGCCGCTGATCACCGCCGCGACCCTGACACGCCTGCGCGCGCCGCTCAGCCAGGGCGCGGCCGTGGCGGTGCTCGCCTTTCGGACACCGAACCCCACCGGCTACGGCCGGGTGCTGACGGACGGGGACCGCGCGCTGGCGATCCGAGAAGAGAAGGACGCGAGCGCCGAGGAGCGCGCCGTCACCCTGTGCAATGCCGGGCTGATGGCCCTGTCGGGCACCCATGCGCTCGCCCTCCTCACCCGCATCGGCAACGCCAACGCGGCGGGCGAGTACTACCTGCCCGACGCCGTCGGCCTCGCGGTGGCGGACGGCCTCGCGGTCGCCGTGGTGCCGGTGGCGGAGGCCGAGGCGCAAGGGGTCAACGACCGGGTCCAGCTCTCGGTGGCCGAGGCCGAGATCCAGGTGCGCCTGCGCCGGGCGGCGCAGGTGGCGGGGGCGACCCTGATCGCGCCGGAAACGGTTTTCTTCCATGTCGACACGGTGTTGGGACGCGACGTTCTGGTGGAACCTCATGTGGTGTTCGGTCCCGGCGTCAGCGTCGGCGACGGGTGCGTGGTGCACAGCTTCTCCCATCTGGAGGGCGCCACCCTGGCGGCCGGGGTCCAGATCGGCCCCTATGCCCGCCTGCGCCCCGGCGCGGTGCTGGAGACGGGGGCACGCATCGGCAACTTCGTCGAGGTCAAGAACGCCCGCATGGGCGCCGGCGCCAAGGCCAACCACCTCACCTACGTGGGCGATGCCGAGGTGGGGGCGGGCGCCAATCTCGGGGCCGGCACCATCACCTGCAACTACGACGGGGTGAACAAGCACCGCACCACGATCGGGGCGGGCGCCTTCATCGGCTCGAACACCGCGCTCGTCGCCCCCGTCAACGTCGGGGCGGGCGCCATCGTGGGCGCCGGCTCGGTGATCGCGGCCGATGTTCCGGAGGACGCGCTCGCGGTCTCGCGGGCACGCCAGCGCATCGTGCCCGGCTGGGCGCCGGACAAGCGGGCGGCACTCCAGGCCGAGAAGGCCGCCCGCTTGTCCGGCG
>NZ_BPQL01000207.1 GCF_022179225.1 Methylobacterium goesingense
GCGAAATCGCGGTGGGCATCGAGAATCCTGACGGACGGAGAGTCGGAAGAGTTCAGGCGGCGCGGGCGATGGCGTCGCCGAGGATCGACGCCATGGTGTCGATCTGGTCGCGCTCGACGATGAGCGGCGGCGACAGGGCGACGATGTCGCCGGTGACCCGGACGAGCAGGCCGCGCTCGAAGCAGTCGACGAAGACGTCGTAGGCCCGCGCGCCGGGCGCGCCCGGGCGCGGCGCCAGCTCGATGCCGGCCACGAGGCCGATGGTGCGGATGTCGATGACGTGTTGCGCGCCGCGCAGGTCGTGCATGGCGCCGGCCCAATCCTCGGCGAGGTCCGCCCCGCGGGTCAGCAGGCCCTCGGCCGCATAGATGTCGAGGGTGGCGAGGCCCGCCGCGCAGGCCACCGGATGACCCGAATAGGTGTAGCCGTGGAACAGCTCGATCACGGCCTCGGGGCCGTGCATCAGGGCGTCGTGGACGGCGCGCTTGCAGAACACCGCGCCCATGGGCAGCGTGCCGTTGGTCAGGCCCTTGGCGGTCGTGACGAGATCGGGCACCACGCCGAAATAGTCGGCGGCGAAGGGCGTGCCGAGGCGGCCGAAGCCGGTGATGACCTCGTCGAAGATCAGCAGGATGCCGTGCCGGTCGCAGATGGCGCGCAGGCGCTCGAGATAGCCCGTCGGCGGCAGCAGCACGCCGGTGGAGCCGGCCACCGGCTCGACGATGCAGGCCGCGATGGTCTCGGCCCCGTGGAGCGCCACGAGACGCTCGAGGTCGTCGGCGAGGTCCGCCCCGTGCGCGGGCAGGCCCTTGGAGAAGGCGTTGCGCTCAAGATCGTGGGTGTGGCGCAGGTGGTCGACGCCCGGCAGCAGGGGAAAGACGCGGCGGTTGTTGACGAGGCCGCCCACCGAGATGCCGCCGAAGCCGACGCCGTGATAGCCGCGCTCACGCCCGATCAGTTTTGTGCGCGTGCCCTGGCCGATGGCGCGCTGGTAGGCGAGCGCGATCTTCAGGGCGGTGTCCACGGATTCGGAGCCGGAGCCGGTGAAGAACACCCGGTCGAGCCCCGCCTCCGGGCCGCCCGGCGCGATGGCGGCGAGGCGCTCGGCGAAGTCGAAGGCCGCCTGGTGGCCCATCTGGAACGAGGGCGCGAAGTCGAGGGTGGTGAGCTGGCGCTCGACGGCCGAGGCGATGGCCTGGCGCCCGTGTCCGGCATTCACGCACCACAGGCCGGCGGTGCCGTCGAGGACGCTGCGCCCGTCCGTGGCGGTGTAGTGCATGCCCTTGGCCGAGGCGAGCATCCGCGGCGCGGCCTTGAACTGCCGGTTGGCCGTGAACGGCATCCAGTAGGCGTCGAGCCCGGGGGCGTTGGCGGCGTGGTGGTGATCCATGGCGATCCTCGGGGGACGTCTATGATCCCGAAGGAGGCGCCGATTGCGCGGGACGAACAAGTCCTTTTCTTTCCCGCACGATGTGCTTGAAAACATGGGGCCCGCGAGGGCAATGTCGGTGAATCCTGAACATCTCTAACAGGGCGCTCCGCCCCAGAGGCGACCGCGAGGATTCCGATGAGCATCGATCTCGGCGCACGCCTGCGCACCGTCCGCACGAGCCACGGGCTGTCGCAGCGGGCGCTCGCCAAGCGCACCGGCGTGCCGAACTCGACGATCTCGCTGATCGAATCGAACGGCGTGAACCCGTCCGTCGGCGCCCTGAAGCGCATCCTCGACGGCATTCCCATCGGCCTGTCCGAGTTCTTCGCGGTGGAGCCGGAGCGCCCGCGCAGGGCGTTCTACCGGGCCGACGAACTCACCGAGATCGGCAAGGGGCCGATTTCCTACCGGCAGGTGGGCGACAACCTGTTCGGGCGCAGCCTGCAACTCCTCAAGGAGCGCTACGAGCCCGGCGCCGATACCGGCCGCGTGCCCCTGGTCCACGAGGGCGAGGAGGGCGGCATCATCCTGTGCGGCCGCCTGGAGGTGACGGTGGATGCGGAGCGCCGCATCCTCGGGCCGGGCGATGCCTATTCGTTCGAGAGCCGCCGCCCGCACCGCTTCCGCTGCGTCGGCCCCGTCGCCTGCGAGGTGGTAAGCGCCTGCACGCCGCCAACCTTCTGAGGCTTCGCCGTATGCGCGCCTGGCGGGTGATGCTGGCGCGGACGCACGTATTTGTTGTCGAAGTACCGGGTCTGATCGCGATCGGGGCAAGATCTGCCCGTCCTGTTGGCTTTCGAGCGTGTTTCGCACAGGTGCAGCGCAACATGAGCCGAGCGGCTTGACGGATCAGGACAAGCACCGTCCTTTGTGCGGAGAAAGATCCTCTGCCAAAGCCCGTGATCAAGGAACAATGTTGTGCGTGATCGTCGTGCGTTTCTGAAGACCTCGCTCACGGCCGGCGCTTTCGCCGCCTCCGGACTCTCGCTTCCGGGCCTGCTGCGGGGCGCACGCGCGGCGGAGGGCCCCCTGGTGATCGGGGCACCGCTGCCGATCTCGGGGGCCTTCGCCGCCAACGGCAAGTTCGCCTCGCTGGGCGCCGCCTTCGCCGCGCAGGAGGCCGGCAGCGTGCTCGGCCGCAAGGTTTCGGTCGCCGATATCGACACCGAGGGCAAGCCGGCCCCCGCCGCCCGCAAGGTGCAGGAGGCGATGGGCCAGGGCACCCGGCTGTTCGCGGGCGGCATCCTCTCCTCCGAGGCCCTGGTGATGGGCAAGGAGGTCACGAAGGGCGACGGGGTCTTCATCACCACGGCGGGGGCCGACGAGATCACCGGCTCCGACTGCAATCGCGGCACCTTCCGCTGGACGGTACCGACCTTCGGGGCCATCGCGCAGACGGTGCGCCCGCTGATCGCGCAGATGCCCCAGGCCAAGCGCTGGTACACGATCACCCCGCAATACGTGTTCGGCGAGGGCCTGCTGAGCGCCGCCAAGGCAGTGTTTCAGGAGAAGGGCGTCGAGCACGTCGGCAACAGCTACCACTCGCTGGCCGAGAAGGAGTTCAGCGGCTACCTGACCAACGCCATCGCGGCCAAGCCCGACGTGTTGCTGCTCCTCAACTTCGGCTCGCAATCCTCGGATGCGCTGCGCCAGGCGGTGAGCTTCGGCCTTAAGAAGCGCATGACCATCGTGCTCGCCTGGGCCTCGGGCCTGGAGCAGTTCGAGGCGCTGGGCGCCGACCTCTGCGAGGGCGTCTATTTCGGCGCCCAGTACTGGCATGGCATCGACTCGCCCCTGAACAAGGCCCTGGTGACCAAGGTCCGCGAGACCGCCAAGATGACGCCGAACTACTCCTTCGCGGGCTCGTACCAGATCACCAAGCTGCTCCTCGACGCGGCCGCGAAGGCCGGCAGCGCCGACGGCCCCGCCGTGATCAAGGCCCTCGAGGGCCTGCGCTACGCGGGCCTCACCGGCGAGGAGGAGATCCGCGCCGCCGACCATCAGGTCATCAAGGATTACTATCTGCTCAAGGGTAAGGCGAAGTCCGCCATGAAGGACAAGGATGATTTCGCGGAGGTGATCCAGTCCGGCAAGTCGTTCCTCTCGCCCGAGGCGGCCGGCTGCAAGATGGCGTGAGGGCCCCTCCCTCCCCCCTTCTGGGGAGGGATCGAGGGTGGGGGTGGTTCCGCTTGTCTCCGAGACCTGAGGGTCCCCCAACCACCCCCACCTCCAACCCCTCCCCACAAGGGGGAGGAGGGCCGCGTCGAGCCACACTCCGCCGGGAGACCCCGTGACCTACCTGTTCCAGATCCTGAACGGCCTCGGCCTCGGGATGCTCTACTTCCTGCTGGCCGTGGGCCTGAGCATCATCTTCGGGCTGCTGCAATTCGTGAACTTCGCCCACGGGGCGTTCTACCTGCTGGGAGCCTATCTCACCTATGAGGGCGTCGAGCGGGGCCTGAGCTTCTGGGTCGCGATGCCGCTCGCAGCCCTCGTGGTCGCGGGGGTGGCGGGACTGACCGAGCGGCTGCTCCTGCGCCGGGTCTACAAGCTGCCCCACACCTTCCACATCCTCGTCACGGTGGGGCTCGCCCTGGTGGTGCAGGAAGCCGTCATCATCGTCTGGGGGCCCATCGGCGGGAACGTCGCCCCGCCGGAGGCCT
>NZ_BPQL01000208.1 GCF_022179225.1 Methylobacterium goesingense
GGCGGCCCGCGGAGGCCCGTCTCCCAAGGACCGGATCAGCGCGCCGGCTCCCGCGACGCCTCCATCACCAGACGGGTCGCGAGGTAGAGGCGCGGGGTGATGCTGGCCAGCACCGCGAATTCGTCCGCGCTGTGATAGTGGCCGCCGACGACGCCGAGGGATTCGAGGATGGCGGGTTTGCCCGGGCTGTCGGGCTGGAAGGCGTAGCCCGCATCGGTGCCGCCGCCGATCTCGGCGAGGGCCAGTTCGGCGCCCATCTCGCCGTAGATCGCCCGGGCGCGCTCGCCCAGCGCCTGGGTCGCGGGGTTGCGCGGCAGCGGCGGACGGCCCTTGGCCAGATCGAAGCTCACCTGCGTGTCGGGGACGCGGTGGGTGCCGATGATCCGGCGGGCCTGCGCCAGCACGCGGTCGTACTCGGCGGGCAGGAAGTAGCGCATGTCGCCCTCCGCCCGCGCCGCCTCGGGGATGATGTTCGGCTTGGTGCCGCCCTGGATCACGGTCCAGTGCAGGCTGGTGCCCTTGTCCGCGTCGCCGAGGTCCTGGAGTTGGAGGATCTGGTGGGCGAGTTCGACCACCGCGTTGCGGCCGGCCTCCGGCGCGCCGCCGGCGTGGGCGGCCCGGCCCTTCACCGTGAGGCTCGCGTAGTTGATGCCCTTCGTCGCCACCGTGACGGCGTCGACGCCGGCCTCGGCGAAGGACGGTTCGAAGGACAGGACCACGTCCTGGTCGCGGGCAAGCCGGGCGATCTCCTCGCGCGACCCCCGCGAACCGCGCTCCTCGTCCGGATTGAGCACCACCGTGAGGGTGCCGTAGCCCTCGAAGCGCAGCGCCTCCAGGGCGGCCAGCACGTGCAGGATCATCGCGACGCCGCCCTTCGCGTCGGCGACGCCCGGCCCGTAGGCGCGTCCGTCGCGCTCGGTGTAGGGGCGCTTGGCCGCGTCGCCCGTGCCGAACACGGTGTCGTAATGCACCAGCATCATGATCCGGCGCGTGCCCGTGCCGGTGCGCGTGCCGACCAGGGTGTTGCCGCCGAAGGCGGGGGCGGCCCGGCTCTCCACCGTGAGCCCCGCCGCCGCGAGGCGCCCCTTCAGGATCGCCTCGACCCGGGTGAGACCGGGCACGTCGCCGGTACCGGTATCGATGTCGACCAGCCCCTTCAGGGTTTCACGATAGGGACCGTCCTGGGCCTTGGCCGCCGCGAGCACGGTCGCGTCCGGCGCGGACACCGCCGGGTGCGGCGCGAGGGCCGCCAGGAGTGCGAGGGCGAGGAGGGCGTGCGTGCGCATGGTGATCCTGATTCATCGATGGCCGTCCCCGCGCGCCGGGGCGACCGTCCTCGGGCATCGTGCAGGCATGCTCCGAAAAGCCCGACGCATCAATTCGGCGGCGCCGGGTTCCGTCCCGGGCGGCGGCGGTCTTCGAGTCACAAGGGAGCGCATCGCGCGCGCGGCCGACCGAAGTGATCGACTCGAAACCGTATCGGTCCGGTCCAAAGCCAGCCGGTCAGGTCACATCCTTATCGTCCGGAGCGCCTACCAGCCGGCCGGCGGGGTACGACCGGAGGCCGGCAGGGCGTCCGTCAGGAAGCGCGCGCGATCCGGGCCCCCCGAGGCCGTCGGCCGGGGAACGACGGGCAGGGGCTGCACGGCCGGAGCCGGAGCGGGCTGCGCGAGGTAGGCCTGGCCCGCCGGGGCTGGCGGCAGCGTCACCAGGGTGCGACTGCTGTTGACCGCGACCGAGGGCGGGCTCGAAATCGGAATCGGCGCAGGTGCGGCCGGGGCGATCGGCGCCAGGGCGGCCACGGGTTCGGCGGCCGGTCTCGCCCGGGCGATCCGGGGACGCGAGGCACGGGCCACCGCTTCGGTGGATACCCCGAGGCGGATGCGGGCGAGGTCGGCCAGGAGCGCCTCGGTGGCCATCGGCCTGCGGCCGCAATGCTGAACGCGGAGCGAAACCGCGACCGGCCCGCGCAGGGCGGCGCGGCCGAGTTCGACCCGCTGCAGGCCCTCGATCCACTGCCACGCATAGGCGCAGCGCTGGCTCACGGCGACCCCGATGGGTCCGTAGGCGTTGGTCATCGGCTGACGGACGATGCGATAGGCGTATCCATCCTCCAGGCTTTCGAGTTCGGCCGCGATTCCGGCGCGGCTCGGCTTGGCCATGGCCGGATCGTCCCACACCCGGCCCGACGCGATGGTGAGATCCACCCGGCCGCGGGATTGTCCGTACACGATGCGCTGCCGCAGGCCCGCGCGCGAGCGCGTTTCCTCGACGGACTCGATGGCGCCGCTGTTCGGCACGAAGACGAGGGGCTGGTTGCCGGCGGGCCCCGTGGAGGTGAAGGCCGTCTCGAAGCGCGGGGCGGTCCGGCTCGTCTTCGCGGTCTGGCAAGCCCCGAGCAGGGTCAGGCCGAGGGCGAGGCCCGTCATCCGGAGAAGCGTGGTCCGGAAGGGCAGCTCCGGCCGGCCGGCGGGGAACATCGGTCCGTTCATCGATCCAGTCCTGAATTTCGCTGGCCGCTCCGTTCGGTGCTGGCGGTATCGAACGGACCGAAGCGATCGCCGTCCCGGGGCTGCACCAACCGGGGCGAGCCGGTCTGCGCAAGGATGCCAGCCTCGGCTTGCGCGAGGGTGCCTACGGGCGGGGCCGGCGGTCCGGCCTGGAGGCTCGCCCGAGCGAGGCCGTTCCATCCCGGCAGCAGGGTGAAGCCATAGCGCTCGTAGGGCATGGCCCCGACGCCCACGACGCGGCGGGCGACCAGGGGTTGCGGCCCGCGCACCTCACGCAGGTATTCCGCGTCCCGCGCGCGCGGCGTGAGGGACGCGCCCTCGCCGAAGCGCAGGGGGTTCTCCGCCGGGACTATGATGGGGAATTCCCCGCGCTGGACGGCCAGGGGGCGGACCGGCGCGGTGGCGACGGTCGGTTTGGGCACTTTCACGCGCGGCGGCGCGGGGGCCGCCGCCTGCTGCTGAACCGCCGGGGCCGGGCCGCACGGGCCGGTATCGCGCGCCTGCGGATCGGGCTCGGCGAAGACGAGTCCGACCACCTTCGGGAACAGGCCGTCGTACCGGTTCACGGTCTCCAGGTAGTCCCGCGTGCGCTTCAGGCGCGACAGGCTGAGGGCGTAGCCGAGCACGGCGGATTCGCGCGGCCGCCATGCGACGGCCCTCTGGAACCAGTCCGCGGCGGCATCGAACTGGCAGGCATTGTAGGCGTACCAGCCGAGCGCCTGTGCGCCTTCGGGGGCGCTCGTGGCCAGGACGACCTTGGCGAACCGGTCGAGGCGCTCGGTCTCGACGGGCGAGGCGGGGCCTTCGCCCAGGCGCCGCTCCATCATGTCGACGTAGAGGGAGAGGTTCGTCACCGAGGCGTTGCGCCAGGCGAACGCGACCTCCTCCGCCTCGCGGTCCTGTCCCATCTCGCGCAGCGACAGGGCGAGGCCCGTCGCCACCGTGGCATCGCCGCCGCGGGCCAGGGCCGTCTTGAACCAGTCGAGGGCCTCGCGGAATTGGCGTCTGTGATAGGCGTACCAGCCGAGCAGCGCGATCTGCGCGGGCTCGCCCACCCGGCGGGCCTGTTCACCGAGGGCGGCGAGGTCGGCCGGCTCGATGCGTCCGGCCGGCTGCCCATGCAGGACCGCCGCGATGCGGGCCCGAGTCACGTCCCCGTGGATGGACCGGAACTCGTCCGTGCCCTCGGTGCCGGGGCTCCGCATGGCCAGGAGCGGCTCGACGGCGGCCATCGGCATCGCCGCCATGGCCTTCTGCACCGTGGCGAGGCGCAGGCCGGGATCGGCCTGCTCCTTCAGGAGAGTCCCGTACAGCGCGGAGGCCGAGGGGATGTCGCCGGTCCGCGCATAGGCTTCGGCCAGCGTCCAGGCGATGTCGATGTCGAGGTTCTGGATGCCCTCCTGAGTCCCCTTCACGCGGGCGATGAGGTCGTCCCAGGAGCCGTCGCGGGCGGCCGCCCGCGCTGCGCTGCGCAGGGTGCCGCGGTTCAGCTTGCGCGCGAGGTCCTCCGAGGGCTGCCAGCCGGGATCCACCGACTGGCGGACGCTGATCGCGGTGCGCAATTCGTCGAAGCGGCCGGCCGTGAAGAGGTCCCACATCGGGGCTTCCTCCGGCGGGCTCGGCTTCAGCGTGTCGAGGTCGGCCGGCACGGTCCAGTTCGGATGGCGCCGCCGCAGCCGCGCGATCTCGGCCTGGACGCGCTCGCCCTGGCGCTGGGCCGCGTAGTAGCGCAGGGCGCTCTCGTCGATGATCTCGGCGCCGCCCGCGTTCTGGGGCGTGTCGAGGATGACCGGCGCGCGCCGCTCGTTGAGCTGGAGCACCCCCGTGCGGACGGGGGCCGGCTGCGCCGCCGCAGGGCCGGCCCAGGCCAAGGTCCCGGCAAGCCCCCCGGCGAGGGCGAGGAGCGGCGCCGCGCGGCATCGCGGGTTCAGCGGCCGAGGCATGAGCGATACCGCATGTTGGTGGCCGTCAGGGCCAGGAGATGGAGCGTGGCGGGATAGTAGTTCTCGTTCGGGACCGGGTCCGACAGCCCGGCGGGCAGCGGCGTGCCGGAGACGGCACAGACGGCCAGGGCCGGGATCGCCGCGTAGCCGGGCTCCGCCATGCGCCCCGCGACGGCGTCGCTCGCCGTGTCGATGATCGGCAGCCCGGCGGGATCGGGCTCGGCCCAGAGCTTCAGCAGGGGCTCGTAGTAGGTCCGCTCCGTGATGCCCGCCATGGCGAGGTAGAGGGGGAGCCGCACCGCGTTGTAGGAGAAGTGCGGCGCAAAGCCCGTGGCCGGCTGGGGCTGGCCCCCGCGCATCGAGATCCATTCGGTCGGCAGCTGGGCCGAACCGAAGCGGGCGCGCAGGGTGAGTTCCTGGCCCACGGCGCTGAGGCGGCTCCACTCGAATTCCGGCGCGACGCCGGCGAGCCGCGGGAAGGCCGGGAAGACCCAGTAGGACAGGTTGATCACCGGACCGTCGCTCCGCTCCTCGGCCGAGAAGCCGTTCATGGCGGGCAGTAGCAGGGGCAGGCCCTCGTTACGGAACAGGACCGTCCGGCGGGCGATGTCCACGGCGATGCGCCGGCTGGCGAGGCGATAGCCCTCGTCCGACCAGCCCTCGGCGGCCTCGGCGAGGGCCCAGGCCACGAGGATGTCGCCGTCAGTCGCGTCGTTCATGTCCGCGACGGCGGGCCGCTTGTCCGGCTCCCAGCGCCAGGCGAGCAGGGCGTCGTCGCGGACCATCAGGTTCGCGCGGGTCCAGTTCCAGATCCGCTGAAAGGCGTCGCGGTCGCCCGCCGCCACCGCGAGCAGCATGCCGTAGCCCTGCCCCTCGCTGTGGCTGATGCGGCCGTTGCCCGTGTCGACGACCCGGCCCTGGTCCGTCACGAAGCGGGCCTTGTAGTTGCGCCAGCCCGGCGTGTTCCCGAGGCTGTTGAGCATCGGAAGCGTCTCGGCCGGCCAAGCTCCGCTCTGCTGAGATCCGCTCTGCTGAGACCCGCTTGGCCGCGCCCCGCCTTGCTGGGAGGCACTTGGCTGGGAGGCACTTGGCTGAGAGGTGCTTGGCTGGGAAGTGCCTTGCCCGACGGGTTTGGAATCCATGGGCTTGGATTCGACAGTCTTGGCGTCGCCCGGCTTGGCGTCGCCGGCTTTCGTCTCGGGGGGGATGGCGGGGCCCTGCGCGACCGCCGGAACCATGGCCAGCAGCGGCAGGCAGAGCGAAGCCGCGTATGCGTGCGCCCGATACGGCTTCATCGCGGAATTCCCCCCTCGTCGGATCTGGCCGGTGCGGCGGTGCCCGGATTGGCCCGGCCCAGGCCGCGCAGCATCGCCGAGGTGCTCAGGCCGAGGCTGATCGCGGCGGCGAACATGATGAGTGTGAACATGCTCGGGTTGGTGGAGAACCAGCCCGCAACCACGAGGCGCAGGTTCTCGAGAGAGACCGGCCCGCTCTCCACGAACCGGGCCTGCTTGGCCGTGTGGTTGGTGAGCGCACCGTCATTGGCGTCGAGGGTGGCGACCCGACCCTCGATCCGGTTCCAGATCGAGGGCGTCGTGAGGCAGATGGCCGAGGCCTGGAGCGTGGCCGCGCTCGGGGCCGTGAACACGGTCAGGAGGCCGTTCGGGTCGCGCCCGGGCAGGCCCTGGCCGACGATCAGGGAGGCCTGCGATCCGATCTCGATCTCGGGCTCGCGGACCTGGTCCTCGGCCCAGGCCTTGGTGGCGGCCCAGCTCTCGCGCGCGGCGGCGGCGAGTCTCGCCGACATCGTGGCGACCTGATCGGACAGGCGGTCCTGCGAGGCGGTGGCGCCGTTCCATTCGGCGAGGACATCGCGCTCGCGTCGGCCCGTGGCGGAATCGGTACGCGACCGGCCGACCGCGCCGGCCGGACGGGGGCCCGCGGCCGGAAGTGCGCAGGCCGGGGGGCGGTCGTTGCGCAGGCGGTCGAGACTCGCGCCGTCCATCACGGCGAAGCGGCGGCCGGGCTCGCTCAAGGGCGCCGTGGCCGCCCGTCCCTGCCAGATCTGGCGGATCTGGTCGGGATCGAGGCCGGTGGTGCGCAGGATGGCGGGATCGAGGGCGCGGGCCGGCCCGACGACCACGGTCGGCGTCCGCCCTTCGAGGGCGCGATCGTTGGTCAGTTCGAAGTCGATGGGTTTCTCGGCCGAGAGCGCCATCTGGACCGCGAGGGTCGCGGCGGCGGCCATGGATTCCCGGTCGGGCGCCGGCACGACGAGGCGGGGGCGCTGGCCGGGCGAGACCTTCGGCAGGCCGCCGCCGAGCGTCGCGGCGAGGTCCGGCAGGCGGATCGCCCGGGCGAGCTGGGGAACCGCCAGGGTCGACCGGTCGAGGAGCAGGAAGCGGTTCTTCGTGCTGCCCCCCTCGCAGGCGCGGTCGGAGGGGGCCGGAAGCAGGGCCCTCACCTCGACCTTGTTCCGTCCTGGCCGCCAGCGGCTGAGCGGCAGAGCGATCGTTTCGTCCCGGAAGAGTTCGCCGCCCGCATTCGCCAGGGGCGCGCTGGCCACGTTGCGCCCGTTGACGTCCACGATGATCTGGGCGCCGAGCTCCAGCCCCGCCGCATAGCCGCCCGCGAGGGTGAGGGCGATCTTGTCGTAATCCGCCGGCACGAAATCCGTCGGCAGGGTCAGGTCGAAGCCGGTCCGGAACAGGCGGCCGGCGAATTCCCGGTTCTCGATGCCGAACGCGGAGAACGGCAACGTCTCGCGGCCCTGGGCCGGCACGCCGCGCATGCGGGCGAGGGCCTGAAGGCCGTGCGGGCTACCCATCGGTTCGCGCGTGGTGATGCCGCTGACGATTCGGCTGGCCGCCTCGATCTCGGCGGGCGTGTCGCCCGCCAGGATGATGCGGGCCGCCCGGTCGCCCTGCGGCGGCTCGAAGGTCAGAGGCTGGCGGCCGGGACCGCCGGTCCCTGCGTCATCCGCTACGTGGATCTCGAGGCCGGCCGACCCTTGAGTCTCGCCCGCGAACTCGACCGAGACCTGGCTGAACCTGCCCGCGAGCGCCAGGCGCTGGACCAGGCCGATCAGGCGCTCGAAGGTGGCGAAGCCCGGCCGGTTTCGCAGGACGATCCGGATCGGAACGATGCCGCGCGCATCCGGGGCGATGGCGGGCAGATCGCGCAAGGAATTGGCCATCGCGGCGCCCGAGACCGAGACGAGACCCGTCCAGGCCGGGTCGATCTGGGTCCAGAGCTCGTAGGTCGCGTCGAGGGAGCAGTCGACCCGATGCCGCTGGACACCGGCGATCTCCAGGGCGTTGTAGCCCGGCTTCAGGAGGTCGCCGGGGATGTCGAACTCGATGATCCGGATCGCGCCCGGAGCCTTGATCTCGCTGCGTCCCACGGCCACGCCGTTGACCTTCGCGGTCAGGAACGAGGCGTCGGGCACGACCGAGATCGCCGCGAGGTAGCCGATGCGCAGGCGCACCTGCTCCCGGGACTGCGCCTCCGTGAGGTAGACCGGCCATTGCAGGCCGCTCTCCTCGCCGCTGAGGCGCAGGCTGCTGGACAGGGCCGGGAACGGGCGCTGCGGCAGCGGCGGCGCGACGGGCGGAGACGCGGGCTCCGCCTCCGCCCGGACGGCGGTGGTCGGGCGGCCGGCGCGCTCGGCATCCGGAACGGCGAGGACCCGCGGCGCGCCACGCCCGATGAAGCTCTGCGCGTGGGCGGGGTGGGACACCGCGAGAAGCAGGCCGGCCAGCGTCAGCGCGGAGGCCGTGTGCGATCTGGGACGGTGCTGGGATGTGACGGGCATTGCCGGTTTCGAGCTCGTGTCCGAGGGATGGACTGTCCGTGGGTGGGCTTGCGGTCGCGCGCTTTCAGCTCCGCAGCCCCGTCGGGGCGGCGACCATCCGGTCCGAGGTCCGACGACCGCGCTCTGCCTCGTCCTGCGCGTTCTCGGTCTCGACCATCAGCTGGAGCCAGCTCGGGGATCCTTCGGCCGGTGGCGCGGCGGCCGCCGGCCGGGAGGCCGGCTGCGTGTCCGGATCGGCGGCGCGGCGGCGCGCGCCCGCGGCGGCCTTCGGGGCGTCCTCCTCGACAGGGCGCTGCGCGGTTCCCGTCATCAGGCAGGCCAGGGCGCGGATCGGTCCGTACAGACCCCAGCCGATGAACTGCCCGGTCCCCGACAGGATGTCCTTGTGGGTGCGGCGGCGCTGCTGGAAGCGGACCATCGCGCCGGCATCGCCGTACATGATGTCCGCGAGGGCGAGGTAGCTGCCGGGCGTCAGGGTTTCGAAGACGAGATCGCAGATCGATTCCTCGCCGGCGGCGGTGATTCCCGCCACCCGCACCGGGATCGTCCGGGCATGACTCAGGAGCGGCACGTGGCCCTGGTGGATCGCCGCGAGGGTGCCGACCGAACCGTCGTCGCTGCGGCGTATCGGAACCACGGCATCCATCCGGATCCGGCACCGGGCACTGGAGATGCGCTCCACGGTGACGTCGATGGTCGTCCCGTTGAGGTTCAGCACCGCGGGCCGGTCGACCGGCAGGGAGGGGGCCGTCTCGGTCTGGCGCCGCTCGGTGGCGACGCCCAGGGCGGCGCCGGCCGTGATGAGGTTGAACAGGTTCCAGAGGCCGACCACGAGCATCAGGTTCGTGACGCCGGGCTCGAAGCTGTAGCGGTAGGTGGCGAAGGCTTGCGCGAGGAAGAGCACTGCGAAAACGATGAAGTAGGGCAGCGCCAGGGGGGAGAGCTGGTCGTGGTCGAGGCTGACGTTCTTGGCCGTGACGTTGAAGGTCGGCTTGCGCGGCGACAGGATGACGGCGGCGGTCGCCTTGATGAGGAACAGGCCCTGAACGTACTCGTACAGTTCGGAGACGAAGGGCCAGCGTACCCGTCCATAGAGGTAGTTCTGCATCATCAGGTTCACGACGATGTAGGTGGCCGTGTAGGCGATGGCCTCGTCGACGTTGGCGACGACGATCTTCATATCGAAAAAGATGTACAGCAGCGGGGCCGCCATGAAGATCAGCCGCGGGAGCGGGAAGAACCAGAACGTCATGCTCGACAGGTAGCAGAGCCTCTGGATCGGCTTCAGCCCGCTCTTGAAGAGCGGGTTCTTGAGAAGCATGATCTGCAGCATGCCCTGGCACCAGCGTGAGCGCTGCCCGATGAAGGCCGAGAGCGTCTCCGGCTGGAGGCCGGCGATCAGGGGCTTGTCGACGTACAGGCTGGTCCAGCCACGCGAATGCAGCTCGAAGGCGGTCTCGCAATCCTCCGTGATGGTGATGCCGGAGAAACCGCCCGCCTCGTCCAGCGCGCTGCGCCGGAGCAGCGCGGCCGAGCCGCAGAAGAACGAGCCGTTCCATTTGTCGAGCCCGCACTGCCCCACCGCGTAGAACATCTCGTTCTCGGAAGGCATCCGCTCGAAGGTCTTCAGATTCCGCTCGATCGGGTCGGGATTCAGGAAGGCGTGCGGCGTCTGCACGAGGAACAGCTTCGGATCCATGCCGAAATGGCCGATCGTGTCGCGCAGGAACGAGCGGAAGGGCACGTGGTCCGCATCCAGCACCACGACGATCTCGCTGATCGAGTTCTGGAGGCCGTTGTTGAGGTTTCCGGCCTTGGCGTGGAGGTTGCGCCGCCGGGTCAGGTAGGACACCCCGAGATCCGCGCAGAGGGCCTGCAGGACCTTGCGGCGCGCCCGCGCCTCCTCGGCCTTGTGGGGATCGCCATCCGCGCATTTCTGGTCCGTACCGCCGTCGTCGAGGAGCCAGACGGTGAACTTGTGCGCCGGGTAGTCGAGGGATTTCGCGGCCGCGAGCGTCGTCGCGAGGATGTGCCGGTCCTCGTTGTAGGTCGGGACGAAGATGTCGACGGTCGGCAGGTCGTCGTCCGCGTCCTGCGGGGGCGGGGGACGCCGCAGTGGATCGGCGTTGATCACGAGGCTGACCGCCAGGATGTAGAAGCAGTAGAGCTCCGCCGCGATCAGGATCACGCCGGCCGTGAAGCCCGGAAGATCGCCGATCGGCGGCAGCGTGCTCGACAGGCGCCAATAGATGTAGCGCAGCACCACGAGGCTGCCGATGGCGAGGAAGGTCAGACGCCCGGTGCGCCCCTTGGCGAACAGCCACAGGAGGATCATGACCGCGATGGCGCCGAGGCTCATCTCGAGCTGAACGTCCGTTCCCAGAGGTTGCGATAGCAACAGCAGGGTCACCGCGGCGCTGGCGAGCCAGATGGTTCGGACGAGAAAGGGTGGCATGGGGCCACTCCGCGTTAGGCGAAGGAAGAATGGAGTGATGGGATGCCGCTCGCGCGGCATGCCCCCAGCGTGATTTCAGAACGCGATGCGGCCATCGACGCTGGTGTAGTATCCACCCTTGCGAATACGATCGAATGCGTAGCCAGCCCCGAGGGAGAACTTCATCGGACCGATGGCGAATCCGGTGATGTGGCCGCCGGCCCGCCAGCCGTTGAAGAACGCGTCGCCCAGGAGCGTGGCCTCGGGGCCGATGAACACGCCCGGCACCACCGCAACGCCGGTGCGGAAGCGCGCGTAATAGGCGTTGAACAATGTCGAGTAGGAGGCATTGGCCGAGAACAGCGTGTTCTCTGTGGGGTTCACGTAGAGGTCCGCCGCCACTTTCACGCCCAGGCCCGTGCCGACCACGGGATTGCCGGGGTCCAGGATCGACAGTTCGTTGCTGCGCACGTTCATGCCGATGTATCCGGCCAGCGCCGCCTGCTGCCAGATCCACTCGTAGCCGAGGAGGACCGTGCCTTCCTGCTGGACGCCGGTGACGGTTTGACGGACCGCCGCGCCCGGATAGGAATAGGTGCCGGCCACGCCCTGGAGCCGGACGCGCAGACCGTCTTCGAGGAGGGTTCCGACCGGCGCGATCGTCGCCGTGACCGTTCCGAACGCGGAGCTGTTGGTCGTGACGGTGGCACCGGCATCGACCGCGACGATCCAGTCGTCACCCGCGACCTCTGGCTGGGCGGCACCCGTGTACCAGTCGGCTGCGCGGGCGGAGGTCGGCGCCAGGACCAGAGCGGTGAGCAGGAACGGCGCGGTTCTGAGACGGTGGGACACGTGTGCGGAACCCCGAGAGGTGGCGGATCTGCGCCTCTTTTCGCGCTGCATCATCAAACGCGGGCATAGTTAATTACTGGTTAATCGAGTTCCTCCGGCGCCTGTGACAACTGTGTTCGGCGGAATCGTGATGCACGAAATCAGTGCCTGAGAGTCGCGAAATCCGTCAATGAAAGCCGTCGCGGAGCGGGATTAAATTACAAGCTATAGTATTCGATGCTTGACCTCATGATGTTGATTTTAGAACGGCGGCGTTGTTTGGCGACGCGGGTGAGGTGTCGACGAAATATAGAAACCTTCTACAAAGTGTCCGACTTGAACACGACGTGAGGCCCCGCGCCGGGGCGCTCGGTGCCGTTTTCCGGATGCGCGTCCCCTCCCCCGTAGGGTCAGCCGATGCGGCGCAGCGCGCCTTCGTGGCGCGGCCGCGCGAGACCGGGGCTACGGCGTTCGACGCCCACCGTGCTGCCCGCGACGCTCGGGGCGATCAGGAGCGGCTCGACGTACTCGCGGCTCAGGGCGTAGATGCGGCCCGTGCCGGCTCCCCCCATCGCCGAGAGGCGGAAGGCGAGCCGGCGGCCAGCGATCCGTTCCGCGCCCGACCGGGTCCGCACGATCACTTCGCGGACGGACCCGTGCTGGGCCTGGACCGCGCCGAGGGCATCGCGCATCATCGCGCGATCCTCGGGCTCGACATGCGCGAGGACCTCCGCGAGGTCGCAGACCCGCTCCGGCGCGGTCCCGCCCGGCTCGTCCTCGCGATCCGTCCAGACGACCTTCCCGGTCGCGAGGTCGATTTCCCAGCAGGTCGAGCCCGACAGGGACCGGATGGCCCGGATCCGGTCGCGGCTGCGCGCGAGAGCCGCGCGCTTCTCCTGGAGCAGGCGCTCGCGCACCATGCTCCGCTCGACGGCCGCGCGGATCGATCCGGTGAGGCGGTTCAAGTCGCGGGTCAGGGGGAACGGGACCGTCCGGGTCTGGCCCTCCTGCCGGCAGAGCGCCTCGGCGAGGTCGACGCTGCAGCCCGCCCATCCGCCGAGGAGCCAGCCGACCGCGGCCGCGAACAGGCCGGCGCCGAGCAGGACCAGGAGGGGAAGCGCCGGGGCCGCGGTCTCGGCGGGTCGCAGGGTCACGAGCCATCCCACTCCGCCCTGCTCGACGTCGCCGACGGTCGCCCGAATCTCGGGCCCTTGCGCGTCCGGGCCGGATTGGTGGAGGCTGCGCCCCGATCCGTTCATGACGCGGATCGAAAGGCCCCGCCCCCCGTTCGGGAGCATGCGCCGGGCGCCGGCGACGATTCCATCGGTCCATTCGGGCGGGAGCTGGACGGCGACGATGCCGAAGGGAGCGCCGGCTTCGCCCACGGGCGCCGCCACGATGAGGTTGCGGGTCACGCCGGTTCCGGCCCGGCTCCCATGCGCGGCCTCTCCGACAACCAAGCCCGAGAGCGCCCTGGCGAACCAGGGACTGCCCGAGACGTCCGCCCCCTGGATGCTCCGACGCGAGGCCGCCAGAACCTCACCCGCCCGGTCGGCGAAGAGCGCGTCGGCCAGTTCGGGATGGAGCCGCTGCCAGGCCGCGAGCAGGCGCGCCGGTGCGTCCGGATTTCCGCCCGGCACCTGAATCGCCAGACTCTGTGCCGCGAAGAGCAGTTCCCGCTCGACCGCCAGGAGCCCCTGTTCCAGCCGTTCGGCGACGAGGTCCGCCTGAACGCGCCACGTGGCCTCGATGCGCCGCGCTTCGCTGGTGCCGCGATCGCTCGTGCTCAGGACGGCGAGCCCGCCGAATGCCGTGGCCAGGATGAGCAGGAATGCCAGCAGGCTGCGAAGGGAGGAGAACAGTCCGTAACGCATAGGCCTGCCGAACGAGCGAAGGTGCCGCATTCGACCGGTCGGTCGAAGATGGGTTAACAACTCATTGCCAAAAATAGTAAACGAAAAATTACCGCCGGATGCGCCGCTTTACACTTTCCTGCCACCGGCGCGTTCAATCCTCCGGTGTGCGGTCTGTGCTGCAAACCTTCGCGCGCTCGTCCAGCGCTCAATCGTCGCTGAGCCGGAAGCCGTCCTTCGCGCGTGGGTTCCGGTCGTCAGCCTGTGATCATTGGCCGAATACGCGGCAGGCTTGATTCGACCGACGGGATGATCGGCATTGCGTGTTCCTGCGATGAGCCGCAACGCGACCGGCGTCGGAGCACGCCGGTCGCGAACAAGGCAGACCTACTTCATGGTCGGCATGACGAAGTCTG
>NZ_BPQL01000209.1 GCF_022179225.1 Methylobacterium goesingense
GCGCCGACGCGGGCATCCGCATCGGTCCACTGGCCGATTCCGGCCTCACGGCGATCCGGGTCGGCACCGTCCGCCGCGTGCTCTGCGCGGCGCCGGACTACCTCGACCGGCACGGCGCCCCCGCGACCGTGCGGGATCTGCGCGACCACGCCGTCATCGGCTCGGCCAGCACCGGGTTGGGTGGCTTCGGGCAAGGGGGCTTCGGGCCGAAGGGCTTCGGGCCCGCGGCGCGGGGCACCCCGCGCCCCCGGCTCACCTGCAACACGATCGATTCCGTGCTGGCGGCGGCGCTCGCCGGCCAGGGGATCGCGCAGCTGCTGTCCTACCAGGTCGCCCCGGCGCTGGCGGAAGGGCGCCTGCGGCTCGTCCTCGACGATCCGGAGGCGGCCCCGATGCCGGCCCACGTCGTCAGCCCCGAGGGCCGGCGCGCCCCCGCCAAGGTGCGCGCCTTCATCGACCTCGCCGTGGCCCGGCTCCGGGCCGATCCGAGGGTCAACCCGCAGCGCTCCTGAGGCTGTCTCCACGAGGATTTTCCCGGCCATGCGCGACCTGCCCCCCGACCTCGCCGCGCACCTGGCCGGCGGGGCCACCACCCTTTGCCATTGCTGGGCGCTCACCCGGCGCGACGGGCTGCGCCTCGGCTTCACGGACCACGACCGCGACCTGACCTTCGGGGGGCTGACGCATGCGGCCGGCACCGGCCTGGAGGCGGCCGAGGCCAGCGCCGAACTCGGCTTCGCCATCGCGGGCGGCGAGGTGGCGGGGGCGCTCAGCGCGATGGGCCTCACGGAGGCCGACATCGCGGGCGGCCTCTACGACGGGGCCGGCGTGGAGACTTGGCTCGTGAACTGGCGCGACCCGGAGACCCGCCTGCTCCTCGAGATCGGCACGGTCGGCGAGGTCCGCCGCGCCGGGGGCGCCTTCGTGGCCGAGCTGCGCGGGCTGATGGACCGCCTCGACGCCGAACTGGGCCGGACCTACCGCGCCACCTGCGGGGCCGATCTCGGCGATGCGCGCTGCCGGGTCGACCTGACGGACACACGGCTCTCCACCACCGGCAGCGTGCGCGCCGCGCCCGAGCCCGGCACGCTGGAGGTGGTGCTGGCCGGCACCTTCCCGGACCATTGGTTCGCGGGCGGGCGGCTCGTCTGGACCAGCGGGGCCGCCAGCGATCACGCGGCCGATCTGCGGGCGCAAATCGCGGCGGACGGCGCGATCCGCCTCGAACTCTGGCAGGCGCCCGCCGCCGCGATCCGGGCCGGCGACCGCTTCCGCCTGAACGCGGGCTGCGACAAGCGCCTGGCCACCTGCCGCGAGAAATTCGCCAACGTGCCGAACTTCCAGGGCTTCCCGCACCTGCCGGGCAACGACTTCGTGCTGCGCCCGGTCCCCGGCTCCGGCCCGGGCCTCGACGGCGGCAGCCTGTTCCGCTGAGGCCGCCATGAAACCTGAATCGGTGAACCCCGAGACGATCGTCGCCCTGGCGCGGGGCTGGATCGGCACGCCCTACCGCCACCAGGCCTCCCTCAAGGGCGTCGGCTGCGACTGCCTCGGCCTCCTGCGCGGGGTCTGGCGCGAGGCCCTCGGCCCCGAACCGGAAGCGGCCCCGCCCTATTCCGCGTCCTGGGCGGAATCCGCAGCACCCGGCAGCGATCCCCTGGCGGAGGCGGCAAGGCGCCACCTCGCGCCCGTCGACGGACCGCCCCGGGCCGGCGACGTGCTGCTGTTCCGCTTCCGCGCCCACCTGCCGGCTCGGCACTGTGCCATCGCCGCCGGCGCCGAAGCCGGCGCTGGCGCCGGCACGATGATCCACGCCCATGACGGCGCCGCCGTCACGGAGGTGGCCCTGACGGGCTGGTGGCTGCGCCACCTCGCGCACGTCTTCCGCTTTCCCGGCGCGGCGTAACGAACCGGGCAAAGGATCGCCCGCCCCCGCCGCCTGCAAGCCCGTTCCGGAGACCGCCATGGCCACGCTGATCCTGCAAACGGCCGGGGCGGCGGTCGGCACGGCGCTCGGCGGGCCGATCGGGGGCATCATCGGCAGCGCGGTCGGCGCGGCCGCCGGCTCCGGCATCGACGGGGCCCTGTTCGGCGGGTCCGGCACCCATAGAGGTAGACCGCGAGGCGCGCCCGCGTGGTCGTCGACATCGCCGCCAGGATCTCCGGCA
>NZ_BPQL01000210.1 GCF_022179225.1 Methylobacterium goesingense
CGGCATCGTCACGGCGGGCGCGTGCAAGATCGGCATCATGCCGGCCAACATCTTCAAGCCGGGCTCGGTCGGCATCGTCTCGCGCTCCGGCACGCTGACCTACGAGGCGGTGTTCCAGACCACCAATGCGGGCCTCGGCCAGACCACGGCGGTGGGCATCGGCGGCGATCCGGTGAAGGGCACGGAGTTCATCTCCATGCTCGAACTGTTCCTGGCCGACGACAAGACCGAGTCGATCGTGATGATCGGCGAGATCGGCGGCTCCGCCGAGGAAGAGGCGGCGCAGTTCCTGGCCGACGAGGCCAAGCGCGGCCGCAAGAAGCCCATGGTCGGCTTCATCGCCGGCCGCACGGCGCCTCCGGGCCGCCGCATGGGCCATGCGGGCGCCATCATCTCGGGCGGCAAGGGCGGCGCCGAGGACAAGATCGCCGCGATGGAAGCGGCCGGCATCCGGGTCTCGCCCTCGCCGGCCCGCCTCGGCAGCACCCTCGTCGAGGTCCTGCGCGGCTGACACGCGGGGATCGCAGGCCTGCATTGCCCCGGCGTTCAGGTCCGCGACCCCATCTAAGCATGAGCGATGCGAGCCCGAGCCCGCGTCTTTCCCGGAAAATGCGATCTCCTCCGCGACCCGCGCCGAGGTGGATCGGGCAGGGGCCTCTCCGCTGGAGGCCCCTGCACAGCGGCAGGATGACCCGAACGATGGCACGCCAGGACGCGCTCGAAACCTCGTTCCTCTACGGCGGCAACGCCGCCTACATCGAGGAACTGCAGGCGGCCTACGCCCGTGATCCGAACTCGGTCGACCCCGAGTGGCAGAACTTCTTCCGGTCCCTGAACGAGGACAAGGGGCTTCCCGAGAAGAACGCGGCCGGCGCGTCCTGGGAGCGGCCGAACTGGCCGATCCACGCCAACGGCGAGATCGTCTCGGCGCTCGACGGCAACTGGGCCACCGTCGAGAAGGCCATCGGCGAGAAGATCCGCGCCAAGTCCGACACCGCGACGGCGCCCGCCAAGGGCGTCGTCATCGCCTCCGCCCCCGGCATCTCTGTGGAGCAGGCGACCAAGGATTCGGTGCGCGCGATCATGCTGATCCGCGCCTACCGCATGCGCGGCCACCTCCACGCCAAGCTCGATCCCCTCGGCCTCGCCCCGCGCGGCGACCACGAGGAACTGCACCCGCAGCATTACGGCTTCGAGGAGAAGGACTGGGACCGCCCGATCTTCCTCGACAACGTGCTCGGCCTCGAATTCTCGACCATCCGGGAGATCGTCGAGATCCTGGAGCGCACCTACTGCCAGACGCTCGGCGTCGAGTTCATGCACATCTCCAATCCGGAGGAGAAGGCCTGGATCCAGGAGCGCATCGAGGGCAAGGGCAAGGAGATCACCTTCACGCCCGAGGGCCGTCGCGCGATCCTGAACAAGCTGATCGAGGCCGAGGGCTTCGAGAAGTTCCTCGACCTCAAGTACACCGGCACCAAGCGCTTCGGCCTCGACGGCTCCGAGGCGATGATCCCGGCGCTCGAACAGATCATCAAGCGCGGCGGCGCGCTGGGTGCGGAAGAGATCGTCGTGGGCATGGCCCATCGCGGCCGCCTCAACGTGCTCACCAACGTGATGGCCAAGCCCTTCCGGGCGGTGTTCAACGAGTTCAAGGGCGGCTCGGCCAACCCCGCCGAGGTCGAGGGCTCCGGCGACGTGAAGTACCACCTCGGTGCCTCGTCGGACCGCTCCTTCGACGGCAACAACGTCCACCTGTCGCTCACCGCCAACCCGTCGCACCTCGAGATCGTCGATCCCGTGGTGCTGGGCAAGGTGCGCGCCAAGCAGGACCAGCGCGCCAAGCCCACGGTGGAGCGCACCCGCGTGGTGCCGCTGCTCATCCACGGCGACGCCGCCTTCGCCGGCCAGGGCGTGGTGGCCGAGTGCCTCGGCCTCTCCGGCTTGAAGGGCCACCGCACCGGCGGCTCGATCCACTTCATCATCAACAACCAGATCGGCTTCACCACCGATCCGCGTTTTTCGCGCTCCTCGCCCTATCCGTCCGACGTGGCGAAGATGGTGGAGGCGCCGATCTTCCACTGCAACGGCGACGACCCGGAGGTCGTGACTTTCGCGGCCAAGATCGCGATCGAGTACCGCCAGAAGTTCGGCAAGCCCGTCGTCATCGACATGTTGTGCTACCGCCGCTTCGGTCACAACGAGGGCGACGAGCCGGCCTTCACCCAGCCGAAGATGTACCAGCGCATCCGTAAGCACCCGACCGCGCTGGAGACCTACGGCAAGAAGCTCGTCGCCGAAGGCGTCCTGAGCCAGGAGCAGCTCGACACCCGCAAGGCCGAGTTCCGCGCCATCTTGGATGCCGAGCTCGAGGTCGCCAACAACTACAAGGCCAACAAGGCCGACTGGCTCGACGGCCGCTGGGCCGGCTTCAAGGCCGTGCGCGAGGACGTGGACGATCCCCGCCGCGGCAAGACCGGTGTCGCCGTGGAGACGCTGCGCGAGATCGCCCAGCGCATCACCACGCCGCCGCCCGGCTTCCACCTGCACCGCACCATCCAGCGCTTCTTCGACAACCGCGCCAAGTCGGTGGAATCCGGCAAGGGCATCGACTGGGCGACCGCCGAGGCGCTCGCCTTCGGCTCGCTCCTCATCGAGGGCAACCGGGTCCGCCTCTCGGGCCAGGACGTCGAGCGCGGCACCTTCTCCCAGCGCCACGCCGTGGTGATCGACCAGGAGAACGAGCAGCGCTACACCTCGCTGAACTCCATCCGCGAAGGCCAGGCGAGCCTGGAGGTCATCAACTCGATGCTCTCCGAGGAGGCGGTGCTCGGCTTCGAGTACGGCTACTCGGCCGCCGAGCCCAACGCCCTGGTGCTCTGGGAAGCGCAGTTCGGCGACTTCGCCAACGGCGCCCAGGTGGTCATCGACCAGTTCATCTCGTCGGGTGAGCGCAAGTGGCTGCGCATGTCGGGCCTGACCCTGCTCTTGCCGCACGGCTACGAGGGCCAGGGGCCGGAGCACTCCTCCGCCCGCCTGGAGCGCTTCCTGCAGATGTGCGCCGAGGACAACATGCAGGTCGCCAACTGCACCACGCCCTCGAACTACTTCCACATCCTGCGCCGCCAGCTGCACCGCGAGTTCCGCAAGCCGCTGATCCTGATGACCCCGAAGTCGCTCCTGCGCCACAAGAAGGCGGTCTCGCCGATCGAGGCGATGGCGGAAGGATCGAGCTTCCACCGCGTGCTCTGGGACGACGCCGAGCGCGACGAGGAGGGCGTCAAGCTCGTCAAGGACGACAAGGTCCGCCGCGTCGTGCTGTGTTCGGGCAAGGTCTATTACGACCTCTACGACGAGCGCGAGAAGCGCGGCGTCAACGACGTCTACCTGATGCGCGTGGAGCAGCTCTACCCGTTCCCCCTGAAGGCGCTCGCCAACGAGATGGGCCGGTTCCGCAACGCCGAGGTGGTGTGGTGTCAGGAAGAGCCGAAGAACATGGGCTCCTGGGCCTTCGTCGAGCCCTACCTCGAATGGGTGCTGGGCCAGGCCCAGTCGCCGGTGAAGCGCGCGCGCTACGTCGGCCGCCCGGCTTCCGCCTCCACGGCGGTGGGCATGCTCTCGAAGCACCAGGCCCAGCTTCAGGCCTTCCTCAACGAGGCGCTGGCGGTCTGACCACCGGCCCTTCCCGAACCTTCTCGATCCGTGGGCGTCGCGCGAACGGCGTCCCGAACCCTCCGGACGGACACTGAACCATGGCAACCGATATCGTCGTCCCGACCCTGGGCGAATCCGTGAGCGAGGCCACCATCGGCCGCTGGTTCAAGAAGCCGGGTGACACCGTGGCGGCCGACGAGCCCCTGGTGGAACTCGAGACCGACAAGGTCACCCTGGAGGTGAACGCGCCGGCGGCGGGCCAGCTCGGCGAGATCCTGGCCAAGGACGGCGAGACTGTGGAGGCCGGCGCGCTGCTGGGCTCGATCGTCGAGGCGTCCGGCGACGCCAAGGCGGCTGCCCCGAAGAAGGCCGAAGCGCCCGCCGAGGCGAGCAAGAAGGCCGACGCCGCGCCCGCCACCGAATCCTCGGCCGCCTACGGCAATCACGGCGACGCCGCTCCGCAGGCGACCCGCGAATCCGGCGACCACGGCCCCGCGGTGGCCAAGATGGCGCGCGAGTCGGGCATCGACCCCGCGACCCTCAACGGCAGCGGCAAGGACGGCCGCGTCACCAAGGGCGACATGCTGGAAGCCAGTGCCAAGGGCCCGTCCGCCCCGGCGCCGGCCCCCGCCCGCGAGGCCAAGCCGGCCGCTCCGCGCGCGCCCTCGAAGCCCGACGATGCGGCGCGCGAGGAGCGCGTGCGCATGACGAAGCTGCGCCAGACCATCGCCCGCCGTCTCAAGGACGCGCAGGACACCGCCGCGATGCTGACGACGTTCAACGACGTCGACATGTCGGCCGTGATGGCGATGCGGAGCCAGTACAAGGACATCTTCGAGAAGAAGCACGGCACCAAGCTCGGCTTCATGGGCTTCTTCACCAAGGCGGTGATCGGTGCCCTCAAGGACGTGCCGGCGGTGAACGCCGAGATCGACGGGCAGGACCTCGTCTACAAGAACTACTATCACATCGGCATCGCCGTCGGCACCGACAAGGGCCTCGTGGTGCCGGTGGTGCGCGACGCCGACGATCTGTCGATCGCCGGAATCGAGAAGAAGATCGCTGGCTTCGGAAAGAAGGCCCGTGACGGCAAGCTGTCCATCGACGAGATGCAGGGCGGCACCTTCACCATCACCAACGGCGGCATCTACGGCTCGCTGATGTCGACCCCGATTCTCAACGCGCCGCAATCGGGCATCCTCGGCATGCACCGCATCGAGGAGCGTCCGGTGGTCCGCGCCGGCAAGATCGAGGCGCGGCCGATGATGTACCTCGCCCTGTCCTACGATCACCGCATCGTCGACGGGAAGGAGGCCGTGACCTTCCTCGTGCGCGTCAAGGAGGCGCTGGAGGATCCGGCACGCCTCGTGCTGGATCTGTAAGGCCGCCGAGATGCTTTCCTCCGATGCTGTCGTGGTCGTCACCGGCGGCGGACGCGGCATCGGCCGCGCCGTCTCCATGCTCGCGGCCGGGCGCGGCTACAAGGTCTGCCTGAGCTACGTCTCCGATGCCGGGGCCGCTGCGAAGGTCGTCGCGGCGATCGAGACGGCGGGCGGGGCGGCCGTCGCGGTCCGCTGCGACGTGGCGGACGAGGCCGACGTCGTCGCGCTGTTCGAGGCCGCCGACCGTCTCGGCACCGTCACGGCGCTCGTCAACAACGCGGGCGTCGTCGACCTTCCCGCTCGGGTTTCGGAGATGAGCGCTGCGCGCCTGCACCGGATGATGGCGACCAACGTCGTCGGCAGCGTCCTCTGCGCCCGAGAGGCGGTGCGGCGGATGTCGACCCGGTCGGGCGGGCGCGGCGGGGCGATCGTCAACGTCTCGTCCATCGCCGCGCGCCTGGGCGGAGCCGGCCAGTTCGTCGACTACGCCGCCTCGAAAGGGGCGATCGACAGCTTCACCGTCGGGCTGGCCCGCGAGGTCGCGGGCGAGGGTATCCGCGTCAACGCGGTCGCGCCCGGCATCATCGACACCGAGATCCATGCCAGCGGCGGCACGCCCGACAAGGCCGCGGCCCTCGGCCCGACCGTGCCGATGCGGCGCGCCGGCACCGCCGAGGAGATCGCCGGCCCGGTGCTGTGGCTGCTCTCCGACGAGGCGGCCTACACCACAGGCGCCATCCTCGACGTCTCGGGCGGTCGGTGATCTCTGCGAACGAATGACTCCGCCAGCTATCCGCCCCGGCGGTCGCCGCACGCGAATGCAGGAACGAACAGACTCATGAGCACCTACGATCTCGTCGTCATCGGCACCGGCCCCGGCGGTTACGTCTGCGCCATCCGCGCCGCCCAGCTCGGCCTCAAGACCGCCGTGGTGGAGAAGCGGGCTGCCCATGGCGGCACCTGCCTCAACGTCGGCTGCATTCCCTCCAAGGCCCTGCTGCACGCCTCGGAGGCCTTCGAAGAGGCGGGCAAGCACTTCGCCGACATGGGCGTGATCGTGAACGCCCCCGAACTCGACCTCGCCAAGATGATGACCTTCAAGCAGGACGGGGTCGACGGCAACACCAAGGGCGTCGAGTACCTGCTCAAGAAGAACGGCATCGACAGCTATCGCGGTACCGCGCGCCTCGCCGGCGCCGGCCGCGTCGAGGTGCTCTCGGAGGACGGCGGCAACCGGCTCCTGGAGACGAAGAACGTCGTCATTGCCACGGGCTCGGACGTCACGAAACTCCCGGGCGTCACCATCGACGAGACGATCGTCGTCTCCTCCACCGGCGCCCTCACCCTGGAGAAGGTCCCGGGCAAGCTCCTCATCATCGGCGCCGGCGTCATCGGCCTCGAACTCGGCTCGGTCTGGCGCCGCCTCGGCTCCGAGGTGACCGTGGTCGAGTATCTCGACCGGATCCTGCCGGGCATGGACGGCGAGGTCGGCAAGCAGTTCCAGCGCATCCTCGGCAAGCAGGGCATGCAGTTCAAGCTCTCGTCCAAGGTCACGGGCGTCGAGGTCAAGGACGGGGCCGCCACCGTCACGGTGGAGCCCGCAGCCGGCGGAGAGGCCGAGAAGCTGCAGGCCGACGTCGTTCTCGTGGCCATCGGCCGGGTGCCCTACACCGAGGGTCTCGGCCTGGAGACGGTGGGTGTCGGCCTCGACAACAAGGGTCGCATCCAGACGGACAGCCACTACGCCACCAACGTCACCGGCATCTACGCCATCGGCGACGTCATCGCCGGGCCGATGCTGGCCCACAAGGCCGAGGACGAGGGTGTCGCCGTGGCCGAGCTGCTCGCCGGCCAGTCGGGCCACGTGAATTACGGCGTGATCCCGAACGTGGTCTACACCTATCCGGAGGTCGCCTCGGTCGGGAAGACGGAGGAGGAGCTCAAGAAGGACGGCATCGCCTACAACAGCGGGAAATTCCCCTTCACGGCCAATGGCCGCGCCAAGGTGAACCACACCACGGACGGCTTCGTGAAGATCCTGGCCGACGCGACCACCGACCGGGTGCTCGGCGTCCACATCGTCGGCGCGGATGCGGGCAACCTCATCGCGGAAGTCGCGGTGGCGATGGAGTTCGGCGCCTCCGCGGAGGACGTCGCCCGCACCTGCCACGCCCACCCGACCCTGACGGAAGCCGTGAAGGAAGCCGCCCTCGCCGTGGGCAAGCGCGCGATCCACATCTGAATGGAGAGCGGGCCGGGCCGCGCGGCGGACCCGGCCCGGACGCGTTGACGGGGCGACGCGAATGACCGCTCACTCCCTCAGATGTCCGAGCGAACGCACCACGCCGAAACGCCAGACGCCGAAGCGGCCCTGAGCGGAGATTCCGCGAACCGGACGCGCCCGCGGCGCGTCCTCGTTCTCGGCGGCACGGGCACGATCGGGCGGGCGACCGTGCGCGCTCTGGTCTCGCGCGGCCACGAGACCGTCTGCCTCGTCCGGCCCGGCGCAGAGGGGCGCACGCCGAAGGGCGCGACCGCCCGAGTCGCGGATGTGACCGACCCGGCCTCGCTGGCGCGCGACGGCCTGCGCGGCGAGCGCTTCGACGTCCTGGTCTCGTGCTTGGCCTCGCGCACCGGATTGCCCGCCGACGCCTGGGCGATCGACCACCAGGCGCAGGTGAACGCGCTGCGCGCGAGCGAGGCAGCCGGCGTGCGGCACGTGGTGCTGCTCTCGGCGATCTGTGTCCAGAAGCCGGTCCTTGCCTTCCAGCACGCCAAGCTCGCCTTCGAAGCCGAACTGATCGCGTCGGGCCTCGATTACACGATCGTGCGGCCTACGGCCTTCTTCAAATCGCTGTCGGGGCAGGTCGAGCGCGTGAGGCGTGGAAAGCCCTTCCTGGTCTTTGGCGACGGCGCGATCACCGCCTGCAAACCGATCGCCGACGACGACCTTGGCGCCTACCTCGCCGAATGCCTCGACCGCGACGACCGGCGCAACCGCATCCTCCCGATCGGGGGACCGGGCGAGGCGATCACGCCGCGCGCGCAGGGCGAGCACCTGTTCGCCCTGCTGGGACGCGAGCCGCGCTTCACCCGTGTCCCCGTGGCGCTGCTCGACGCGATCGTGACGATCCTGGCGACCCTCGGCCGCTGGCTGCCGGCCCTGGCCGCCAAGGCCGAACTCGCGCGCATCGGGCGCTACTACGCCACCGAGTCCATGCTGGTCCTCGACCCGACGACCGGGCGATACGACGCGCGTGCCACGCCCTCGACGGGGTCGCAGACGCTGTTCGACTATTACGCGCGCCTGGTCCGGGGGGAGGCGACGAACGAGCGCGGCGACCACGCCGTCTTCTGATCCGGCGGGCATGCCTGTCCTGATGTAGGCTCAGGCCAGCGCCCATCACCAGAGGCCGAACATGATCGATCTCCCCGATCCTCTGACCCGCCCCGCGCTGCTCAAAGTCTACCGCCCGATCCGGGCCGCGATCCAGACGGTCCTTACGGCGGCCGTCGATCGATGCGGCAAGCCGGATTTCGATCGCGCCGCGAAGCATCTCGGCCTCGTGGACGCGGAGCAAATGGCCCTCGAAGACACGGCCGCGATGCTCTGCGACATCGCCCTGTTCGAGCCGAACCAGCGTGGCCGTCGGGCCTACGACAGGTTTCTCGCACGCGGCGCCGAAGCCCTGGACCCGCCGGAGCGCGCCGTGGCGGAGCGGCTCGGCGGGGCGTTCTTCTCCGTGTTTCGGGTCGCGCAATGGCACGCGTTCGGCGGTGTCTGGGTCGAGAACCTCCTCGATGGCGACCGCCGGTTCTGGCTCATGGACGAGGGCCTGGAGGCCTCCGCCTCAGAGGGGATGGTGATCGGCCTGCGCGTCTTCGATGTCGGGCCGTTCCATGCCGGCCTCGGCCTCATCGTGGACCCCGATTCGGTCATGGTCGGGTTCTGCATCGAGGCCGCCGCGCGGGGGAACCCCCTGCCCGTGCGCCACTCCATGGCGGCGACGTTCTACGGCGACGCGATCGCGGAGGCCACGATGCCCGTCATGCTGGGGTCCATGGTGGAGGAGGTGGCCGCAATGAATGAATCGGAGCGGCGCGCGGCCCTCGACGGTCTCGACCGCCTGGTCGATCCGAACTCGCCCGGGGATGCGGAACTCCGCGATCTCCTGGTCAGTCTGGTGGGGGCTGTGCCCCCACCGGTCGCGCCACCGCCGACATCCCGGCGGAAGCGACGGCGCTGACCCTACTTCATCGTCGGCATGACGAAGTCTG
>NZ_BPQL01000211.1 GCF_022179225.1 Methylobacterium goesingense
GCGGGCGATCATGGAGGCGACGGCGCACGCCTCCATGATCGCCCGCAGCAGGGCCGCGGTCGCGTTCGGCATTGTCTGGATCGTGTCCTGCCCGATCGAGAAGGCGCAGCAGGGATGCCCGTCCCAGATCTCCTTCGAGAGGATGTGAATGAAACCGACGCCGTCATAAACGGCGCGCTGAACGATGTTGTCGGGGGCGAGGAACCCGTCGATGTTGTCGGCGCGCAGGTTCGCGACCATGTCGGGCGGCGGCACCGACCGCAGCTGCACATCCGTATCGGGGTCGATGCCGTGTTCGGCCAGATAGTAGCGCAGCAGATAATTGTGGTTCGAGTAGTCGAACGGAATGGCAAGCTTCATGCCCTTCCAGTTCTTCGGGTCGCGGTTGTCCTTGTGCTTGTTGGCGAGGCAAATCGCCTGGCCGTTGACGTTCTCGATCGCCGGGACCGCGAAGGGCACGGGGTTCGAACCGAGCCCCAGGCTGATCGCGATGGGCATGGGCGCCAGCATGTGGGCGGCGTCGTATTCGCGGTTGAGGGTCTTGTCGCGGATCACCGCCCAGCCAGCGGTCTTCACCACGTCGACGTTGAGGCCCTGCTTCTCGTAGAAGCCCATGGGCTTTGCCATGATGATCGGCGTGGCGCAGGTGATCGGAATGAAGCCGACCTTCAGGTCCGTCTTCTCGGGCTTGCCGGCATCTGCGAACGCCTCGGCGATGAGGCCCGTGGGTAGGAACTGGCTGACGGCGGCGAGCGCCGTGCCGGCCCCGACGCTCTTCAAAAAGGCGCGGCGCTCGGCATCCCGCGGGAACAGCGCCCGCATCATCGATGTCTCGACGACCCGTTGGATCGCCGCATCTCCGCTCGGCAGGGCCGCATCGTGCTCGCCCTGGGAACCATGCGCGCCACAGGTGCAGCCACGACGGCTCAGGCGATGTCGCAAACCTGAGTCTTTGTTGAAGAGGGCCATCGCCGACTCCGATGATGCTTGTTCATGAAAGTATCAGCAAGAATTATGCCGGCATCTTTATTTTCGAGGCATCCCGCCTGAAGTGCCGCGGCATCCGAATGTCTCGGTTGGTCTGCCTGCAAGCGCGACGTCGGCCGTCGGCGAGCACACGCGTGGCGACCGGCTGCCGCTGCGGCAGGAGCCGAGAACGGCACCATCCGCGTCCGCAACCGCGGCCCGGAAGGTGGCGATGTCCTGCTCCGGAAACCGCCCTGCGCGTATCGGAATGCGAAGGAAGCCGATCCCGAGTGCCTCGGACCGCCAAGCCAGGAGGGCGCTGGAGCACGGGCCGGCCTCCTCGCCAACGGGCCGATTGCAGATCACGAGCCGGAAGCCCACCCGCGCGGCCTGCTCCAGGGCGGTCTCGTCGCGCTGGGCCGCCACGGACAGGCTCGGGGAGAGCGGCGTGAACCGGCATTGGCATCGCGGGACGCCCCGCGCCGGGGCGGGTCGGGCATCTGGGGCGTGCTCATAACCGAACGGTCTTGAGCGGGATCTTGAGGTAGCGCGTCCCGTTGCCTTCCGGTTGCGGCAGGCGGCCGCCGCGCATGTTCACCTGAATCGACGGCATGATCAGGCGCGGCGCCTTCAAGGTGCGGTCGCGCGCGGTGCGCATCGCGACGAAGTCGTCCTCCGCCATCCCGTCACGGACGTGGACGTTCTCGGCCCGCTGCGTCGCGACGGTCGTCTCGTAGACGTATTCGTCACGGCCGGGCGCCTTGTAGTCGTGACACAGGAACAGGCGCGTGTCGCCCGGAAGCGACAGCAGCCTCCGGGTCGAACGGAAGAGCTGGCGCGCGTCGCCACCCGGGAAGTCCGCACGGGCGGTGCCGTAATCCGGCATGAACAGGGTGTCGCCGACGAAGGCCGCGTCACCGATCACGTAGGCGAGGTCGGCGGACGTATGGCCCGGCACGTGGAGGACGCGTGCGGCGATACCGCCGATCGCGAAACAATCGCCGTCATCGAACAAGCGATCGAACTCCGCGCCGGTGCGGGCGAACTCGGTGCCGGCGTTGAAGAGCTTTCCGAACTCGTCCTGGACCTGGATGATGCCCCGGCCGATCGCGAGTTGTCCGCCGAGCTGCTCCTGCAGGTACGGGGCGGCCGAGAGGTGGTCGGCATGAACGTGGGTTTCGAGGATCCACGCGACCGTCAGTCCCTGCGCCCGCACGTAGGCGACGACGCGATCCGCCGCCTCGTAGGACAGTGTCCCGGCCGCCGGGTCGAAGTCGAGGACGCTGTCGATCACCGCCGCGGCAAGGCTGTGCGGGTCGTGGACGACGAAGGTCGCGGTGTTCGTCGGCTCGTCGAAGAAGCCTTGCACGACAGGTCGTGGGAGGGTGCCCGAGAGGGTCGCCGCCACCTGTTCGTGCGCCAGCGTGAGAACGAGATCATTTTTGAGAAGGGCGTTGGTCATCGTCGACTCCTCAGGCTGCGAGCCAAGCGGTGACTTCGCCATCGTGCCGCTGCTCCATCGCGAGTCGCCGTTCAGTGTCCTCGACGATGTGCCAGGCGACACCCGGCCTCGGCGTGCCGTGCAGTTCGACCGGCGCGGAGCGCGTCTTCAGGCGGATGACGGGCGCGGCATGCGCGTAACCCGGGTGCACCCGGCCGACGATGGCATGCGCGATCACCTCGGCTTGACGTGCGACAGGCTCGATGAAGCGACAGGGCTGCCCGTCGATGCTGATGCAGTCACCGAGGGCGAAGATGTCGGTCCGGTTCGTCCGCAGCGTCGCCCGATCGACGACGATGCCGCGGTCGAAGGCGAGGCCGGCGCCCCGTACGAGCCGTGAGGGTGTGGCAAGGCCCGTCGCCGCGACCAAGGTGGCGGCGTCCAGCACCTCGCCGTCCGAGAGGGCGAGCGTGACGTTGCCGTCCGGCCTGCGGCTCAGACCGGTCACGAGGCTGTTCGCGCGGTAGCGCACGCCCTGTCTTTCGAGGCCCGCCAGGAGCCGGCGGCCGGCGGCCGGCGGCAGAAGTTCGGGCAGCGGAAGCATCCCGGCGCCGATGAGCGTGACGCCATGACCGGCGCGCGCGAGATCCTCGGCAAGCTCGCAGCCGACCATGCCGGCACCGATCACCGCCACGGTCCGCGGACCGCGCGCGAGTTCGGCATGCAAGGCGGACCACGCCGCGAGGTCGTTGACGCGCCAGCACAGCGCCGGATCGAGGCACGCCGGCAACGCCGATCTGGCGCCGTGGGCGAGAACGAGGTGGGTGTAGGCCAGGGTGCCGCGGGTCGTACGCAAGCTGTGCCGCTCCGGCGACAGGCCCACCGCCACCGTGTCGGCCATCAGGCGCAGGCTGAGGCGGG
>NZ_BPQL01000212.1 GCF_022179225.1 Methylobacterium goesingense
CCGGTGGCGCAGTACCCCGTGATCGCGCCGCCCTCGATCGCCCTCTCCACCGCCTTCCCGGGCGCCTCGGTGGAAAGCCTCTACACGGGCACGACCCGGCTCATCGAGGATGAGCTGAACGGGGCGGCCAACATCATGAGCTTCGAGTCGACCACCGACTCGTTCGGCTCGATCAACATCACCGCGACATTCCTGCCCGGCACCGACCCGGCGCTGGCCTCCGTCGAAGTCCAGAACCGCCTCAAACGCGTCGAGGCGCGTCTGCCCGCCGAAGTCCGCCAACAGGGCATCCTGGTCGAGGAGGCCTCGGCCGCGACGCTCAACATCATCACGCTGGTCTCGACCGACGGGAAGATGGACGAGATCGGCCTCGGCGACTTCCTCATCCGCAACGTCATCAATGAGATCCGGCGCGTGCCCGGCGTCGGGCGCGCCACGCTGTACTCGACGGAGCGCAGCCTGCGCGTCTGGATCGATCCCGACAAGCTGCGCGGCCTGTCGCTGACGCCCGAGGACGTCACCGACGCGATCCGCAATCAGAACATCCAGATCGCCTCCGGCGCGGTCGGTGCCCAGCCGAGCCCGAGCAAGCATCCGGTCTTCGCCCCGATCGTCGTGAAGGGCCAGCTCAACACCGTCGAGGATTTCGGCGCCATTGTCCTGCGGGCGAATTCCGACGGCTCGAACGTGCGCCTGCGCGACGTGTCCCGGATCGAGCTCGGCGGCGATGCCTACCAGTTCTCGACCCGCCTCAACGGCGGCGAGGCGGCCGGCATCTCCGTGACCCTGGCCCCCGACGGCAACGCTCTCGAGACCGCCCAGGCCATCCGCGCCAAGATGGAGGAGCTGTCGCAGTTCTTCCCGGCCGGTCTGAAATGGGACATCCCCTACGACATCACCCCGGCGGTTCAGGCCTCGATCAAGAAGGTCCTGATGACCCTGGTCGAGGCGGTGGTCCTGGTGTTCGTGGTGATGTTCCTGTTCCTGCAGAACATCCGCTACACCCTGATCCCCACCATCGTGGTTCCGATCGCGCTGCTCGGCACCGTCACGGTGATGCTGTTGTCCGGGTTCTCGATCAACGTGCTGACCATGTTCGGCATGGTGCTGGCCATCGGCATCCTCGTCGACGACGCCATTGTGGTGGTGGAGAACGTCGAGCGCATCATGAACGAGGAGGGCCTCTCGCCGAAGGAGGCCACCCGCAAGGCGATGAGCCAGATCACCGGCGCGATCATCGGCATCACCCTGGTGCTCGTGGCGGTGTTCATCCCGATGGCGTTCTTCCCGGGCTCTGTCGGCATCATCTACCGGCAGTTCTCCATCGCGATGGTGACCTCCATCGGCTTCTCGGCGCTTCTCGCCCTGTCGCTGACCCCGGCGCTCTGCGCGACACTGCTGAAGCCGATCGAGAAGGGCCACGGCCATGCGAAGGGCGGGTTCTTCGGATGGTTCAACCGGATCGTCGACCGCGAGACCGCGCGCTACGGCCGCGGCGTCGCGGCGCTGATCAAGCGCTCCGGCAAGGTGATGATGGTCTACCTCGCCCTGCTGGTCGGGGTCGGCTTCGCCTTCCTGCGCCTGCCCGAGGGCTTCCTGCCCGTGGAAGACCAGGGCTTCTTCACGGTCGACATCCAGACGCCGCCCGGCGCCTCGTTCAACCGCACTCAGACGGCGGTGCGCGAGGTGGAGCAGTATCTCCTCGCCCGGCCCGGCGTCGCCACGGTGACGATGCTCAACGGGTTCTCGTTCTCGGGCCAGGGCCCGAACCTGAGCCAGGCCTTCGTGACCCTGAAGCCCTGGAGCGAGCGCGACGCGGCCAATTCCGCCAGCGCCCTGGTGGCCGACACCAACGCGGCCCTCGCGGGCTACCGCGATGCCATCATCGACGCGCAGGAGCCGCCGCCGGTGGACAACCTCGGCAACGCCGCCGGTTTCTCGTTCCGCCTCCAGGACCGGGCCCAGCGCGGCTACTCGGCCCTGACGGCGGCCGAATCGCAGTTGCTGACCCTCGCGAAGAAGAGCCCCATCCTGCAGAAGATGAAGATCGAGGGCCTGTCCCCGACGCCGCAGGCGGAGCTGATCATCGACCGCGAGAAGGCGGCCGCCCTCGGGGTGAAGTTCGAGGACATCAACAGCACGATCCAGGTCAACCTGGGGTCGGTCTACACCAACGACTTCCCCAACCAGGGCAAGATGCAGCGCGTCTACGTCCAGGCGGAACAGCTCCAGCGCATGCAGGCGCCCGACCTGCTGAACTACGGGGTGAAGAACGCCTCGGGCACGATGGTCCCGATGTCGTCCTTCGCCGATCTGAAATGGGGCGTCGGCCCCTCACAGATCGTCGGCTTCAACGGCTATCAGTCGGTCCGCTTCACCGGCGAGCCGGCCGCGGGCTACACCTCGGGCGACGCCATCGCGGAGATGGAGCGCCTGATGCAGCAATTGCCGAAGGGCTTCGGCTACGCCTGGACCGGCCAGTCGCTGCAGGAGAAGCAGGCGGGCTCCCAGGCCTCGCTGCTCCTCGGCCTCTCGATCCTGATCGTGTTCCTGTGTCTCGCGGCGCTCTACGAGAGCTGGTCGATCCCGTTCTCGGTGCTGCTCGTCATCCCGCTGGGCATCATCGGCTCGGTGGCCGCCGTGTACCTCCGGGGGCTTCCCAACGACGTCTACTTCAAGATCGGCATCATCACGATCATCGGTCTCTCGGCCAAGAACGCGATCCTCATCGTGGAATTCGCCAAGGACCTGTGGAAGCCGGGCAAGTCCCTGGTCGACGCCACCATCGAGGCCTCGGCCCTGCGTTTCCGGCCCATCGTAATGACCTCGCTCGCCTTTATCTTCGGCGTGGTGCCGCTGGCCATCGCCACCGGCGCCGCTTCGAAGAGCCAGCAGGCGATCGGCACCGGCGTGCTCGGCGGCATGATCTCGGCCACGATCCTGGCGGTGCTGTTCGTGCCGGTGTTCTTCGTGGTGGTGATGCGGATCTTCCGCCGCAAGGACGCCAACGAGGGCATCCAGCCCGAGGCGGAGCCCGGCGCCGTGCATATGCCGCACCACGCGCCGGCCGAGTAGACCGGCGGTCGCCGGCGCTCACCCATCGGGCAGCCCCGGCGCACACGAACGCAGCGCATGAACAAGGGGCGCGCGGTCCGATCGACCGCGCGCCCCTTGTTTCGTCTGGTCTCGGCCGCTGAGCCCGAGGTCGGGCTCGCCGAACCGAAGTCCGGCTCAGACCTCGCGGGCGATCATCATCTTCTTGATTTCGGCGATGGCCTTGGCCGGGTTCAGGCTCTTCGGGCAGGTGTTGGCGCAGTTCATGATCGTGTGGCAGCGATACAGCCGGAACGGATCGTGCAGGGCGTCGAGGCGCTCACCGGTGTTCTCGTCGCGGCTGTCGATCAGCCAGCGATAGGCCTGGAGCAGGGCCGCTGGACCGAGGAAGCGGTCGCCGTTCCACCAGTAGCTCGGGCACGAGGTGGTGCAGCAGGCGCACAGGATGCACTCGTAGAGGCCGTCGAGCTGGGCGCGATCCTCTGGCGTCTGCTTCCACTCGCCCTCGGGGGCCGGCGTCTCGGTCTGGAGCCAGGGCTCGATCGAGGCGTGCTGGGCGAAGAAGTTCGTCAGGTCCGGCACGAGGTCCTTCAGCACCGGCATGTGCGGCAGCGGATAGATCCGCACCGCGCCGGTCTTCTTGCCCTTGGCGTGCTCCTGGCACTCGTCGATGCCCATGGTGCAGGCCAGCGCGTTCTGGCCTTCGATGTTCATGGCGCAGGAGCCGCAGATGCCCTCGCGGCAGGAACGGCGGAACACCAGGGTCGAGTCGACCTTGCTCTTGATCCACAGAAGGGCGTCGAGCACCATCGGGCCGCAATCGTCCCGATCGACCTGATAGACGTCGACGCGCGGGTTCTTCCCGTCATCGGGATTCCAGCGGTAGATCCGGAATTCCTGCAGGTTGTTGGCGCCCGTCGGCCGAGGCCAGGTCTTGCCCTCGGTGATCTGAGAATTCTTGGGTAGATTGAATTGAGCCATGGTTTGGCGTGCCTAAATCCGTCTCGTGAGAACCAATCCGGGGAACGACAACAGTCGTTTCCTCAGTACACGCGTGCCTTCGGCTCGATGTACTGGATCTCGTTCGACATCGTGTAGGTGTGGACCGGGCGGTAATCGATGGTGACCTGCTTGGAGGTGTCGTCCATCCAGGCCAGCGTGTGCTTCATCCACTCCTTGTCGTCGCGATCCGGGAAGTCCTCGCGGGCATGGGCGCCGCGGCTTTCCTTGCGGTTGGCAGCGGATTCCATGGTGACGACGGCCTGACCGATCAGGTTGTCGAATTCCAGGGTCTCGAGGAGATCGGTGTTCCAGATCAGCGAGCGGTCGTTGACGTGGATGTCGGGAATGCCGGCGGCGACCTTGTGGATGAGGGACTTGCCCTCTTCCAGCACCTCGCCGGTGCGGAACACGGCGCAGTTGTTCTGCATCGTCTTCTGCATCTCGGCGCGCAGCTGCGCCGTCGGCGTGCCGCCATTGGCGTAGCGGAAGCGGTCGAGGCGCCCGAGTGCCTTGTCGGCGGAATCCTTCGGAAGATCCATCTGGCGGGCGCCCGCCTCGACGATCTCGGCGCAGCGCAGGCCCGCCGCGCGGCCGAAGACCACGAGGTCGATCAGCGAGTTCGAGCCGAGGCGGTTGGCCCCGTGCACCGAGACGCAGGCCGCCTCGCCCAGCGCCATCAGGCCCGGCACCACCGTGTCGGGGTTGCCGTTCTTCAGGGTCAGCACCTCGCCATGATAGTTCGTCGGGATACCGCCCATGTTGTAATGGACCGTCGGCAGGACCGGGATCGGCTCCTTCGTGACGTCGACGCCGGCGAAGATCTTGGCGGATTCCGAGATGCCCGGCAGGCGCTGGTGCAGAATCGCCGGGTCGAGATGGTCGAGATGCAGGTAGATATGGTCGTTGGACTTGCCGACGCCGCGTCCGGCCCGGATCTCCATGGTCATCGAGCGGGAGACCACGTCGCGCGAGGCGAGGTCCTTGGCGCTCGGGGCGTAGCGCTCCATGAAGCGCTCGCCCTCGGAATTGGTGAGGTATCCGCCCTCGCCACGCGCCCCCTCGGTGATGAGGCAGCCGGCGCCGTAGATGCCGGTGGGGTGGAACTGCACGAACTCCATGTCCTGCAGGGGCAGGCCGGCGCGCAGCACCATGGCGTTGCCGTCGCCCGTGCAGGTGTGGGCGGAGGTGGCCGAAAAGTAGGAGCGGCCATAGCCGCCCGTGGCCAGGATCGTCTGCTGGGCGCGGAAGCGGTGGATCTCGCCGGTCGCCTGATCGATTGCGATGACGCCGAGGCAGCGGCCCTCCTCGTCCATGATGAGGTCGAGGGCGAAGTACTCGATGAAGAAGTTGGTGTTGTTCTTCACCGCCTGCCCGTAGAGGGTGTGCAACATGGCGTGGCCGGTGCGGTCGGCCGCCGCGCAGGTGCGCTGGGCGGTGCCCTTGCCGTAATCGGTGGTCATGCCGCCGAACGGGCGCTGGTAGATCTTGCCCTCTTCCGTGCGCGAGAACGGCACGCCCCAATGCTCCAGCTCGTAGACCGCGGCGGGTGCATTGCGGACGAGGTACTCGATCGCGTCCTGATCACCGAGCCAGTCGGACCCCTTCACGGTGTCGTACATGTGCCAGCGCCAGTCGTCCGGGCCCATGTTGCCGAGCGATGCCGAGATGCCGCCCTGCGCCGCCACGGTGTGGGAGCGGGTGGGGAACACCTTCGAAATGCAGGCGGTGCGCAGGCCGGCCTGCGAACAGCCCACCGTGGCGCGCAGGCCCGCGCCGCCGGCGCCCACCACCACCACGTCGAAGGTGTGGTCGTTGATCGTGTAAGCGGGAGCGCCGTTGCCGTTGGTTCCGGTGGTGGCCATGGGCAGATCCTTCGGGTTCGGGAGACGGGTCAAACGAGCTTGCCGAGGCCGACGCGCAGGATCGCGTACAGGCAGGCCACGGCGACGATGACCGCGTAGAAATTGTTGGCGAGCAAGCTCAGGAGCTTGAGCGTCTTGTCATGGACGTAGTCCTCGATGACGACCTGCATCCCGATCCTCATATGGGCCGTGACCGAGATCACGGCGAGGATCAGCAGGAGGGCCACCACCGGGTGCGACATCAGCGCGATGGCCTCCGGGTAGGGCCGGTTCGCCATCAGCGCGACGATGACCACGAAGGCCAGCATCAGCGGCGCGTTGGCGGCCGCGGTCAGGCGCTGGGTCCAGAAATGGCCTGCGCCGTGGCCCGAGGCGCCGAGCCCCTTCACCCGGGCGCGGGGCGTGCGCATGGTGACGTTCGTGTTCTGGCGGTTGTCGGCCATCGGTCCGGCTCCTCAGCGCAGGGTGAGGGCGAGCGCCCAGATCAGGACGGTCAGGATGACGGAACCGATCAGGGTCGCGCGGGCGAGGCCCATGCGCTGGGCGCGGTCGAAGCCGTAGCCGAGATCCCAGATGAAGTGGCGCAGGCCGCCCAGCATGTGGTGCATCAGGATCCAGGTGTAGACGAACAGCACCAGGCGCCCGACGATCGAGCCGAAGAACCACGAGACGGTGCCGTAGGCGGACGGGCCGGAGGCGAGGGCGACCAGCCAGATCGCCACCAGGGCAGAGCCGCCGTAGAGGGCGGTGCCGGTGATGCGGTGAAACACCGACATCGCCATGGTCCAGGTCCACCGATAGATCTGGAGGTGCGGCGAGAGCGGCTGGGCGACCGTGGGACGGACGGTTGGAGCCATCGTGCGGAAGGTCCTCGACTGGGCGGCACCATTCAATTTTGAGATGGGCCTCAGAAAAATTTGGATCGTCTCTAAAGTGCTAGCGGGCAGGCGCCAATGCGCAACCCCGCCTTGCCGCAGCGCACATGCGACACAGGGGCCGAATCGTCATTCGCATCGTTTCGCCTCATGGCAGCCATCCGAGCGCACGCCACCAGAGATAATCCAGGGGTGCGACGACGAGGAGGGAGATCAACCCGGTCGCCAGGGTCAGCTTTGTCGCCGCCCGCAGCGGCACCTTGCCGAGATCCAACGCGAGGACGATCGGCGGGGCCTGATAGGGCAGGAACAGGGTCGAG
>NZ_BPQL01000213.1 GCF_022179225.1 Methylobacterium goesingense
CCGTAGGGCATGGGCGATCTTTACATCCCTGAGGCGTTTGCGAGGCATGGCACCCTCCCTTCCTCATGACTTGGGACGAGCGAAATACCTGCGCTCGGCGCGGATCGGTTTGCCGGGCGGGGAAGGACTCAATGAGCACCCGCGGTCCCCGCACTTGCTGCGGCGCGGCGTGCAACCAAGACCGCGACGGCTGCGACCGATAGGACGACCCCGATCACCGCGAAAGTGTCGCTGAAGCCCATGACCAGGGCCTGACGCTTTACGACAGCGCCCAACTGGCCGACGGCCTTGGCCGTGGCCATCGCGCGATCGGCGACGCCGTGCGCCATGAAGTAGTCGGTCATCTGTTCGAGCCGTGCGCGCACCTCGTCCCGCGTCAGGGTGATCGACTGCCCGATGATGTTGGAGTGGAACTGATCGCGCTTGGTCAGGATCGTCGACAGGGCCGCCGTACCGACGGCGCCCCCGAGGTTGCGCATCATGTTCGACAGCCCGGAGGCGGCGCCGGCCTCGCTCGGGGCGATGGCCCCCGTGGTGATGGCGCTGAATGGGGTCAGGACCAGCGCCTGCCCGATGGCCCGGACGACGTTGGGTAGGAAGAACTGGTCCCCCGAACTGTCGAGCGAGAGCGTGATGTTCATGAAGCAGCTCGCGGCAAAGATCGCGATACCGACGAAGGCGATATAGCGTGCGTCCCAGCGCTTCATCATCCACGGCACCAGCGGGATGATCAGGAGCTGCGGCAGCCCGGTCCAGGCCAGCACGTTCCCGGTCTGCTCCGCGTTGTAGCGCTGCACCTGTCCCAGGTACTGGGGCAGGATGTAGACCGTCCCGAACAGGGCGAAACCGACGAGCGTGTTCGTCAGCACGCCGATGCCGAAGTTTCGTTGCTTCAGGAGGCGGATGTTGATGAGGGGCTTTGCAACCGTCAGCTCGATCACGATGAAGGCGGTGAGGAACACGGCGGCGATGACCACGAGCCTCAGGATGAAGGGCGAGGCGAACCAGTCGTCCTTGTTGCCCTCCTCCAGCACGGTCTGGAAAGCCGAGAGGCCGATGGCCATGGTCACGACGCCGGCCCAGTCGCCTTCCTTGAGGAGGTCGAGCCGCATCGGCGACGGGTCGAGGGTCAGGGCCAGCGCAACCACCATGACGGCGCTCGGGATGGCGTTGACGTAGAAGACGCGTTCCCGGTGGGCTGCGACCCTCCGCGTCCCCCCTGCGGAAAGTCCCCTGTCATCAACCAAGCCAGGTCGGCCACATACGCTGCGCCGTACAGGCGGGCGGCTCGTTCCACGAGGTTGTGACGCCCGTTCTCGTGGGCATGGCAGGTCGAGGCCGATAGGCCGAGATGGCTTGCTGCAACCCGCACGGATCTGAACCCGGCGGCGACTCTGGCGATGCTAAGGCGGGTTCCTGCGCCGCGGCGCGCGATGGCCTCGACGGTTGGGGAGACGAACTCGCAAGGTACATCCGCCTCACTCAGCTCATCTAACCGCTTGGCCCTGAGGACGGCCTTCGAGTCCTCGTTTTCGATCGGTTCATCGAGAATCCATTTTCCGGGTACCGAAAAAGCCATTCCGTAGCGGTCGGCGCGTTCCGGCGGGACTGGGCGACGTCCACCCTCGTCGCCGGTGTAAGTGCCAACTGGCCAGCCATGCGTCTCAGCCGCCGCCTTTCCGGAGCTGAATCCCATTGCACGTCTTGCCTTGCGGAGGCGTTCAGCGCTTTTTCGTTTGTCGACGTACAACATCGCAGCGGAGCTTGCCTCAGGGACCGGACCATCGTCCAGCGTCCGCACCGCCTCGACGCTGGACAGATCGACCTCGGAGTTAGCCGCCGTCTTCGAAACCTCAGGTTGACGAGGCTTCGTACCAAGACGATTTGCCGTCACTGAGTGACCAGCGGCGCCGATCGGAATAGAACTGGCTGGGACCCGCACGCGGGGAGGAGTGCGCATGGCCACGTTTGTCCGTCGTCAGATGATT
>NZ_BPQL01000214.1 GCF_022179225.1 Methylobacterium goesingense
GAACGCGACTTGGCGGCCGTGGCGGAGGGCCAGACGGCGACCGTGCGCGCCCGGACGTTCCCGGACCGCGTCTTCACCGGCGCGGTGACCCGGATCTACCCGCACCTCGCCATGGCGACCCGGACCGCCCGCCTGCGGATCGAGTTGCCGAACCCGAACGGCGACCTGCGCCCGGGTATGTTCGCCGACGTGACGATCGCCACCGGCAGCGACAGGCCGGTGGTGGCGGTGCCCGACGACGCGGTCATCGACACCGGCATCAGGCAAGTCGTCCTGCTCGACAGGGGCGAGGGTCGCTTCGAACCGCGGCCGGTCAGGCTCGGCACCCGCGGCGACGGCTACGTCGAGATCCGCGACGGCATCGTCGCCGGGGACCGCGTGGTGACCTCGGCCAACTTCCTCATCGACGCCGAGAGCAACCTGAAGGCGGCCCTCCAAGGTCTTTCCGAGCCGAAGCCCGATCCCGGCCCGCAGGCCGCCGTCGAGGGGAAGGCGCCATGATCGCCCGCCTCATCGCCTGGTCGGCGAAGAATCTAGTGCTGGTGCTGATCGGGACCGTCTTCGCGGTGGGAGCCGGGCTCTACGCCCTGAGGACCCTGCCGCTCGACGCGATCCCGGACCTCTCGGACGTCCAGACCATCGTCTACACCGAGTACCCCGGGCAGGCGCCCCAGGTCATCGAGGACCAGGTCACCTACCCGCTGACCACCGCGATGCTGACGGTGCCCCGGTCGAAGGTCGTGCGCGGCTTCTCGTTCTTCGGGGTCTCGTTCGTCTACGTCATCTTCGAGGACGGCACCGACCCGTACTGGGCCCGGAGCCGGGTGCTCGAATACCTGAACACCGTGGCCAGGCGCCTGCCGGCCGGCGTGACCCCGAACCTGGGACCCGACGCGACCGGGGTCGGCTGGGTCTACCAGTACGTGGTGGTCGCCAAGGAACGCACGCTGGCCGAGCTCCGCTCGCTTCAGGACTGGGTCGTCCGCTTCGGGGCGTCGCGTGCCGAGGGCGTGGCCGAGGTCGCGGGCGTCGGCGGCTTCGTGAAGCAGTACAACGTGGTCGTCGATCCCAACCGGTTGCGGGCGCAGGGCATCACCCTGTCCAAGCTCCGGGAGGCCATCCGGGCGAGCAACGCCGACGCCGGCGGCCGTACCGTCGAGCTCTCCGAGTTCGAGTTCGTCGTCCGTGGCCGCGGCTACCTCAAGAGCGTCGCCGACATCGAGAGCATCGTCCTGAGGACGGAGGCGGGCACACCCCTGCGGGTGAAGGACGTGGCTCGGGTAGAGCTCGGTCCCGACGAGCGCCGCGGCATCACCGAGATGAACGGCGACGGCGAGGTCGCCGGCGGGATCGTCCTGCAACGGTTCGGTGCCAACGCCCTGAACGTCATCGAGAACGTGAAGGCCCGGCTTTCCGATGTCGCCGCCAGCCTGCCCAAGGGCACGGAGATCCTGCCGGTCTACGACCGCTCGCACCTCATCGAGGCGGCCATCGAGACCCTCAAGGGCACGCTGATCGAGGAAAGCGTCATCGTCGCCCTCGTCTGCGTCGTGTTCCTGCTTCACGTCCGCAGCGCGCTGGTCGCGATCCTGATGCTGCCGGTCGGCATCCTGATGGCGTTCGCGGGCATGAAGGCCCTCGGGCTCGGGGCCAACATCATGAGCCTGGGCGGCATCGCCATCGCGGTGGGCGCCATGATCGACGCCGCCATCGTGATGATCGAGAACGCCCACAAGCACCTGGAGCGGGCGGACCCCGGCAAGCGCCGGGTCGAGATCCTAATCGAGGCCGCAAGCGAGGTTGGGCCGTCGCTGTTCTTCTCGCTCCTCATCATCACGGTGAGCTTCCTGCCGATCTTCACGCTGGAGAGCCAGGAGGGCCGCCTGTTCGGTCCGCTGGCCTTCACCAAGACCTTCGCGATGGCCGCGGCGGCAGTCCTGTCCCTGACACTCGTCCCGGCGCTGATGGTCCTGTTCGTCCGCGGCCGGATCATCCCCGAGCACCGCAACCCGGTGAACAGGCTCCTGATCTGGATCTACCGCCCTCTCATCGCCGGCGTCCTGCGGGCGCGTGTGCTGACGATCCTGCTGGCCTTGGTCGTCCTGGCGGTGACGGCGTGGCCGGCGAGCCGGCTCGGCTCGGAGTTCATGCCCGACCTCGACGAGGGGACTTTGATGTACATGCCCACCACCCTGCCGGGCATTTCGGTGACCAAGGCCGGCGACCTGCTGGCGACCCAGGACAGGATCATCAAGTCGTTCCCCGAGGTCGCCTCGGTCTACGGCAAGGCCGGACGGGCCAACACCGCGACCGATCCGGCGCCGAGCGAGATGTTCGAGACCATCGTCAACCTGAAGCCGAAGGTGGATTGGCGTCCCGGGGTCACGACGGCGAGCCTGAAGGCCGAGATGGACGCCGCGCTCCAGTTCCCCGGGGTCTCGAACGCCTGGACCCAGCCGATCCGCGCCCGCATCGACATGCTCTCCACCGGCATCCGCACGCCGGTCGGGATCAAGGTGCTCGGGACGGACCTGACCGAGATGGAAAAGGTCGCCCGCCAGGTCGAGGCGGTGGTGAAGGTGGTGCCGGGCACGTCGAGCGCCTACGCCGAGCGCGTCCAGGGCGGCTACTTCCTCGACATCACCCCCAACCGCGAGGCGCTTGGCCGGTACGGGCTGACGGTCGGGGACGTGCAGGACGTGATCGGGATGGCGCTCGGCGGCGAGAGCGTCACCAACACCGTCGAGGGCAGGGAGCGCTACACCGTCAACGTGCGCTACCCCCGGGCCTTTCGGTCCGACCCGCGATCCATCGCCTCCGAGGTCCAGGTGCCGATCCCGGGCGGGGGGACCGTGCCGCTCGGCGAGGTCGCCAAGGTGCAGTTGAACCGCGGCCCGACGCAGATCCGGACGGAGAACGGGCAACTCGCGGTCTTCATTTACGTCGACGTCGCCGGTCGCGACCTCGGGGGCTACGTTGCTGAGGCTAGAGCGGCGGTGACCAACGAGGTCAGGCTTCCCCAGGGTACCCTCGTGCAGTGGAGCGGGCAGGTGGAGTACCTCGACCGGGCGACCGCCCGGCTCAAGATCGTGGTGCCCCTGACGCTGCTGATCGTGTTCCTGCTGCTCTACCTGAACTTCCGTAGGCTGACCGAGACGCTCATCGTCATGCTGTCGTTGCCCTTCGCCCTCGTCGGCGGGGTCTGGCTGATGTGGTGGATGGGCTTCAATCTGTCGGTGGCCGTGGCGGTGGGCTTCATCGCGCTGGCAGGCGTGGCCGCCGAGACCGGGGTGATCATGCTGGTTTACCTCGACCACGCGCTGGCCGAGATCCGGGCCGAGCGCGATAGGGCCGGGCTGACGTTCACCAGGGCCGACCTGCGGCGGGCGATCATGGTCGGCGCGGTCGAGCGGGTGCGCCCGAAGATGATGACGGTGGTGGCGATCATGGCCGGGCTCCTGCCGATCCTGTGGAGCACCGGCTCGGGCTCCGAGGTCATGCAACGGATCGCCGTGCCGATGATCGGCGGCATGGTCTCCTCGACCCTGCTGACCCTCCTGGTGATCCCGGCGGTCTACGGCTTCGTGAAAGGGTGGGGGCTGCCGCGGTCCGAACCGAATACCATCGACCCCGAGGCCCGACTTGTAACGTTATGAACAATCTGACGGATTGAAACCATGCCCTGGGCCGACTCCCGGCCCCTTGCCGACACTCCGAAGGTCCGCTCCCAGGCTGTCGAGGCAGAGGCCAACGACCGGGTTGGGTGGCAAGCAGCTTGGCTGCTTTCAGTCGCAAGACGTTCTAAAGCGGACCAAGGATGAATCACCGTCTCCGGACGGTCGGTCCAACTCATCTCAGGGTCGAATTTTGTTAAAGCCGGATGCCGACTTCATCAGAGGCGATGCCACCGGCGCGAAAGTGCTCTGCCTCGGGAGACAGCGTGATTCACGATTGCAAAGCCCCGGTCACGCGACGTCTCGTGCTGGTCCGGCATGGCCAGAGCGTAGCCAACCGATCCGGCCTGTTCACGGGATTGCTGGACTCGCCCTTGACCGAGCAGGGCCGGATGGAAGCCGAGGCAGCCGGCCGGCGTTTGGCCGAGCGCCGCTGGCGCTTTTCTGTTGCCTTCACCTCGACGCTGACGCGGGCCGTCGTGAGCGGCCGGCTTATCCTCGATGCGCTCGGGCAACCCGGATTAATCCCCCAACGCTTCGCCGCGCTCGACGAGCGAGACTACGGCGACCTCAGCGGGCTCGACAAGACCACCGCCGATGCGCGCTGGGGGGCGGTGCGGATTGAGACCTGGCGCCGCTCCTACGCTGATGCGCCGCCGAATGGTGAGAGCCTGCGCGACACTGTCGCGCGCATCGTGCCCTGCTACCTCCGATCCATCCTACCGGCGGTCATGGGCGGGGACGTGCTGGTCGTCGCCCACGGTAATTGCCTGCGGGCGCTTGTGATGGCGCTCGAAGACCTCAACCCGGCGGAGGTCGAGCACCTCGAACTCGCGACGGGCTCCGTCAGGATCTATGAGTTTGCCGCGGACACGACGATCAAGGCACGCTGGATTGACGGGTGAATGCGCTTGTCGGCCCCCCAGAATGGATCTCCGCAAGCCGCGAAGGGGCCCCTTTTCATCTATTCCGTTGATGGGAAACATCTGATCATTCCGTTGGAGTGAATGAAAGGGACATGGGATTCTCTGGCATCACATCGGAGCCATCCATGTCCATGCCCAGACTTTTCTCCCACCCTCGATCGATGGGCGCCTTGGCCGGCACGAAAGCCATCCTTCCGGGACTGGGCCTCTGCGTGGCGGTCACCGCCGCAGCGGTCGGCTTCGAGGCCGTCGAGGCGCATCTGTTCGGTCGCGCCTGGCTCGAAGCCCTGGTGCTGGCGATCCTGCTCGGCAGCGCGATCCGCACGGCCTGGACCCCGTCGCAACGTTTCTTTCCCGGCATCGCCTTCGGGGCCAAGACCGTACTGGAGATCGCGGTTGTTCTTCTCGGGGCCTCGCTCAGCCTCGCGACGATCTTGGCGGCCGGTCCGGGTCTGCTCTTCGGCATCGCGGGCGTCGTCACGGTGGCGATCCTGTCGAGTTACGGCATCGGTCGGGCGCTCGGGCTGCACCCGCGCATGGCGATCCTCGTCGCCTGCGGTAACTCGATCTGCGGCAACTCGGCCATCGCCGCCACGGCGCCGGTGATTGGTGCCGACGGCGAGGACGTCGCCGCCTCCATCGCCTTCACCGCGGTTCTAGGCGTGCTGGTGGTGCTCGGGCTGCCGCTACTGGTGCCCCTGCTCGGTCTCTCGCCGATGCAGTACGGGGTGCTCGCCGGCCTCACCGTCTACGCTGTTCCGCAGGTTCTCGCCGCCACCGCGCCGGTCGCGGCACTCAGCGTCCAGGTCGGAACCCTGGTGAAGCTCGTCCGGGTGCTGATGCTCGGCCCGGTCGTCCTGGTGCTCTCGCTCGGCGCGAGCCGGCTGGGCGAGAAGACCGACGAGGCCGCCCCCGGCGTCACAGCCGGCGACCGCCCGGCCCGCGCCAGCCTCGCGATCCACCGCCTGGTGCCGTGGTTCATCCTCGCATTCCTCGCGCTCGCGGGACTTCGCTCGGCCGGGCTGATCCCGCAGGTCGCGCTCGCGCCGATGTCGGAGACCGCCAACGTGCTGACCGTGGTCTCGATGGCGGCGCTCGGCCTCGGGGTCGACGTGCGCAGCGTCGCCAAGGCCGGGGCGCGGGTGACGCTGGCGGTAGTCGCCTCGCTCCTCGCGCTCGGCGCCGTCAGCCTCGGCCTGATCCACGTGCTGGGCCTTGTCTGATCCGGGTGTGGATCCGGCTCCACCACCGATCCAGGTTTTCATCCGGCGCGATGCCCCGAAGAAATCCGGATTAAGCGGGAGATTGAAAATTCTCGAATCATCGCACCGGGAGATCGTTCGCATCGCGAAAGACCGTTGGAGGGAATAAATCGCTTTCCGTAGCATCTCCCTTGTCGCGAGGAATCGCCACGAGGCCCGATGCGCTCGAACGCATCGACGCCGACATTCTTCAAGGGGAGAGACCATGCACGGATTGGACAGACCGACGAACCGCCGCCTCGTCCTGGGTGGACTCGGGCTCGGCAGCCTCGGCGCCGCGTTGCCGGCCTGGGCCGCGGGCTCGGTGAAGCTGCCGCTGCCCGGCGGCCCGGACGAGCGGGCGCTGACCACCGCCTTTCCGGGCAAGGGCGAGATGATCCTCCAGCGCACCCATCCGCCGCTGCTGGAGACGCCGTTCTCGGTGTTCGACGCGGGCGTGTTCACCCCCAACGACCGCTTCTACGTGCGCTGGCACTGGGCCTCGATCCCGACCGAGGTCGATGCCGGCACCTTCCGGCTCAAGGTCCACGGCCATGTGGAGAAGGAACTCTCGCTCTCCCTCGATGCCATCGCCGGCCTGCCGCGCTTCGAGATCGCCGCGGTCAACCAGTGCTCGGGCAATTCACGCGGGCTGTTCGAGCCGCGGGTGCCCGGCGCGCAATGGGCCAACGGCTCAATGGGCAACGCCCGCTGGACCGGGGTGCGCCTCAAGGACGTGCTCGAAAAGGCCGGGGTGAAGGCCGGTGCCGTGCAGGTGCGCTTCAACGGCCTCGACGAGCCCGTGGTCGACGACGCGCCGGACTTCAAGAAGTCCCTCGATCTCGACCACGCCAACAATGGTGAGGTGATGATCGCCTACGCGATGAACGGCGAGCAGCTCCCGCTGCTCAACGGTTTCCCGCTCCGGCTCGTGGTGCCGGGCTGGTACTCAACCTACTGGGTCAAGATGCTGTCCGACATCGAGGTGCTGGACAAGCCCGACGAACAATATTGGATGAAGACCGCCTACCGTATTCCCGACGTGCCGGGTGCTAACATCAAGCCCGGGCAGACAGGGTTCAAGACAGTGCCGATTAACAGGATGGTGCCGCGCTCGTTCGTCACCAACCTGACCGACGGCGCCAAGGTGGCGGCCGGAACGCCGGTGGCCATCCGCGGCATCGCGTTCGGCGGCGATTGTGGGGTGAAGGCGGTCGAGTTCTCCGGCGACGGCGGGGCGACGTGGTTCCCGGCGCAACTCGGTGCCGACGAGGGCCCCTACAGCTTCCGCCGCTTCGACGGCAGCCTGCCGGCGCTGGCCGCCGGGACCCACACGGTCAGGGTCCGCTGCACCAATACCAAGGGCGTCGCGCAAGGCATGGACCGGGTCTGGAACGCCAACGGCTTCATGCAGAACGGCATCGAGACCGTGTCCTTCCAGGCCGCTTGAGGAGAACAGCCATGAACACAATTCGCCCTGCGGCCCTCATCGCCGCGCTCATCCTGTCTCCCCTGGTGGCGCTCGCGGCGCCTGCTCCCGAGCCGATGCGCTTCAGTTCGCAATCGATCGAATTTCCGACGTCCGACCGGATCTTTCCGGACGGGCCGGGAGCCGAGGCGGTCAATAACAATTGCCTCGCCTGCCACTCGGCCGGGATGGTGCTGACCCAGCCCAAGCTCACGAAGGCGCAGTGGACCGAGACCGTGAACAAGATGGTCCACGTCTACAAAGCGCCGGTCGATCAGGCCGATGTGCAGACCATCGTCGATTACCTCACGGCGTTGAAGCCCACGCCCTGAACCCTCGAATCCCGAGGCCGCCGTGCTTTTTTCGCCGGCCTCGGGGAATAGACCGCCCTCGCTGGCATCTCCCTAAGGCGATGCACGGCCTGACCGGTCCCGCACGACGCAATCCGATTTCGAACTCGCCCGCACGGCCGGCCCCAGGCCGTCGAACGAGGGCGCATGCCCGAGAGACACGCTTCATGACCCACGTCCGTACCAGCCTCCGCGCCCTCCTCGCCGGAGCTGCCTTGCTCCTCACCCAGAACCAACCTGGATTCGCCGCCGGCTTCGACGGCGCAATCAAGAACAACGCGCTCGCCCTGAACGCCGCCGGCACGGTCGCCGCGGTGTCGAACAGCGAGGAGAGCGCCGTCATCGTCTACGACGTCGCCAAGGGCACGGTGCTCCGCCGCCTCGACGGCTTCGTCACGCCGCGCAACATCGTGTTCGCGCCGGACGGCGCCCG
>NZ_BPQL01000215.1 GCF_022179225.1 Methylobacterium goesingense
GCCTGCTGGTCGAGGGCGAACGCTCGGTTTCGGAACTGGAGCAACTGCTGAACCTGCGGCAGCCCGCTGTGTCCCAACAGTTGGCGCGGTTGCGGGCCGACGATCTCGTCGAGGCCCGCCGGGACGGGAAGAACATCTACTATACGCTGGCCCGGCCTGAGGTCCGTGAAATCATCGCCGCCTTGCACCGCGCGTTCTGCAACGCGCGCACGCCGTGATCTTCGAAGCCCCTTACGTGTGCCGGTCCACGAGAACGTAGAGACCCGCCCGCGCCCCGACGAGGATCGCGCCCAGCGCCAGCATCGAGCCGACCGATAGCGTCGAGAGCCCGCTCAATCCCTGGCCGATGGTGCAGCCGAGGGCCGTGACGCCGCCCGTGCCCATCAGGAACGCACCGAGAAGGTGGCGCTTCACCTCACGGGCATCGTCGGGTGCCTCCCAATAGAATTCACCCGCGTGGCGCGCCGATGCGTAAGAGCCGAGCAAGACGCCGACGACCGAGGCCACGCCGAAATCGACCTTCGTGCCGCTCGCGAGCATGGCGTAGAGCAACGTATCGCCGACCGGCCGCGCGAAGCTGAAGGAGCCGATCGCCCGGGTTTCGAACTCGTCGAAGCCCGCGCTTCCGTTGGTCCACCATCCGGCGACGATTATACCTCCGACGACGATGGCGCCGACCAGAAGCCGTTTCGTCTCCCGGAAGGCGCGGCTCGTGAGCGCCGCGAGACAGAAGCCGACGCCCGCGATGACGCTCACGACGACACGGCCCGTCTGATCCAGCCGCAGGAGCGCGCCGAGGCGCTGGCTTCCGAGATCGAGACTCAGCGGCTCGGTGATCGTCACGCGCAGGAGCGCCGTAACGCCGCTGATCGCCATATAGGCCGAGAGCCCGAGCACCAGCAGAACGAGGAGCGCCCGGAGATCTCCTCCACCGAGCCGAATGAGCGCTCCAAAGCTACATGTCCCGACGAGCGCCATCCCAAAGCCGAACATCGCCCCGCCGAGGATCATCGCGCCCCATTCCAGGCGCGGCCCCGTGTAGATCGACCGGGCGAGGTCGAGACCGCCCCCGGTTTCCAGAAGCTGGGTGCCGAGGATGGCGATGCCGGTCGCCAGCAGCCACGCCCGTGCGCGGCGGGTGTCGTGCGCGTAGACGGCATCCTCGATGGCGCCGAGCGTGCAGAAGCGCCCCCGCCGTGCGACCATGCCGAGAACGGCGCCCAGCGCGAGGCCGAGCAACGCCCGGACGAGATGCGCAGGCAGGAAATCCATCATCCTTCCACTTACGCCCAATCCCGATGAGCCCTGTCAAACACTCAATCTCGCTTCGCCTTCTCGTTTGATCCGAAGGGTCTGGTAACGGACGCAGAATACGGCCGCCGATGTGGTGGCAGTCGGGAAAATGTCTCGTCATCCACGAGGTGGTGGTCGACATTGCTGCCGTCGGTCTTCAGATCGGTGGCGTTGAAGTCCGGGTTGAAGATCTTCTGGACCTCCTTCATGTGTTCGTCGATGCGGATCTTCGCGCCGGTCTTGGCCCTGACCTAGGGCCAGCCGGAGCGGCGGTCGGCGGCGAAGCGTTCGAGGTCGGCTCAGGCCCGGGACGCGTCCGGGTCATCGATTGAGGCGCGGACGTAGTGTCGGGGCATCCGAGCATTGTCGGCTCAGAATAACGAGTTCGCCAACCGGAGGATATTTCGGAACGGCCAAGTTCGGAACTTGAACCGGCGCCATGTCGGGACGGAAAGAGCATGCTCGGTACGGACCGGGTGATCGCGCTCGAATTCGCCGGCGCCGTCGAAAACATTCGTCTCCTAGAATTAGCGGCAATATCACTGTGTTTTATCGCCACACAACTTCGATGCTGGCATAAATTTGATCTGGGACGCAAATTTATCCTCGTGTCATAATCCTAGATGTGTTGTTAAATAAGCGGGTGGTAGGGTGATCGTATTGATCGGGGTCCAACCATGCTCCAGAATACGACTATCCGCGCCAAAATTCTCTTTGCTTTTAGCCTTCTGACCCTCTTCGTGGTTGGGCTCGGGGGGCTTGCGGTCCGAGGCGGTGCTTCGATCAACACGTTGCTGGTCGAGACGCAGACGCGCGATTTGCCGAAGACGCAGACGATCGGCGAGTTGAACGATTGGGCCGGGCGCCTGACGATCTCCCTGTTTCGCTACACCCTGAATGCCAAGGACCCGAAGGTTGCGAAGGTGATCGAGGTGGAGATGCAGCAGCGGATCGACGAGATCGCGCGTTTGATCAATGTCTACGAGCAGTTCCCGAAATCCCAGGCGGAGACCCAGGTCTTCGCGAGCTTCAGGGCAAACTGGGCGACCTATCTGGCGTCGACCCCACCGCTGCTGGCGCTGGCGCGCGAGGGCGAAATCGAGAAGGCCCGCATCATGATCGATTCGATCGTGACCAAGCATCGCAAGCGCGCCCTGGACGATGCGAAGCAACTCTACACCTTCGCAAAAGACTCCGCCGCCCAGACCGGAGAAGTCGCCGCCGCGACCTACGCCTGGACGCGCGACTTCGCCATCGCGGCCTCCGTCGTCGCCGTGCTGGTATCGGTCGCGCTCGGCGGCGTCATCCTATGGAGTATCGGCCGTGGCTGCGCCGAGATCATCACCACGATGCAGGCGCTCACCGCGGGGAACCTCTCGGTCGAGGTAACGGGACGGGGCCGCCGGACCGAGCTCGGCAAAATCGCCGACGCCGTGCAGGTGTTCAAGGAGGGCATGATCCGCATGCGGTCCCTTGAGGCGGAAACCGCGCAGGCGCGTCTCGCCGCCGAGCAGCAGCGCAAAGCCGGCATGCGCGAGATGGCGGATGCCTTCGAGACGGCGGTCGGCGGGATCGTGGGCATGGTCTCGTCCTCCGCCACCGAATTGCAGGCGACCGCCCAGACGATGACCGCCACGGCCACGCGGACGGCGAGCCAGTCCACCACGGTCGCCGCCGCGGCGGCGGAGGCAGCCTCCAACGTCACCACGGTGGCGGCCGCCACCGAGGAATTGGGCGCCTCGGTCCAGGAGATCGGCCGTCAGGTCTCCGGTTCGTCCGACCTGGCGCGGGTCGCCGTGACCGAGGCGAATCAGACCGCCTCCCTGGTGCATGAACTGAGCACCACCGTTACCAAGATCGGCGAAGTGGTGGCGATGATCTCGGGGATCGCCTCGCAGACGAACCTTCTCGCGCTCAACGCCACCATCGAGGCGGCGCGTGCCGGCGAGGCCGGGCGCGGTTTCGCGATCGTGGCGACCGAGGTCAAGGAGCTCGCCAGCCAGACCGCGCGGGCGACCGAGGAGATCGGCCGGCAGATCGGGCAGGTGCAGGGCGTGACCGACCAGGCCGTCACGGCGATCGCCGGCATCAGCGGGCGTATCCGCGAGATCAACAGCGTGGCGGCGTCTATCGCGGCGGCGGTGGAGGAGCAGGGGGCGGCCACCCAGGAAATCGTGCGCAACGTCGGGCAGGCAGCAGTCGGCACCGGCGAGGTGACGAGCAACATCGCGGGTGTCGCGGGTGCCGCTGAGGAGACGGGGGCGGCGGCGAGCCAGGTTCTGGTCTCGGCCTCCGAGCTTTCGCGCCAGTCCGAGCACCTCGCGACCGAGGTTCGGCGCTTCCTTGGCACCTTCCGTGCCGCCTGAGGAAGGCGTCGCTGCGATGCGGCGACCCTGCTCCTGGTGAGATCAAATCGCGCCTCCGGGCAGTTTCGGTCCGGCGGTCGCCGCACGGGCTAAAGGAGCGACACCGCCTGTTTCGCACTTCCACGGGATGCGGTGGCGGTCGCCAAGGCTGAGCCCCTCCCGGTCCGGGCGATGTTGTACGGCGCCGACCCGATCGTCTGGGACGCCTGCCGGAGTGACCGGTTCATCGACCCAGCGGGCCATCTCCGACGCCCGATGACAGTGACGGTGGACATCGCCGCCGAGGCGGATGCCGTTTGCATTCGCGGCCTGGGCCCGCCGGCCCTTGGCGGATCCAGACTGCCTGTCCGCGACATCAGACAGTGAGGATGGCCCAGCCGTGAGGCGCGAGGCTCGCTCGTGCCTCCGGTGTTCCGGCTGCTTCCAGCGAGGCTTCCCCGGCCGCGACGGTGCGCGCGTCGGGTGACGGCAGGAGCGTGCCGGCCTCTGAGAGGTTCAGGGCGAGGAGGAGGTGCTGCGTTTCGTCACCCACCGCGAGGACGAGCTGTTCGTTCGTCAGGTGCAGCGTCCGCGTGCGGGCTCGATGTAGCCAGGGATGCCGGCGGCGCAGGGCGGTCAGCGCTTGGTGCAGGCTGTAGATCGGCCAGCCATAGGGGGCGAGCCCGGCGGGCGTATCCGGGAAGGCCGGCCGGATCGCATCGTCCCCGCCGATGCGATCCTCCTTCACGCCCCGGAAGGCCTGTTCGTCGCCCGCATAGATCGAGGGTGTGCCGCCGCAGACCAGCAGGATCGCGAGGGCATGAGGGAGATGGCGTGCGTCCGCGAGGCGGCTCGCGATCCGGGTGACGTCGTGGTTACCCACGAAGGTCAGCGGCGCGAAGGCGTCGAGGAAGCCGTTGTGGCGATCGAGCGCGTGGGCGAGTTCGAACAGGTTGCGGTCGTTGAGCGCGCTCCAGATCGCTTTCCAGAGTTCATACTGGGTCACCGCATCCATGCCGGTGTCGCGCACGATGGCGGCGTAATCGCCGTGGATGACCTCGCCGACGATGTAGGCATCCGGATGGAGCGACCGCACGCGCGCCAGGACGTCAAACCAGAAGCGCCGGGACACGGCGTAGGCTGCATCGAGGCGCCAGCCATCCACCCCCAGGGCGAGCCAGTGCGTCATGATCGAGACGACGTGGTCGGCCACGGCGTGCGCGTCATGGTTGAGCGTCACCAGCTGCCGGTGTCCCTCGAAGCAGGCGTAGTCCGGCGCCGTGCCCGGATCGGTGCCACGGGGCCAGGACAGCCTGAACCACGCGGCCCGCGGCGCCTGCGGTCCCTGCTCCAGGACCTCGACGAAGGCGGGGTGGTCGCGGCCGACATGGTTGAAGACGCCGTCGAGGAGCACGCGCAAGCCCCGCGCATGGGCGGCCTCGATCAACGCGACGAGGTCCGCCGTGTCGCCGAGGCGCGGATCGATCCGGAAGGGGTCGATGGTGTCATAGCCGTGCGTCGAGGCTGCGAAGACCGGTCCGAGGGCCAGCCCCGTGGCGCCGAGTTCGACGGCATAGTCGAGCCAGGCCTGGATGTGCCCCAGGCGATGCACGATGGGCGCTTCCCCCATGGCCTCGGGCTCGGCTCCGACGAAGCCGAGCGGGAAGACCTGCCACCAGATCACGCGTTCGATCCAACTCGGCATCGGGTCGCCCTGTTTTCGGAGTCGCTGGGTATGCCCGGACCGGCAGGAAACGCCTGCCACGCATTCGCCGGAACCGCAAAGACCGCGCGACTATGTCGTAGGTGCTGCGCGCGCAGAATCCGGTCGACGGGCGGTGGCATATCGCGTTCAACGCACCGCCTCGCAGGACAGCACCCCAGGAAAGCTCTGCGTCTCCGCGCCGTCGCCGATACGGTTCACCTCGCTCGGTTCACTCCGGTGGCCGACCGCCCGACCCTGACGTGTAGCGGGCCCGCCCTTCGATGTTCGGGGGGCGGCCTCTCCCGAAAAGGCGCGCTTGGCGTGACGCTCCAGCCGCGACGGATCAGCCGCCGAGTACGTCCGCCTCGGCTCGGCCCACCGCCGCCGCCTGCTGGTGCGCGATCGCCCGGTCGGACCGACGCCTGAGGAGCAGGCCGATGCCCACCACCAGGGTGGCGCCGAGGGCGCCGATCGCGTGCGGCAAGCCGCCCTGCAGGGTGGCCGGCAGCCCGTCGGCCAGGAACTGCTGGACCATCCGGTCCGTGGCGATCATCTCGCCCGCCACCCAGCCCAGCAATCCACCGCCGAACCAGATCAGGATCGGGAACCGATCGATCAGCCGGGTGATCAGGCTTGCGCCGATCACGAGGAGCGGCACCGACAGGGCAAGGCCGATGATGAAGAGTTCGTCGTGGCCCTTGGCAGCACCCGCCACCGCGACGACGTTGTCGAAACTCATGACGGCATCCGCCACCACGATGGTCCAGATCGCCTTCGGGAGGCTCGAATTCGCCCGGATGTCGCTCTCGTCCTCCGCCACTCCGCGCACGAGCTTGACCGCGATGTGCAGCAGGATGAGCCCGCCCACGACCTTCAGCAGCGGGATCGCCAGCAGTTGCGAGATGATGACCGCGAAGGCGATCCGCAGCAGGGCCGCCGCGAAGGCGCCGGCGAAGACGCCGATCCGCCGCTGCCGCTCAGGCAAGCCCCGACAGGCCATGGCGATGACGACTGCATTGTCGCCCGACAGAATAATGTCGATCCAGACGATCTGCAGGAGCGACAGCAGGAAGCTCGACGTTAGGTAGGATTCCACGGTGTCAGCGCCTCTGGTGTTCCGGCTCGGGCGAAGCGATGGAGCACCTCTCGGGTGCCTGTCGACCTGGGCTATCCCCCCACGGAGGGACGGTCCGAGCATCGACGAGGCCGGCCCGCTCCCTTGGGAACGGGCCGGCCTCGGACCGGTGTTACGTCCGGATTAGGTTACGGATTGGTTTCGACGGCGGAGCGGAGCACCGGGGTCCAGCGTGCGACTTCGCGCTCGACCAGTGCCTGTAGGGCAACCGGGCCGGCTTCGGCCTCCTTCGGCACTGTGCCGCCGAGTTCCAGGATGCGTTTCGTCGTGGCGGGGTCCTTGAGCGCCGTATCGAGGGCCGCGACGAGCTTCGCGCGGACATCCGCCGGCAGGCCCTTGGGCGCGAACACGGCGTTCCAGGCGCTGACCTCGTAGCCGGGCAGGCCGGCCTCCTTCGTCGTCGGCACGTCGGGCAGGCTCGGGGAGCGCTCGGCCGTCGCGATGGCGTAGGCCTTGATGGTGCCGCCGGCGATCTGTGGAGCGACGTTGACGATCTGGTCCGTCATGAAGTCGACCTGATCCGCCATCAGGTCGTTCAGCGCAGGCCCGGTGCCGCGATAGACGACGAGCGTGGGTTTGGCGCCGGTCTGCGAATTGAACAGCACGCCCGTCGAGTGCGAGACGGAGCCGACCCCCGCATGGGCCTGGTTGATCGCCGGTCCGCGCGCCTTGAGCACCTCGATGAAGCCTTTCAGGTCCTGTGCCGGAAAGCCCTTCTTGGCGACGATGACGATCGGCGTGCCGGCCGCGAGGCCGACAGGATCGAAGCTCTTGGCGGGATCGTATTTCAGGCCCTTGAACAGAGCTGGCGCCGCACCGTGCGTGCCCATGTGGCCCATCATGATGGTGTAGCCGTCGGGCGAGGCCTGGGACGCGCGGGTGATGCCGGTGGTGCCGCCGGCGCCGGTGACGTTCTCGATGACGACCTGCTGGCCCAGCGCCCGCGACATCGGCTCGGCGACGATCCGCGCCACCACGTCGGTCGGCCCACCAGCCGCGAAGGGTACCACCATGGTGATCGGCCGCTGGGGGTAGGTGTCGGCCGCGGCGCCGATGGCGGCGAGCGCCGACAGAAGTCCGATGGCGAGAGCCCGTCTCATGTTTCGCATCCTTCTGGTTTCGAGGTTGTCGTATCTGCCGCCGGAGGGGTACGTGCGCCCGCGCCGCTAGGCTTCCGTGAACACCGCGTCGCGGCCGCGCCGCAGCGACGGCAGCAGCGCCGCCGCCAGGATGGTGAAGGCGACGAGGAACAGCACCGCGCTGACCGGGCGTTCGAGGAACACCAGGGCGTCGCCGCGCGACAGGGTGAGGGCACGCCGCAGGTATTCTTCCATCAGCTTGCCGAGCACGAAGCCCAGCAGCATCGGCGCGGGCTCGAAGCCGAATTTGATCAGCCCGTATCCGAACACCCCGAAGGCCGCGATCAGCATCACGTCGGTCGGCAGCGAATTGATGGAGTAGATGCCGATCGCGCAGAACATCAGGATCGCGGGAAACATCAGACGGTAGGGCACTTTCAGCAGGCGCACCCAGATGCCGACGAGCGGCAGGTTGATGACCAGCAGCATGAGGTTGCCGATCCACATCGACGCGATCATGCCCCAGAACAGGTTGGGGTTCTTGGTCATCACGCCGGGGCCCGGAACGATGCCGTGGATCGTCATGGCGCCGACCATCAGCGCCATCACGGCGTTCGGCGGAATGCCGAGGGTGAGGAGGGGGATGAAGGCCGTCTGCGCGCCGGCATTGTTGGCGCTCTCCGGACCCGCGACCCCCTCGATGGCGCCCCGGCCGAAGCGGCTCGGATCGCGCGCGAGGCGCTTCTCCACCGTGTAGGCGGCGAAGGGACCGAGCACAGCGCCGTTGCCCGGCAGGATACCCAGGATCGCCCCGATGGCGGTGCCGCGCAGCGTCGCCGGTGCCGCCTGCCGGAGATCCGCCAGGCTCGGCAGAAGGCGGCCGATCCGCGCCCGGGCTATCTCGCGGGTCTCGGTCTGATCGAGGTTGCGCAGGATCTCGGCGACCCCGAACAGGCCCATCGCCAAGACCGAGAAGTCGATGCCGTCGGTGAGGAAGGCGAGGCCGAAGGTCATCCGCTCCTGGCCGGTCTCGAGGTCGGTGCCAACGGCCGCGAGCAGGATGCCGACCAGGATCATCGCCACGGCCTTGAGCACGGATCCGTGTGCGAGGACGACCGCGAAGGCCAGACCCATCACCATCAGGGCGAAGTACTCCGCCGGTCCGAAGATCAGCGCGAGGCGCGTCAGCGGGGCGCCGAGGGCGGCGATCAGCAGGGTGGCGACGGTGCCGGCGAAGAACGAGCCGATCGCCGCGATGCCGAGGGCGACCCCGGCCCGGCCTTGGCGGGCCATCTGGTGCCCGTCGAGAGTGGTGACGACCGAGGTCGCTTCCCCCGGGATGTTGACCAGGATGGCGGTGGTGGAGCCGCCATACTGCGCCCCGTAGTAGATCCCCGCGAGCATGATGAGCGCGCCGACGGGATCGAGCCCGAAGGTGATCGGCAGCAGCATGGCGATGGTGGCGATCGGCCCGACGCCGGGCAGGACGCCGATCAGGGTGCCGACGAGGCAACCGAGGAAGCAAAGCGTCACGTTCTGCAGGCTCAGCGCGACGGCGAAGCCGAGGCCGAGATTGGCGAGGAGATCCGTCACGTGCCCAGGCTCCCGATCAGGTCATCATCGCGTGCGGGGCGACGTCGGTCCGGCTCCGGCGGGTCGAGCGTCGCTGCAGGGCAAGCAGTGCAAGCCCCATCAGGGCGAGGCCGCCGGCCCCGAGCCGCAGCAACGTCCGTGAGGGAATCCGACCACTCGCCGCCTCGATGAGCGCGGTGGGGAAGATCGGGATCGGCAAGTTCAGGAGGTCCCCGAACAGCAGCATGCATCCCGCCGTGAGGAGCAGGGCCAGGATCAGGAGTTCGCGAAAGCGCGCCTCGGGCGTGGCGTAGCCGCCGATGACCACCGCGAGCGGCCCCGCAACGACGAGGCCGAGACCCGGAGTCGCGAAGGAGCCGAACGCGAATGGCCGGATCGTGAGCGCGAAGGCGAGGATCGCCAGCACGACGGTGAGGGGGCCGCGCAGGCCGAAGCTTTGGAGACCCGCCCCGTCGCGCAGGAGCCCCGTGACGACGAGGACGCTTCCGCAGATGGCGACGCAGATCGCCACCCAGTGCGGCAGCATCCCGGGGCCCATGGATCCAAGGGTGCCTCGCGGCAGATCGCTCGCGGCCCAGATGCCGAATATCCCGAGCAGGACCAGCACGATGCCTGCGACGAAGCTCTGTGGCGCACGTACCCTAGCCATCGTCCGCCGCGCACCGACGGATGCGTCGCTCATCGTTTCTCCCCTACGAGCCCCGCCTTCGTTTCTCGGGCGGTTGGCTTGGCAATACACACGCTTGGTCAGGCCAGACGCGCATCATCCCGGACGACCGATGCACTGCCAGGATGGCCCATGCTGCTCATGCAACCAGAGGCCGTTTGGAAGGCTGGAGGCATCCTGAGACGATCGTTCTCAAGAGCCTATGCCCGAAACCAAAGTATACACAAGCGCTACGCTTGCGGAATCAACTGATAGAATGGTTTCGTCGCGTGGATTTTCGACACGTTACGCGACGCATTTTAATCCATGCTCGCGAAGACGCTTTTGCGGACGATTTCGATGCGATGCCGGCCCCTTCGGCTTGCAGTTCATCGGTGAGCGTGACGTGGAGCCTGGATCAGACCGAGGCATGGCCGGTTCGACCGATCGCCGGGCGACAATCGTCGCGTCGCAGTGATCCGGCGGCGCGCGCAGGCTGCCTCGCGCGGTTCCTGGTAAGTTACTTCGGTCTACCAGCACGCGATGTGCTCCCTTTCCCCAAGGCGAGGGATTCCGTACCGAAACCCGAACGATCCCAACCGGAAACCCTATCGGTCTCGCTGATCAGAACCCAATCCGCCGGACCCTGGGGGGATCGCTCGCGACCCTTGGCAGGCCCCGGGAAAATCCGCCCTCAGACCGGTCGGAAACGCCGCCTCTCGCAACGACGCGCCGGCCTAGGTCACGGTGGACCTCAGGCCGCCGTGACGCGGCCCAGGTGGCGCTCTGGCTGCGGCGAGTTCACCGCGTCCACTTCCGCTGCGGGCCCAACCCAGCGCGGCAGCGGGGGCGCGGAGAGGTCGAGGCGCAGGAAGACCGGGCCGGACAAGCCCGCCAGCAGGCCGGTCGGCAGCCGGGCCCGGCCCGCCGTCCAGCGGTGGCCCGATGCCCCCGCGTGGAAGCCCGCCGCGAGCGCGGGATCGTTCAGGGAGACGGCGCGGGGCGCCTCGAACCCGGCCGTGAGGGTCAGGGCGGACAGGCACAGCCCGAGCGCGCGTTCGCCCGAGTTGTCCGCGCTGTCGGAGATC
>NZ_BPQL01000216.1 GCF_022179225.1 Methylobacterium goesingense
CGCGCCTGCTGGAGCGGGCGGGGCCCGGCACGGGGCAGGGGGCGATCTCGGGCCTCTTCACCGTGCTTGTGGAGGGCGACGACCACAACGAGCCCGTGGCCGATGCCGTGCGCGGCATCCTCGACGGTCACATCGTGATGGAGCGTGGTATCGCCGAGCGCGGGCGCTACCCGGCCATAAACGTGCTGCGCTCCGTCTCGCGCACCATGCCGCGCGCCTGCGATCCGGCTCACCTGCCGACCGTCCGGCGGGCCCGGCGCCTGCTCTCGACCTATGCCGACATGGAGGAACTGATCCGATTGGGCGCTTACCGGGCCGGCGCCTCTGCGGAGGTCGACGAGGCGGTCGCCCTCATGCCCGAAATGGAGGCTTTTCTGGGTCAGGGTAAGGAAGAAGCAACTTCGATCGGCGAGGGTTACCGTCGCCTGGCAGAGATCGTCGGCGCGCCGTAGGGCAGTCGCCCCGGCGCGGCGGATCGAAGTCGGTCCGGTGCGCCAGCAAGGCGCCCCGGCAAGCCGTGCGTTGCGTGGAGTGAGACCGTCCATGAAATCCCGTGACACGTTGATCCGGCTGCGACGCTTCCAGGTCGACGAGAAGCGTCGGCGCGTGACGCAGATCGAGATGATGAAGGCGGATTTCACCCGCATGGCGATGGAGCTCGACCGCGAGGTCGCCCATGAGGAGAGCCGCGCCGGCATCTCAGACCCGGCGCATTTCGCCTACCCGACCTATGCCCGCGCGGCCGCCACGCGCCGGGACAACATGCGCCAGTCGGCCGCCGCACTGGAGGGCCAGCTCGCCGAGGCCAAGGCCGAACTTGGCGAGGCCTTCGAGGACTTGAAGAAGATCGAGATTCTCGACGACCGCGAGCGGACCGCCGAGCGCGCCGCGGAAGCGGCCCGTGATCAGGCCGCCATGGACGGCATCGGCCTGTCCCGCATCCGCGCCTGAAACTCCTTCGGACCGGCCTCGGGGGAGGCCGGCACGAAACCGTCATGATCCCGTGGGATGAGGCGGTCCGGCGGGGCCGGTCACGCGCTTGCGGTGCAGGGCATCGTGGTGCAGGGAGGGCCCGAAGGGTAAGGGGCTCGTCGACACCACCATGAAGAAGATCAGCGATTTCATCTGGCCGATCATCGGCCTCGCCGCCGTGATCGGCTCGGGCTACCTCCTCTACAAGGAACTCGCCGGCATCTCGATGGCGGAGATCAAGGGTAGCTTCGCGGCGATCCCGCCGCACCGCTTCCTCCTCGCTGCACTCTCCACCCTCGTCGCCTACGCCGCGCTCGCCTGGTACGACCGGATCGCGCTCCTGCATCTCGGGGTGCGCCATATCGGGTGGTTCTTCGTCTCGGTCTGCTCCTTCACCACCTACGCCCTCTCTCACAACATCGGCGCCTCGGTGTTCTCGGGTGCCGTGGTGCGCTACCGCGCCTACACGGCCAAGGGCCTCTCAGCCGCCCAGGTCGCGGTGCTGGTGGCGCTCTGCTCCTTCACCTTCGGCCTCGGCACGATTCTGCTCGGCGGCTTCGTGCTGACCGTCCTGCCCGATACCCTGACCCGCCTGAACGGCTACCTGCCGGCGATCCTCACGGACCCCAAGACTGCCCGCATCCTCGGCGCCGGCCTGCTCGCCTTCGTGGCCCTCTACGTGGCCGGTTCGCTGCTGAACCTGAAGCCGCTGACGATCCGCTCGTTCAAGCTCGAATATCCGCGCCCGCGCATCATGAGCCGCCAGCTCATCGCCGCTCCCCTGGAGCTTCTGGGTGCGGCCGGCATCATCTACTTCGCCCTGCCGGAGGCCGGAAACCCGGGTTTCCTCGTCGTGCTGGCGGTCTTCCTCGCCTCGTTCTCGGCGGCCCTCGTCTCCAACGCTCCCGGTGGCCTCGGCGTGTTCGAGCTCGTGTTCGTGGTGGCGATGCCCGATATCGCACGCCCCTCGGTCATCGCCGCGCTGCTCGTGTTCCGGCTGTTCTACTTCTGGCTGCCGTTCCTGATTTCCGTGGTGGTCGTTCTCCTCTACGAGCGCAATCGCCTGGCCTCCGCCCTCAAGAACAAGCCGCACGACCCCGCGACCCCCGAGGCACCGCTCACCGTGCCCGGCCTCGACGCGCACGCCATCGAGCGCCGCATGGAGAAGAAGCCGGTCTGATCGAGCCCTTCCCCGATCTGAGATCGACGCGCGAAACGGGCTTGCCGCCGGTTCCCCTCCGGGGATTGGCGGCAAGCCCGTTTCGTTTCCATCGCGCGTTTGTGGCGGCCCGAACTCGGACGACTTCGAGCGCGGCGAACTAAGCGATCAGCGGGGCAGGGCGGTGCCTGAACCGAGGACCTGGGAGCGGGACTGCAGGGCGCGCGAAGCTTGCTGGGCGCTCGGCGGCAGACCGGTATCCGTCGGTGCGGCGCCGGTCTTCAGCGCATCCGTACCGATGCCGTGCTGTCTGCGCTCGCCGGTTTGAAAAGCGTAGCCGGCATTCACGCCGGCATAGAACCCGCTGAAATCCTCGGCCGAGGCGGGACGCGCCAGCCAGACCAGGGCCGCACAGGCGATCAGGGCAAGCGGCATCCATTCCTCCAGCGCTGAAACGGGGTCCACGAAAGGAAACGGCGGCCCTGAGAGCCGCCGTTCTTTAAGAGCCATCGAAGGTGGCCGCAGGGCGGCCATCCGGGATCGATCAATCGTCGACGTTGATGCTCTGGGCCTCGCGGCCCTTCTGGCCTTCGACGACGCCGAGCACGACCTGCTGGCCCTCGGCCAGGGAGTCGAGGCCGGCCCGGGAGAGCGCGGAGCGGTGCACGAACACGTCCTTGCCGCCGTCGTTCACGGAGACGAAGCCGAAGCCCTTGGCGGGATCGTACCACTTCACGGTACCGGTCATCTCGGTGGAGGGACCGCTTGCGAAGCGACCACCACCGCCGCCGCCGCCGCCACGATCGCCGCCGCGGTCGCCGTAACCGCCGCCATATCCGCCACCACCGCCGCCGCCGAAGCGATCACCGCCGCCGAAGCCACCGCTGCGGGGAGGACGCGCATCGCGCATGGGGGCGGCTTCGGCCGTGGAGGTGTCCACGCTGGTGACGTCGGTCACCTGCGGACCCTTCTGGCCCTGGGCCGTATGGACCGTCAGGCGCGTGCCGGGGAGGAGGTCGGCATGGCCGGCGGCTTCGACGGCGCGGATGTGGAGGAAGGCATCGCCCGAACCGTCAGCCAGCTCGACGAAACCGAAGCCCTTCTCCTTGTTGAACCACTTGACCGTCGCATCGCGCTCCGGTCCCGAAGGGGCCGCAGCGGCACGCGACGGGCCGCGGTCGAAACCACCGCCACCGCCGAAACCACCGCCGTAGCCACCGCCGCTCGGAGGAGCCTGATCCGGCCAACGCGGCTCGGCTCCACCCTCATCGAAGCCGCGCTTCTGCGGCCCCCGAAAATCACGACCACGTCCCATAGAAAGCTCGCAAAAACCGTCCGCCGACCATCAGTTTCGATAACCGCGTGCGCGCCGTCCCAGACAGCCCACGCTCCGCACTATCATTACTCCCAGCAGCGGTGACCAAGAATAACGCCTTAGTCCTGACTGAAACCCGCCTTCATCGCAAGAACCTTTCGGCGCAGTTCGCCAGAGTTCCGTAACTTTCCTGCGGCAAAATGCGTAGCTTTTAATCGCACCCCCCGCATCCGCGATCCCGTTGCCCGCAGCTTGAGCAAACGCGTTCGGGCAAGATGCGCAACGGTGCCGCTCGCGATCCGAATCATTTCGTGGCTTCGCATTAGGAAAGCGCAAAGGTGCAGTGGCTTACGGTCGGGCCGGGGCAGGCCCGCCCCGGCGGCCGCACGGCCGGACGCTGACCGCATGATCGCCACACCGAGCTTCCCGGACCTCTCGGCCCTCGTCGTCGACGAGAGCCTGTATATCCGCCGCATCGTTCGCGATATGCTCATGCGCGTCGGCATCAAGCGCGTCCTCGAGGCCCCCGACGGCGCCGAGGCCCTCGGCGTACTGGCCGAGAGCAAGCCCGACCTGACGATCATCGACTGGGACCTCGCCATCCTCTCAGGCGAGGAATTCATCCGGCTGGCCCGCACGCCGACCACGTCGCCCTCGCCCACGGTGCCGATCATCCTGATGCTGGCGCAGCCGCGCCGGAACGTCGTGGACCGGGCGATCTCGCTGGGCGTCAACGAGATCATCGCCAAGCCCTTCTCGCCCAAGACCCTGTGGTCGCGCCTCGACGAGGTGATCAACCGGCCGCGTCCGTTCTCCCAGGTCAAGAGCCTGCTCCGTCCCGTGCCCCGCATGGCGGCATCGGGAAAACTCGGCTGAGCCGGCCGCCATTCGGCTTATCCTCCCCAAACAAGCCTGTATCGGTGCCCGATACCCGATCGAGCCTTTGCAGTTTACCAGGGAGACCTGTAGCTTCGTGCGGGAATGATGGTCCGGCTGTCCGCCTGGGGCCACGATCGAGGATTTCGGCTCGGCCGATGAGGGAAGAGAGCGCCGCGACGATGCCGGCCCGCCTCAGCGGCGGTCACACGCCTTCGGCTCCGGCCACGCGCGCCGACGCGCGCGGGTCGACCGGACGTCCCTACCGGCGCAACGCCTACGCCGCCCTCGATCTCGGCACGAACAACTGTCGGCTCCTCGTGGCAGAGCCCGCCGCGAACGGCTTCCGGGTCATCGACGCATTCTCCCGCATCGTCCGCTTGGGCGAGGGGCTCGGCACGTCCGACCGCTTGAGCGAGGCGGCCATCGAGCGGACCGTGGAAGCCCTGCGGGTCTGCCGCGCCAAGATGCAGGCCCGTGGTGTCGTGCGGGCCAAGATCATCGCCACCGAGGCCTGTCGGCTTGCCGTCAACGGGGCCGAGTTCGTGGATCGGGTGCGTGGGGAGGTCGGCCTCGACCTCGAGATCGTCGACCGGCAGACCGAGGCCTACCTCGCCGTCACCGGGTGCGCGGCACTGGCTGATCCCTATTCCGAATCGGTGGTGATCTTCGACATCGGCGGCGGCTCCACCGAGATCGCCTGGCTCGATGGAGCGGCCACGAACCCCTCCGCCGATCCGACCCTGCGCATCCGGGCCTGGGATTCCCTGCCCGTCGGCGTCGTCACCCTGGCCGAGCGCCACGGCGGCAGCGATGTCACGCGCCTGACCTTCGAGGGCATGGTGGAGGAGGTGGCCGACCTCCTGGCGCGGTTCGCGATCCGGGCGGCGCCGGCGGCCAATGCCCGGCACTTCCACCTGCTCGGCACCTCCGGTACGGTGACGACGCTCGCGGCGATGCACCTGCGACTAGCCCGCTACGAACGCCGCCGGGTCGACGGCCTGTGGATGAGCGATGCCGAAGTGGGCGACGCCATCGACGATCTCCTCGACACCCGGCTGGAGCAGCGGGCGGACAACCCGTGCATCGGCCGCGACCGGGCCGACCTCGTGCTGGCGGGCTGTGCCATTTTGGAGGCGATCCGGCGGGCTTTTCCATCGGACCGCCTGCGCATCGCCGATCGCGGCCTGCGCGAGGGCCTCTTGATGAACATGATGCGCGAGGACGGCGTCTGGCGCCGCGGGGGATACCGGTGAGTGACAGGCGTGGTGCCGGTGCGGGTTTGCGCGGCGAACTCAAGCAGCGGGTCAAGACGGGGCGCGGCCGAACCGCCTCCCAGAAGCGCTGGCTGGAGCGTCAGCTGAACGATCCTTACGTGGCCAGGGCCAAGCGCGAGGGCTACCGCTCCCGCGCGGCCTTCAAGCTCATCGAGATCGACGAGCGCTTCAAGCTCCTGAAGCCCGGCCAGCGCATCGTCGATCTCGGCGCGGCGCCGGGGGGCTGGTCGCAGGTGGCGGCCAAGATCGTGGGCGATTCGGGCCGCATCGTCGGCATCGATCTTCTCGAGATCGAGCCGATGACCGGCGTCGAGTTCATCACCCTGGACTTCCTGGCCCCCGAAGCCCCGAAGCTGCTGACGGATCTCCTCGGCGGCCCGGCCGACCTGGTGCTCTCCGACATGGCCGCCAACACCACCGGCCACAAGCAGACCGACCACCTGCGTATCATCGGTCTGGCCGAGACGGCGGCGGAATTCGCCCGGGAGATCCTCGCGCCCGGCGGCTCCTACCTCGCCAAGGTGTTCCAGGGCGGTACCGAGGGCACGCTGCTCGCCGACCTGAAGCGGGACTTCGCCAGCGTCCGCCACGTCAAGCCCAATGCCAGCCGGGCCGATTCGAGCGAACTCTACGTGCTGGCCTCCGGCTACCGCGGCCCGGCCGGCGCCGCCCTCGGCCCGCAGGCCGAGTAACGCCGGAACGCGTCAGAGCTTGCAGGCGCCCGCGAGGGCCGTGTTCTCGGCCTCGGTGAAGAGCCGTGAGCGGATCAGGAAGCGTTTGTCGCGCCCGTTCTCGAGGGAGAACATGCCGCCGCGCCCCGGCACCACGTCGAGGATGAGGTGCGTGTGCTTCCAGACCTCGAACTGGGGCCGGCTGATCCAGAAATCGGCGCCGTCCACGGTCCCGAGATGCACGTCGCTGTCGCCGGTCAGGAACTCGCCCTGCGGGTAGCACATCGGCGACGAGCCGTCGCAACAGCCCCCCGACTGATGGAACATCACCGGACCGTGGTCGGCGCGCAGCTCGGCGATGAGGTCGAGGGCGGCCGGCGTGGCGGTGACGCGCAGCGGTGTGCCGTCGACGCCGGCCTGATCGGCGGTGATGGGATCGAGGGAAGCGGTCTCGCTCATGGCGTTCTCCGTGGACGGATCTGCCCCGATAGATAGGGCGCAAACCGAAAAAGGGCGGCAGACAAAAAAGCCCCGGCCTTGATGGCCGGGGCGAGTGACACTCGGGTTTCAGATTCTCAGAACGCTCAGAAGAAGCCGAGCTTCTTGGCGGAGTAGCTCACCAGCATGTTCTTGGTCTGCTGGTAGTGGTCGAGCATCATCTTGTGGTTCTCGCGGCCGATGCCGGACTGCTTGTACCCGCCGAAGGCCGCGTGGGCCGGGTAGGCGTGGTAGCAGTTCGTCCAGACGCGCCCGGCCTGGATGGCGCGGCCGAACCGATAGGCGCGGTTGCCATCGCGGGTCCAGACACCGGCCCCGAGGCCGTAGAGGGTGTCATTGGCGATGCTGAGCGCATCGGCATCGTCCTTGAAAGTCGTCACCGAGAGGACGGGGCCGAAGATCTCCTCCTGGAAGATGCGCATCTTGTTGTGGCCCTTGAACACCGTGGGCTTCATGTAGAAGCCCTCAGCGAACTCGCCGTCCTTCACGTTGCGCTCGCCGCCTGTGAGGCACTCGGCGCCTTCCTGGCGGCCGATGTCGACGTAGCTGAGGATCTTCTCCAGCTGCTCCGAGGAGGCCTGCGCGCCGATCATGGTGGCGGGATCGAGGGGGGAGCCCTGCGTGATCGCCTCGACGCGCTTGATCGCCCGCTCCATGAAGCGGTCGTAGATCGACTCGTGCACGAGCGCCCGGCTCGGACAGGTGCAGACCTCACCCTGATTCAGGGCGAACATCGTGAAGCCCTCGAGCGCCTTGTCGAAGAAGTCGTCGTCCTCGTTGGCGACGTCCGCGAAGAAGATGTTCGGGGACTTGCCGCCGAGCTCGAGCGTGACCGGGATCAGGTTCTGCGAGGCGTACTGCATGATCAGGCGACCCGTCGTCGTCTCGCCCGTAAAGGCGATCTTGGCGATGCGGGGCGAGGACGCGAGCGGCTTGCCGCATTCCAGGCCGAAGCCGTTGACGATGTTGAGCACGCCCGGGGGCAGCAGGTCGCCGATGAGTTCGGCCACCACCAGGATCGAGGCCGGGGTCTGCTCGGCGGGCTTGAGCACGATGCAGTTGCCGGCGGCCAGCGCCGGGGCGAGCTTCCACACCGCCATCAGGATGGGGAAGTTCCACGGAATGATCTGGCCAACGACGCCGAGGGGCTCGTGGAAGTGGTAGGCCACCGTGTCGTGGTCAATCTCGGAGATCGAGCCTTCCTGGGCGCGGACGCAGCCGGCGAAGTAGCGGAAGTGGTCGATGGCGAGGGGAATGTCGGCGTGGGTCGTCTCGCGGATCGGCTTGCCGTTGTCCCAGGTCTCGGCGAGCGCGATCAGATCGAGGTTCTCCTCCATCCGGTCGGCGATTTTGTTCAGGATGCGAGCGCGCTCACCCGGTGATGTGCGGCCCCAGGCCTCCTTCGCCGCATGGGCGGCGTCGAGGGCCTTATCGACGTCGGCGGCATCCGATCGTGCGACCTCGCAGATCACCCGACCGGTGATGGGGGAGGTGTTCTCGAAGTAGCGGCCGGCGCTCGGCGCGACCCACTGCCCACCGATGAAGTTCTCGTAGCGAGCCGAGAACGGCGCCTTGGTGCCCTGGTCGAGAAATTCAGGCTTGTTCATCGCATATCCTCCGGTGTTGTTCTTATGCGCCGTAGACAAAGCCAGACGCGGGTTCAAATCAAGGTGGACTTTTGGCCAACGAACGCGGCCTTCGAACCGAGGCGGCGTCGCGACAGACCCGAAGTTCGGGGGCGTTCCGTCCCGTCAGGGCGGCGCGTGTCGTTCGCGCCGGAATGGCGTTCCGGCGCGAACGCGATCGTAGACCTGTTTCGTGGGCTTGGCGACCCGGCGCCCTCAGCGCGGAACCTGCCAAGCGAGGCGTCGCGCGGTGATGCGTCGGGCCGTCCGGGCGTCGATACGCGGGCCCGCGCGCGCGCTGCCCGGGGTGTCGAAGAGGAGACCGGTGGAGCGGCCATCGGGCTCGATGTCGAGGGCGATACGGATGCCGTTGTCGGAGACGAACACCCGGTCGCTTTCCGGCGTCAGTTCGAGGCGGGCGAGGCCGGTGCCCTGGGCCACCAGCCGGTCGCCGGACCGGCTCAGCGCCACCACCGCGCGGGGCCCGACCCGGTAGTAACCGGCGTAACGATCGATGACTGGGGCGGGCACCACGATCCCGGTTTCCACGGGTGCGGCGAGGGCGAGGGCACCGAGCCGGCGCGCCAGGGTCTGGGCGGGCGTGGTCTCGGTGTTGCCGAGGACCACGATGCTGAGCCCCAGATCCGGATAGGTGTCCTTGATCGACGCGAACCCGTTCAGGAAACCGCCATGCGACCACAGTCGCTGGCCGTAGGCCCGGCCAAGATACCAGCCGAGCCCGTAGCCGTGGCCGCCATCCCGAAACATCGCGGCCAGAGACTCCGGCGCGAGGACGCGACCGGACAGGAGGGCTCGGTCCCAGGCCGCGAGGTCGTCGATGGTCGAGACCAGCCCCCCGGCGCCGAGCGCTGCGGCGGCGACAACCGGAACCGCATTGCGCCAGACGCCAGCGGAGCGCTGATACCCGGCGGCCCGGCGCGGTACGATCGCGTCGGGGTCGGCGTCGACGGTCGCGGTCAACCCGGCCGGCGCCAGCACGAGGCTGCGCAGGGCCTCGTCGAACGGTTCGCCGGTGATCCGCTCGATGATGGCCGCGAGAAGAATGTAGCCGGTGTTGCTGTATTCCTGCGCCGAGCCGGCCGGAAACAGCAGATCCTCTCGATAGAGCCGCGCGACGACCTCCATGGCGCTGCGGGCGGTCCGGGCGATCACCGGGTAATCCAGAAGCGCCGTCACGTTGGGCAGGCCGGCGGTGTGACCGAGGAGCATCCGTAGGGTGATGGGCGTCCAGGTCGCCGGTAGGCCCGCCACATGCCGGGCAGCCGGATCGTCGAGGTCGAGCCGTCCCGCTTCGCCGAGCTTGAGGATCGCGGCGGCAGTGAACTGTTTCGTCAGCGACGCGATGCGGAAGCGGGTCTCGGGCGTGTTGGGGAGCGACCATTCGCGGTCCGCGAGCCCGTAGGCTTGCCGGAACAGAACCCTCCCGTCCCGCACGACGGCGATCGCTCCGGAGAAGATGCCCGCGCGCGCATAGGGCTGGACCAGGGCGTTCGCCTGGGCGGCGAAGTCGTCCTCCGCCTCCGCCGCAGCGGTCCCGGGTCGCACCAGGGCCAGCGCCAGGGTTCCGAGGAGGAGGCCGCGCCGTGTCTGCATCGTCTCCGTCACCTCGCGAAGGCCCCATGCCCCGTATCGGAAGACCGGGGCTTTCCGATCCTGGGGACATTCGCTTGTCCGAAAATGTGGCGGCAGCGGGCCGGCAAGTCCGCGCGGCTGCCATGCGGCCGGGCGGATTGCCCGCTCCCCGCTCCGGCACCAAGTCCGACCGGAGAACGTTCTTCTCCGGGGCTCCGAATGCCCCAACGCTTCCTCGAGGACAGGCCCTGGTGAGCAGCACCCCGGTGACGATCTTGCGCGCCCCGGCGCCGTTGGCGCAGGCTGCCGTCGTTCCGGCCTGGAAGGGGCCCGGCTTCGGTGAATTCGTCGGCATCGTCGCGCTGATGATGGCGGTGACCGCCATCTCGATCGACAACCTGCTGCCGGCGTTTCCCGCCATCCAGGCGCGTTTCGGGGTAGCCGATCCGAACAGCCTGCAACTCCTCATCTACGTCTACATGATCGGCTTCGGCGCAGCGCAGATCGTCTACGGCCCGCTCTCGGATACCTACGGACGCCGTTCCGTGCTGCTCTCGGGTCTGGCGATCTACGTCGTCGGCACCGGCCTCGCCATGGTGGCCCCGTCCTTCGGCTGGCTGCTCGCGGCGCGGGTCATCCAGGGAATCGGCGCGGCGAGCGGGCGCGTCCTGTCGACGGCGATCGTGCGTGACCGCTTCGCCGGGCGCGAGATGGCGAGCGTGATGTCACTCATCATGATGGTCTTCCTCATCGTGCCGATGATCGCGCCGGCCATCGGCGGCGCGATGCTGCTGTTCGGCTCGTGGGTCTACGTCTTCGTCTCGATGCTGGCGCTGGCGGGCATCCTGGTGCTCTGGTTCGCTTGGCGGATGCCCGAGACCCTGCATCCCGAGTACCGGCGCCCCTTCTCGCTCGGCGCCGTGGCCCAGGCCGTGGGGATCACCTTCCGAAACCGGGTGGCGGTGGGCTATGCCACCGCGCTCGGCCTGCTCACTGGCTGCATCATGGGTTATGTCGGGTCGGCCCAGCAGGTCTTCGACACCGGGCTCTATCATCTCGGCGTCCTGTTCCCCCTGGCCTTCGGGCTCGTCGCCGGCGCCATGGGGGCCGCCACCCTGGTGAATGCCCGCCTGGTTCGGCGTCTGGGCATGCGGCCCCTCTCACACGCGGGCCTGAGCCTGTTCGTGGTGGTCGCGGTGGGGCAGGTAGTGGTGGGGCTCGCCTATCATGGCCACCCGCCGCTGGCCCTGTTCCTCTCGATCCTGGCGGCAAACCAGTTCCTGATCAGCTTCGCGATGCCGAACTTCAACGCCCTGGCGCTGCAGCCCCTCGGCGAGATCGCCGGTACGGCCTCGTCCTTCCTGGGCTTCTACACCACCATGCTCGGCGCGTTCTGTGGCTTCCTGATCGGGCATGCCTTCGACGGCTCGGTGCTGCCGATTGGCATCGGCTACGCGCTCCTCGGCGGCCTAGCCCTCGCGGTGGTGGCGTGGACCGAGCGTGGCCGCCTGTTCCGGGGCGGCGTCTCCGGTTGAGGGCGCGGCGGCCTTAACGCCGTCTTCAGGCGGTCCCGACAAAGCTCGGCACTCCAAGATGCCAGACGGAGCCTGAGACGTGACCGGCCGTGCCCAAGACGGATTGCTCTTCCTCGCCCGGCTGCTGCTCGCAGCCGCGCTGCTGCCCACCGGCATCGCCCGGGCCCTCAACGTCTCCGGCTTCGCCGTTACCCTCGCGGCCACCGGCCTGCCGTCGCCGAACGCCGTCGCCACCGCGGCGGTGATCGTCCAGGTCTTCGGACCGATCGCCCTCATCCTCGGCGTGCTGCCGCGCATCAGCGGCCTGGCGCTCGCCGCCTTCGCGGGCGTGATGGCGGTGCTGCTCCACCCGTTCTGGCAGTTCGTCGGCCCGAGCGCGGTGGCCGAGCGCACCCTGCTCCTGGCCGATTTCGGCCTCGCGGGCGGATTCCTCATGTACGCGATGACGGGCCCGGGCCGCTGGAGCTGGCAGGGCTGGCGCCAGGGCGCCCGCGCAGCAGGGAGCCCCGCCAAGGCTTCGGCCAAGTCGAACGCCGCCGCGCGAGGCGGGCAGAACTCGAAGCGCGCCGCCGGACGAGCCCCGGCCCGGGCCGCCGCCTGACGTCCAGGACGTCGCCGCGTCCTACGGAATCGCGTTGCGCGAGGCGGCGGCGACGAGCCTGTGACCCGAGACTTCGGCGCCGGCCTCCGGGCTGAGCCGCCGGAACGGAAAGAACGACATCACCGAGATCAGCGCCACCGCCAGGAAGGCGGGGGCGAAATCCTGCGCCGCGATCTCTGTGCGGCCGTGCAGGGCG
>NZ_BPQL01000217.1 GCF_022179225.1 Methylobacterium goesingense
TCGTGGAGGGGGCCGACGTCTCGACGAGCGAGGGCACGTTCGCCCGCTACGAGATCGTGGACCTGTCGGCGGCGACGGTGGAGGCCCTGCGCGGGCGCGCCCTGGACAGCCTGCTGGCCTCGTTCGGCGACAAGCGCCCGGCGCTGGAGCCCGTGATCGGGGTGGGCGACTTCGTAGCGGTGTCGGTCTGGGAGGCGGGCTCGGGCGGTCTGTTCTCCGGGCCCCTGGTGGCCGATCGCTTCTCGGCCGGTTCCAAGTCCGCCCTCATTCCCGAGCAGGTCGTGCCGCGCGACGGGGCCATCACCGTGCCGTATGCCGGGCGCATCCAGGTGGCCGGGCGCCGCCCGCAGGACGTGCAGGGGCTCATCGAGACCGAACTGGCCGGCAAGGCCATCCAGCCCCAGGTGCTGGTCTCGGTCACCAAGTCCGTCTCCCAGACCGTCACGGTCACGGGCGAGGTCACCGCCGGCGCCCGCGTGCCGCTCTCGGGCAAGGGCGACCGCCTGCTCGACGTGGTGGCCACCGCCGGGGGCGTGAGGGCCCCGGTGAGCGAGACCTTCGTGCGGCTCTCGCGCGGGAGCCAGACCGCCACGGTGCCCCTGACCACGGTGGTGTCGAACCCGGCCGAGAACATCTTCCTGCGCCCGGGCGACACCCTGACCCTGGTGCGCGATCCCCAGACCTTCCTGGCGGTGGGCGCCCTGGGCAACTCCACCGAGATCCCGTTCCAGGCCGAAGGCATCACGCTGGCCCAGGCCCTGGCCAAGGCCCGCGGCCTGTCCGACTTCCAGGCCGATCCGGCCGGCACCTTCATCTTCCGCTTCGAGCCGGCGGCCGTGGTGCGCCGCCTCAAGCCCGGCAGCCCGCTGCTCGGCACGCCCCTCGTGCCGGTGGTCTACCGGATCAACATGCGCGACCCCAACAGCCTGTTCCTCACCCAGGCCTTCCGCATGCGCAACCGCGACCTCGTCTACGTCTCCAACGCCCCCTTCACCGAGGTCCAGAAGGTCCTCTCCGTCTTCTCCACCGTCACCGCCCCCGTCTCCGCCGGCGCATCCCTCTACGCGACCGCTCGGTAAGGGCGG
>NZ_BPQL01000218.1 GCF_022179225.1 Methylobacterium goesingense
GGCCGGCCCGGCCTGCACGCAGCTGCTGGCCTGGTTCGGCGCCGACGTGATCAAGGTGGAGCGTCCCGGAGCCGGTGACGTGACGCGCACGCAGCTGCGCCACGTGGAGGATGCCGACGCGCTCTATTTCACCATGCTCAACTCGAACAAGCGTTCGCTGACCCTCGACACCAAGACCCCCGAGGGCAAGGAAGTCCTCGAGAACCTCATCAAGCAGTCCGACGTCATGGTCGAGAATTTCGGTCCCGGCGCTCTCGACCGCATGGGCTTCTCCTGGTCGCGCATCCAGGAGCTCAACCCGGGCATGATCCTGGCCTCGGTGAAGGGCTTCTCGGACGGCCACCATTACGAGGACCTGAAGGTCTACGAGAACGTGGCCCAGTGCGCGGGCGGTGCCGCCTCCACCACCGGTTTCTGGGACGGCCCGCCCACCGTCAGCGCCGCGGCACTCGGCGATTCCAACACCGGCATGCACCTGGCCATCGGCATCCTCACGGCGCTGCACCAGAAGAACAAGAGCGGCAAGGGCCAGAAGGTCGCCGTCTCGATGCAGGATTCGGTGCTCAACCTCTGCCGCGTCAAGCTGCGCGACCAGCAGCGTCTCGATGCGCTGGGCTACCTCGAGGAGTACCCCCAGTACCCGCACGGCGAGTTCTCGGACGTGGTGCCGCGTGGCGGCAACGCGGGCGGCGGCGGCCAGCCGGGCTGGGTGCTGAAGTGCAAGGGCTGGGAGACCGACCCGAACGCCTACATCTACTTCACCATCCAGGGCCATGCCTGGGCCCCGATCTGCAAGGCGATCGGCAAGCCGGAATGGGAGAACGACCCGGCCTACAGCACGGCGCGTGCCCGCCAGGACAAGATCATGGACATCTTCGGCACGATCGAGACCTGGCTTGCCGACAAGACCAAGTTCGAGGCCGTCGACATCCTGCGCAAGTTCGACATCCCGTGCTCGCCGGTGCTGTCGATGAAGGAGATCGCCAACGATCCGTCCCTGCGTGCCAGCGGCACCGTGGTCGAGGTGCCCCATCCGAAGCTCGGCTCGTACCTGACCGTGGGAAGCCCGATCAAGTTCTCGGACATGACGGTCGAGGTGAAGGCCTCCCCGCTCCTCGGCGAGCACACCGACGAGGTCCTGCTCGACCTCGGCTACACCCAGCAGCAGATCGAGCACCTGCACCAGGCCCGCGCCGTCTGAGGACGGATGGCGGCCCTCCCTGTGGGGGCCGCGGGTCGACGGGACGGCGCGCCGCGAGGCGCGCCGTCCGCGTTTGGCGCGTGACCGGGCTTGCCCGCGGCCTGCGCGGTGCGGCATGGCGGAACCCGGTCTTCCCTGTGAGGTCGTACCGCCGATGCGATTGTCCCTCCGCAGCCTGATCCCCGAAGCCGCTCCCCTAAGCCTGCGCGAGCGCTTGCGCGCGGCCGGCGGCGCCCTCGTGGGTATCCTGGCCACCGGGCTGATCAGCCAGGCCGCAATCGGCTCGGGCTCGGGCTCGGGCTCGACCTTGCCGATCCTGATCGCCCCGATGGGCGCCTCGGCGGTGCTGCTGTTCGCGGTGCCGGCGAGCCCGCTGGCGCAGCCCTGGTCCATCGTCGGCGGCAATGCGGTGGCGGCCTTGGTGGGCGTCAGCGCCGCCCTCCTCGTGCAGAACCCCTACGTCGCCGCCGCCCTGGCGATCAGCATCGCGATCGCGCTGATGATGGCTCTGCGCTGCCTACACCCGCCGAGCGGCGCCGTGGCGCTGACGGCGGTGCTGGGCGGCGCGCCGATCCGCGATCTCGGCTACGGCTTCGCCCTCTGGCCCGTCGCGGCCAACTCGCTCCTGCTGCTCGCCGTGGCGCTCCTGTTCAACAACCTCACGGGCCGCGCCTACCCGCACGTGCTCCCGAAGGCCCCCGCCGGCCACGGCACGAAGGACCCGCTGCCCTCGGCGCGGGCCGGCATCATCGCCTCCGACCTCGACGCCGTGCTCAAGGACTACGATCAGGTCCTCGACGTGCGCCGAACCGACCTGGAGGCGATCATCCTCCAGGCGCAGATCCACGCCTATCGCCGCCGCTCGGGGCAGGCGACCTGCGGCGAGATCATGTCCCGCGACGTTATCGCCATCGGCCCCGAGGCGCCTCTGCACGAGGCCCTCGACACCCTGCGCCGGCACCACATCAAGGCCCTGCCGGTGACCGACGAGGGCGCCCGGGTGCTGGGCATCGTCACGCAGACGGACCTCCTCGACAAGACGCGCTGGGACCTGTCGGGTCCCCGACTCGGCCCGCGCCGTCGTCTCCGCCTGACGCTCACCCGGGGACGCGCACCGCACGGCTGCGTCGAGGACATCATGACGGCGCCCGTGATGACGGCGCGGCCGGATACGCCGATTTCCGACCTCGTGCTCTGGATGTCGGATGCCGGCCTGCACCACCTGCCGGTGGTCGGTCCCGACGACCGCCTCGTCGGCATCGTCTCGCAGACCGATCTCGTGGCGGAACTCTTGGCCGACGCCGCCGAGCGCCACGTCCCCTCCGGGGCGGCATCCACGGGTCATCCAGTCGGCGAGCCCATCGGCGCCTCGGTGGCTGTCGAGGTTTAATTTCCAAGGATGGTTGTCATCGGCGCTTCGCCTCACGGCCAGGGCGGTCCGACTGACCTGCGCGTGCGCCCTCCCGTCTCCTTCGGACACATTACGAGGTCGAGGGACGCGCTGCCTCCCCTTCGAACTTTCGCCGCAACCGTCGCAGTTCGTCAGCCACGATCAGGCGATGCACTGGCCCGACTGGCACCATGTAGGCGCGACCGAACGTGTTGTGGACGACGACCGAAGTCGTGATCGAGAGCCAGCGATCGGACGTCGCGATACAGAGCATGACGTCGAGGTGACGGTCCCGTTCGGTCAGGACCAGCATCTCCCTGTCGCTGTGTTCCACCCTAAAAAAGTCCAGCCGGTCCCCCGCACTGACGCCAGCATGCTGCTTTCCAGAGAATCCCCCGAGTGCCTTCACCCCGAAGCGTGCGGCGATCGCGTCCCGGACGCGAAAAGCCCGCCTCAGGATCGGCCGCGGCTTGGCGGTGATGAAATTCCAGACCGCGAGAGGGGTCACGGCACCAGGGCGTTCGATCGACCGCGTATCATGATAGTCCAACTCCTCGCACGGGCGCAGGGTGCGGACAGGCGGGGTCGCGGCCAAGCTCTTGCTCCCGTGTGAACCAATGGCCCGGGCCCTGGCATAGTCTACGCGCGCGGGGCGGGTGCGAACCGGGAGCACGCTGGATCTGTGAAGGGTCCGTTACCTGAGTTCCTCGCGCGGTCGCCGCGTGGGGGATGAGGAAAGCCCAGGTCACGCATCAAACGGTTGCTGCGCCCTCGATCGCAGAGCGACGAATCGGGCAGGGGATCCCGCCTGCGCGAAGCGATCGGGCGGGATCGTCATCCACCGTGTCCGCATCGGATGTCTGCGCGTCCGCCAGGGCCTCATAGGGCAGCCAGCCGTCGAACGGCTCCAGGGCGTCGGGTTCGGTGGGCCGGTACCAGCGCCAGACCTGGCGCGTCGCGCTCGGGGCGTACCAGCGGCCGGGCAGGCCCTCGGCCAGGATCGGCCCCAGGGTCAGGTGGTTCAGCCAGATCCGCGCGACGGCCTGCGGGGCCGTGTGCATCGGGCGCCAGGTCGGTGGCATCGGGTATCTCCTGAGAGGGAAAACGCGGGGCTGAAACGGGCGCGGGGGCCGGGACGTCTCCGTCCGGCCCCCGCGCTTCGGTCCTGTCTGGTCGCTCGGCGTCGGGATCAGGCCGTGACCACCCGGGGGGCCGGCTTCGCCTCGTCGGAGACGGCCAGCGCCTGGGCCACCACCCGCTTACGCCAGGGCTTCAGCACCGCGATGGCGAGCAGCGAGGCGAGGATGTTGGCGCCGGCGGCCACCAGGAAAACGCCGTCCCAGCTGTTGGTCGCCTGCTGGAGGTAGTTCGCCACCGGCACCAGGAGGGCTGCCGTGCCCTTGGCGGTGTAGAGCAGGCCCGCATTGGTGGCGGCGAACTTGGTGCCGAAGGTGTCCGTGCAGGTCGAGGGGAAGAGGGAGTAGATCTCGCCCCAGGCAAAGAACACGAAGCCCGAGAGCAGCACGAACCACAGCGGGTCGTGGCCCCAGAGGTAGAGCATGTAGATGCCGAAGCCTTCCATTGCGAAGGCGATGAACATGGTGTTCTCGCGGCCGATCTTGTCCGAGACCCAGCCGAAGAAGGGCCGCGTCAGGCCGTTGAGGACGCGGTCGATCGTGGCCGCGAAGGTGATCGCCACCATGGTGATGCCCATGATCGTGACGGGAACCTTGTCGACGCCGATGTCGGAGGCGATGGGCTTGAGGTTGGCGGTGATCATCAGGCCGCCGGCGCCGACGATGACGAACATGAAGTACATCAGCCAGAAGATCGGCTGGCGGGCGACCTCACCGGGGGTGTAGTTGCGCCGGGTCTGGATGATGTTGGCGTTGGCGACGACCTCCGGAACCTGGCCCTTCTTCGGCGAGGTGAAGAAGAAGGCGAGCGCGCAGACCACGAGGCCCTGGCCGATGCCGAAGTTGAAGAACGCGGCCTGGAAGCCGTGGTCGGCGATCATCCACTGGATCGGCGCGACGGTCAGCGCCGAGCCGGCGCCGAAGCCGGCCGCGATGATGCCGGCGGCCAGACCCCGCTTGTCCGGGAACCACTTCAGGGCCGAGCCCACGCAGGTGCCGTAGACCGCGCCCGCGCCGATGCCGGCGATGACCTGGCCGAGATAGAACATGTTCAGCGAGGTGGCGTAGGAGTTGACCACCCAGCCGATGCCGCAGAGCAGGCCGCCGAACAGCACCACCACGCGCGGGCCGTACTTGTCCACGAACCAGCCCTCGACCGGAACCAGCCAGGTCTCGAACAGCACGAACAAGGTGAAGGCCCACTGGATCGCGGCGCGGTCGAAACCGAACTTCTTCTGGATGTCGGGGACGAAGAACGTCCAGCCGTATTGCAGGTTGGCGATCATGACCATGCAAATGACGCCGATGACGAGCTGTCCCCATCGATAGCCGTCGGACACAGGTTTGATTGTGGTTTCCGCCATGGACATGCTTTCCTCCGGTAGGTTCTGGCTGGAACGAAGCGCGACCGGTTCTTCGACCGTCTGTCGCGGGTAAGGCCGTGCTCGCCGCGCGTATCGTCGGCTTGCGCTGGCGCCGTGCGTCGGCGCCTTAAGTCAACGTCTTGGTATGTGGAATACCAGCCTCACTCGCGCAGTGGCGATCGTCAAGAGTATTAATCCCGGAATTCGATCCCGCACCGCAGCAGAATGCCGTTCAAACGAAGACCATGGCGCGTTGTAGAAGCTCCGGGATGGATCGCCGAAGTAGAAGAATGCGCTGATTTAGCATTCTCCCACCAGCGTTCAAGGATAGGGGCAAGGCCCGCTTTGCCTCCGCTAACGCCTTGCGAACACTGACGGACGATTGCCCCACCTCGCTCGGCGGCCTTGCGGAGCCCGAATGCGAGACGGCCGATGCTGCGGTGCAGCATCAAGTCGGGATGCAAAGCTGCAAAATTTATCATCGAAAAGGAGGTCAAGGGCTGGGGCCATCGGGTCGCCCCGGACAAAATCGTTCGCTTGTCTCCCATTGCGGCAGGATAATTCAGTCGCTCCGTTGACATCTGAAATTCTGTATACCAGCATCACCGCAACAAGTTTTCGCAGGTTCGCAAGATCTCGCGGATTCGGAGGAGCCGCGCCATGAATGCTCGCCACCAGGCTTGCAGTACCGCCCCCCGTGCGCGCTACATCCGCATGGATCGTTCGGTACGCGAGGCCGTCAGGATCCTGTCGGAGCCAGAGGTCGACGCCCTCGTCGTGGTGGAAGGACCAAGCGATGACCGGGGGGCCTTCATCGGAATCCTGACGGAACGTGAGATCTTCAAGGCGATGGCCGAGCGCGGTCTCGACGTGCTCGACCACCTCGTCTGGATGCTGACGACACAGGATTTCGTCGCCGTGGACGTGCGGACCACCCCCGCCGACCGTCTCGAGGCTTTCTGCACCCACAAGACCAATCACATCGCGATCATGGACGGTCTCTGCCTGCACTCCGTCCAGAGCATCTGGGATTGCGTGGCCGCCTCGGCGGATCGTGCCGCCGCGGCCTGACCCCCTGCACGGCGTGATTGTACGGGGCCGGCGAGCGGTGTGCGCGCTGTCCCGCAAAGCTGCGCGTCGACATCCTGCAGTGCAATCCTGGATTTGTGCTCTGCAAATACTTTTGCTCGAGCAGCGATCTTGACGCTCTAGGCTTTTGAATACAAATTTTGTTTGGCGCAATTTAGCGCCATTCCACACGATGGTCCCTGCGGCCGCTGCCGCTCCGCCGGCGGGTCCGGGACAGGTAAGGAACGGGACTGATGCGTTATCTGGCGATCCTCGACTGCCCCGTGATCTTCAGCGGCGAGAACAGCTACGGGATGACGAGCATCGACATGTGCCCGTCGACCGGGATCACGGGCGGTCTCATCAGCCGCCACATCAAGGTGGTGGACGGCCGCCTGATCGCGGTCTGCATCTGGACCAGCGAGTTCTGCGCCAGGGTCTTCTTCGATGCGGCCTGGTATCAGAAGGCGGCCGAACTCTGGGACGACCAGTACCAGCTTCGCCTCGAGGCGATCGACGAACAGGCCGCCTGATCGCCGAGGCCGCGTGCCCCGCGCGGCGCGGTGACGTGAGGAGCGATGGCGATGCCTGCCCGCGCGCGCGCTCCGGAACCCATCGCGGCGCAGCCCGATGTACCGTCGCATCACCCCTACGGTCCCTGGAATCCCGGCATCGAGTCGAGCCTGCCGCGCGCCGTCCTGCCGCTCGCGACGGTGTTCCGGCCCGAGCATGTCGAGACGACCCTCGCCGACGCCTTCGAGATGAGCGACGTCAGCGGCTTGCCGCTGACGTCTCTGGTCCGGTTCCGGGCCCGGCGGCTCGTGGTCCACGAGGTGCTGATCCGCGTGATGGCGGACTTCTCCGTGCCGATGGGCGAGACCTACGGCGATCTCGGAGTGAATTTCCGCGCCATCGTGTCGGCACTCCTGCGCGGCGGGATCGCGTCCCATGCCGACGCGATCGACGCGCATCTGGCCGAGATCCGCGCCCGGGCGGACGCCCTGTTGGAGGCCGAGATCGCCGCGATGCTGGGCCTGGGGCGCGCGCCGGCCGCGTCGCCACCGCGCCGCGCCGGCTGGGCCGCCCTGTTCGGTTCCCGCAAGCCGGCCAGCCCCCGGCCCCCGGCCGATCCCGAGGCGCGGGCCGAGGCGCATCTCGCGGAATGGCAGGACCGCGCCGCCGCGTCGGGCGATCCCCTGGCGATGGCGGCCTGCGCGGCCCTGCGCGGTGTCGTGGCCTCCGTCATCGGGCGGCGCGGCTTCCTCATCCGCGATCCGGCGCTCCTGAGGACACTCGCCGTAACCCTGGTGTCGAACGGCCACGGCAGCCTTTCCCTCGGCGAGCGCATCGAGCCGTGGCTGGAGACGGTGGTGGCGCGCGAGGGGTTCGTCCGCCTCGACCCCCAGGCCGCGCCGGTCATCATGAACGTGAAGGGCTCCTCCGCCTCCGGCAAGAGCACGATCCGGCCCCACCAGCGCGCGCTGACCGAGGCCCTCGGCCTGCGCTGGTCGGACTTCGCCCTGATCACGCCGGATGTCTGGCGCAAGTTTCTGCTCGATTACGACAGTCTCGGCGCGGCGTGGCGCTATGCCGGGCCGCTCACCGGGCACGAGGTCGAGATCGTCGACCGCAAGCTCGACGGCTACATGGCCCGCAAGGCCGATGCGGGGCGCATCTCCCACCTTCTCATCGACCGCTTCCGCTTCGACAGCTTCGCGGTCAATCCCGGCACCGAGACAGGGAGCCAGCTCCTCACCCGCTTCGGCCAGCAGGTCTACATGCAGTTCATGGTGACGCCGCCGGACGCCACCGTGGAGCGGGCCTGGAAGCGGGGCCAGCAATTCGGCCGCTACAAGGCGGTGGAGGACCTCCTGGCCCACAACGTCGAGGCCTATACGGGCATGCCGCGCCTGTTCTTCACCTGGGCGCTACGCGCCGACAAGGCGGTGCATTTCGAGTTCCTGGACAACAGCGTGGCCGAGGGCGAGCGGCCGCGCACCATCGCGTTCGGCACCAACGGCTGCATGAACATCCTCGACGCCGGATACCTTCTCGACATCG
>NZ_BPQL01000219.1 GCF_022179225.1 Methylobacterium goesingense
CCCGAACCGACCGCTTCGACGACCCCGGCCGCCTCGAAGCCCAGGCCCGTCGGCAGGGGAAGCGGATAGATGCCCTTGCGTTGGTAGATGTCGATGAAGTTGAAGCCGATGGCCGTTTGCCGAACCCGCACCTCACCCGGCATCGCTGAGGCAAGCTCCTCCATCACGATCGATCGCACCTTGGGGGAGCCGAACTCGGTCAGAATGCAACTTCGTGACAGTCTGATGCGGTAAAGGGGTATAGGCCTCGTCGAAGTCTGTCGCACACGTCGGATCGAGCCGCCGCGACCAAGGTCTCATTCGACGCGCCGTCGTGCCGATCAAGGGTCTTCGAGCACAGACCATCGTTCAGCTGGAAGGGATGTCCGGCCGACGGTTTTGCGCTGTCAAAAGTAGTAAGTCTACTTGCTGTCCAACCCGGTCGTAGCGTGGACGGTCGGGTCCCGACCCAACCTCGCCCCCTCGGGACGATGCCCGGCCACCACAAAGCGGACATCGGTTCGCCCCCCCATTGAGTGGTGCCATCCACGGAGCGTTCGCCGTCGTCAGTGACGGCGCTGCCAAGAGGTTGGCTCCAAGCACCCACGCCCGCTTTGCGCCTATGCGAGACCGAAACTTGGAATTGTTCGCACTTAAGTGCATCCTTCCTGCCCAGCGGGCCGGCTCGCCAGAACAATAAAGCGAGACGCTCGGCCGTGGAGGAAACATGAACGAGATCGTCAAGCCCGACTCCCTGCTTGTCGCCCAGGCCGAAAGCATCACCGAGACCTTCTTCGGCGGCTGCCCGCACGATTGCCCGGACACCTGTTCGATGCTGTTCGAGGTCAAGGACGGGGAGCTGCTCAGCGTGCGCGGCAACCCGGATCACCCGATGACCCGGGGCGGCCTCTGCGTGAAGCTGAAGGATTACGAGAAGCGCCACTACCATCCTGACCGGCTGCTCTACCCGATGAAGCGGGTCGGGCCGAAGGGCTCGAAGCAGTTCGAGCGCATCACCTGGGACGAGGCGCTGGACACCATCGTCACGCGCTGGAAGGCGATCATCGACCAGTACGGTCCGCAGGCCATCGCGCCCTACAGCTACCTTGGAAACCAGGGTCTGGTGCATGGGCTGAACGGCGGCGATGCTTTCTTCAATCGCATGGGCGCCACCGTCACCGAGCGCACCTTCTGCGGGGAAGGATCCTGCACGGCCTGGCTCCTCACGGTCGGTCCGACCGCGGGCCTCGACCCGGACAGTTACATCCACTCGAAGTACATCGTCATCTGGGCCTGCAACAGCGTCAGCACGAACCTGCACCACTGGGCCATCGTCAAGGATGCTCAGAAAAAGGGTGCCAAGGTCGTCGTCATCGACACCTACGCCTCGCGCACCGCCAAGGCGGCCGACTGGCACATCGCGCCGAAGCCCGGCACCGACGGTGCCCTCGCCATGGCACTGATCAACTCGATCATCGAACAGGGCCTCGTCGACCAGGACTACGTCGACAACTACACGGTTGGCTTCGAGGAACTGAAGGAGCGGGCCAGCACCCGCACCCCCGAATGGGCCGCCGAGATCACCGGTGTCCCTGCCGAGGACATCCGCAAGCTTGCCCGCGAGATGGCGACCGAGCAGCCAGTCGGCATTCGCATGGGCGTGGCGCTGGAGCGCCATTATGGTGGCGGCCAGACCATTCGGGCGGTGTCGTCCATCCCGGCGCTGACGGGCGCCTGGCGCCATGTCGGCGGCGGCGTCACGCAGTTCGGCGTCTGGGAGCACCCCTACAAGTTCGACGTGATGTGCCGGCCCGACCTGATCCCGGAGGGTACCCGCGTCGTCTCGAACCTTCAGATCGGGCGCGCGCTCACCGGCGAGATGAAGCTCGACCCGCCGATCATGTCGATGATGTGCTGGAACTCGAACCCGGTCACGCAAGCGCCCGAGACCGACAAGATCGTCGAAGGGCTGATGCGCGAGGACCTGTTCATGGTCTCGGCCGAGCACTTCATCTCCGATACCGCCTCCTACGCCGACATCCTACTCCCGGCGACGATGGGGGCGGAGATGGAGGACATGATCCTGTCCTGGGGGCACCTCTACCTGACCTACAACACCAAATGCGCCGACGCGCCCGGCGAGGCGATCCCGAACAACGAGATCTTCCGCCGGCTCGCGGCCCGGCTCGGCTTCGAGGAAGAGAACTTCAAGTGGACCGACAGCGAGTGCCTGGAGCACTACGTCGATTGGTCGTCGCCGGCCTGCGAGGGCATCGACCTCGCCTACATGCGCGAACACGGCTTCGCCCGGCTAAAGGTCGGCACGCCGGACGACCGCGCGCCCCACCGCGAGGGCAACTTCCCGACCCCGACCGGCAAGTGCATGTTCATGGTCGAGGGCGCCACGAACTTCGTCGCGCCACCGTTCCGGCAGATGTACGAGGGCTTCCAGCCCGGCGAGGCGCTCGACCCGCTGCCCGACTACCTCGGCCCACGCGAGTCCCACACCAACGACCCGGAACTCGCCAAGCGCTTCCCGCTCAACATCGTCTCACCGAAGAGCCACTACTTCCTGAACTCCTGCTACGCGAACATGGAGGACAAGCAGAAGGGCCAGGGCGAGCAATTCGTGATGATCAACCAGCACGACGCCGACGCCCGCGGCATCCGGGACGGTGACAAGGTTCAGGTCGCCAACGACCGCGGCGCTTTCAAGGGCGTGGCTCGCATCACCGACGACGTGAAGGCCGGCATCGTGGTCGCGACCTTGGGCTACTGGCGCCAGCTCAACGAGGGCACGGTGAACAGCATCTCGTCGCACGCCTTCACCGACATGGGCCACGCACCGTCGTTCTCCGACAACCTCGTCGAGGTCGCTCGGGCGAACTGACGCCATTGCGGCGACCAGCGCTGAAAGGCAAACAATGCCGTGCAGGCGCCCATGACAGGGCGCCTGCCGCTTGTTGAGCCTGCTCCAACTAAGCCACTTAGAGTCGAGCGGCCCTTAATCTATCGTGCGAGCATCATGGAGCTCGAACGATGGCAGGGTGTTCGTGATCGCGACGCGCTTTGCGAGATGCTGGCCGACAGGTTCCCGCTGGTCGTTCAGCCTGAGTCCGGAGGGCAGCGGTGTCATGGCGACCGCCCACGCCCCGGACATTCGGGACGCACGCACGGATGCCGCGTTCCATCGCCAATTCGCCGTCCGCGCCGTGGCATCGCTCCATCCGCGAGCGATCGCCCCGATATCGGATCAGGCGAGGGCGTCGGTGGCGGTTACATCGTCCAGTCCAAGGACATCGGACATGTCGGCGCGGGCGCGACTGACGCGGCTCCTCGCCGTGCCGACCTTGCACTCGAGCACCTCGGCGGCCTCCTCTGGGTGTAGCCTCCAGCGCTCACCATCATGAGGGCGGTCCGCTGGGCCTCGGGGATACGGGCGAGCCGATCCCGGAGTCCCTTCAGGTTCACGAACCCTTCCTGCTGAGGCAGCGCCTTGAGCGTCGCGGCATGCGTGCCGTCGGCATCCTCGACCTCGCGCCTCGCCTTGCGCCTGTCGGTGTAGAACTGGTTGCGAAGGATCGTGAACAGCCAAGCGTTCATGTTTGTGCCGGGCGTGAAGCAACGGCGGTTGGCCCACGCCTTCGCCAGCGCCTCCTGAACGAGGTCGTCGGCTCGGGAGGTCTCGCCGACGAGGGAGAACGCGAAGCCCCTCAAGGGCCACAACGCGGCAATCGAGGCATCCCTGAACACGTGGTCCGGACGAGTTTCTGGTGTCTCGTCCCCATTATCGAATCGTTCGACGAGGTATGCGAGCCATTGCGGAAGTTCCAATCCCGCCGGCAGTGCGAAGTCGGACTGCAACACGATCCCAAGATGCTTACGGACATGCGTCACGATATCGACCACGTCTTCGGCGACATCCGAGCCAGTTGCGGAAAAGCTCTCGTCCATCGGTCTAGCGCCTCCAGATTTCGAATCTCCTTTGCGTCGCTCAAATCTGAACGTTCTTGAAACTGGATACCAAATTTGAGTTTGATGTCGGTCGTCCGGCTCGGGACCACAGGCGAAGGCGAGCTGGCCAAGCCGGCTCGCCCCGATGGTGCGTTTTTCCCTTTCCCGGACAGCCTCAAAGGTACTGTGCCGTCAGGCCGGTAGGGTCACCTCGGCCCGCAGACCACCTCCGGGCCGGTTCGCGAGCGCCACGTCACCACCATGAGCGCGGGCCGCCGATCGCGCGATGGCGAGGCCGAGACCGGTCCCGCCCGTGTCCGCGTTGCGCGAACCATCCAGCCGCGCGAAGGGCGCGAACATCTCCTCGATCCTGTCGGGCGGAATGCCCGGCCCGTCATCGTCGACGAGGATGCGGATCTGTTCGTTGGCCCGTTCCAGCGTGATCCGTGCCCTATCGCCGTACCGGACGGCGTTCTCGACGAGGTTGTCGAGGGCCCGTCGCAGCGCCACCCGCCGACCGTGAAACGGAAGGTCGGCCGGCGAGGCGACGGAGACATCCCGTCCCAGAACCAGATGATCATTCACGAGTGCCCGGACCATCTCGGCGAGGTCCAACGGGCCGCTGTCCTGGGCGGACGCATCGTCCCGGGTGAACGCGAGGGTCGCGTCGACCATCCGCCTCATGTCCGAGATCGTACGCACCATCGCGTTTCGCAATTCGTCGTCCTCGACCATCTCGGCCCGGAGCCAGAGCGAGGCGATGGGGGTACGCAGATCATGGCTGATGGCGGCCAGCATCCGCGTGCGGTCGGCGACGAAGGCCCTCAAGCGCTCCTGCATCAGGTTGAACGCCGCCGTCATGGTCCGCAACTCGCGCGGGCCGCGCTCCCGGAGCGGCTCGAACGCGGCGCCCCGACCAGCCATCTCCGCGGCCCTGGCGAGGTCTGCCACGGGCCGGACGATCCCGCGCCTCGCGACGACGACGACCGCGAGTACCGCGACCACGCTCGCCAGGACCTGGATGAGCGCGATGCGCATCCACGGTGGCGTCCGGGACGCGAGCGGGGCCTCGGCGTTGAGCCAGCGCCCATCGTCGAGCCTGACGGAGACCCGTAGGGCCTGGGTTCTGTCCGAGAGACGGCCGGGGGGCGCATCCTCCGCGACGTCACGCGCCATCAGGATGATCCGCGCCTGGCTCGCATCGTCCTTCATGCGACGGTCGATCCGCCGCGCGAGCCGCGCCTCGTCGACCCCCATCGCGCCCTCGGGTACGAGGCTGCCGGCGTCGATGGTGAAGCGGTGGCGCGGGGAGCCGTAGGCCGCGACCACGCCCGGGACGGTCTCGGGCGGGACGGTGTCGAGCAGGCGCACCAGCGTGGCGATGCGGTCGACCACCTGCGTCCGGGCCGCCGCGCGACCGACCCGCGAGGATTCGTGCGCGAACATCGCGAAGGCCATCGCCTGGGCGCCCACGACCGCGAGCACAAGCAGGAGCCCCAGCCGGCCGCCGAGCGAATGCGGCACCAGCCTCAACGGACAGTCCTCACTTCTGCCGCCAGGACGTAGCCGCCGCCCCAGACGGTCTTGAGGAGCCCCGGGTTGGCCGGATCGCGCTCCAACTTACGCCGGAGGCGGCTGACCTGATTGTCGATGCTGCGGTCGAACGCGTCGGTGGTCCGGCCGCTGGTCAGGTCGAGGAGCTGGTCGCGGGACAGCACCACCCTGGGGTACCGGGCCAGCGCGGACAGCAGCCGGAACTCAGCCGTGCTCAGCGCCACCGGGGTGCCGGCGTCGTCGACGAGCTCGCGCCGGTCGGTGTCGAGCGTCCAGCGGTCGAACGCCAACCTGCGCCCGTCGGCCCCGTCACGGGTGCGGGGAAGCGCGCGCGTGCGCCGGATGAGGTTCTTGATGCGGGCGAGGAGCTCGCGCGGCTCGAAGGGTTTCGTGACGTAGTCATCGGCCCCGATCTCAAGGCCGACGATGCGGTCCGTCCCCTCCGCCAGGGCGGTGAGGAGGATCACGGGCGTGTCGTACGCCTCCCGAACATGGCGGCAGAGCGAGAGCCCGTCCTCTCCCGGCATCATCACGTCGAGGAGCACGAGGTCGACGACGCTTCCCGCCAGGACGACGCGAGCGGCCGCAGCGTCGGCCGCGACGGTAACCCGGAACGCGTGGCGCTTCAGATACGCCGCGAGCGGATCGCGGATGTCGCGATGGTCGTCCACCACAAGGATATGTGCGTCGTCCATGTCCCATGCCTTTCGTCCCGGACCTTAACGCGCGGCGGCGTCCGTCTCCCGAGGGAGTCTGTCGCGAAATGTATCGGGCCCCTCGAACCCGGGACGGTTCGCGACGAAAACGGGGTTTCCCGGCAAATCCCTGCGACAGGCCGGCGGCAGTATGGCGCCAGTTGCAACCACGCATCGGGAGACGAGACGATGACGAAGGAAGCGGTACGCGCGCCGACCCTGTTGAGGCGGCTCCTGCCCGCGGCCCTGCTGGCGGCCGGTCTGGCGGCGCCGCTGGCCACCGCCGGCACGGCCGAAGCACGGGACGGCTGCGGGCTCGGGTTCCACCGCGGGTTCTACGGCTACTGCCGGCCCAACCTCGGACCAAGAGTGTTCTACCGGCCCTACGGCTATCGACCCGCGTTCTATGGTCCGCGCCGGTTCGGCTGGGGCGGACCGCGCTGGCACCGCTGGGGCGGGGGCTACGGACGCGTCGGCTGGCACGGGGGATGGCACCGCGGCTGGCATCGCCATTGGTGATCTCGTCGCGGCTTGGGGACGTGCGGCCCGGCATACCGCCGAGCCGCTCCGATAACGCGAGAAGTGAAGTCATGACGAAGGGTATCGCCTGCTTTGCAATGGCCGTGGTCCTGGCGGGGACATCCGCCTCCGCCCAGACGCCCCAGGGCTCCGATCCGACAAAGGGTGCGGGGGGCGCCGGCGTCGACCTCGCGACGTTCCTCGCGCGGAACCGCAACCGGATCCTGCGAGCCGATGCCGACCATGACGGGCGCGTCAGCCGGGCGGAATGGGCGGCCTGGTGGGATGCCCATCCCGGCAAGGGACCCTCCGACCCGGCAGGGCGGTTCCGGGCCATCGACGCTGACGGCGACGGCTTCCTCACCGCCGAGGAGATCGACGCAACGTCCACCAAGCGCTTCGCGCGCCTCGACGCCAACCACGATGGTCGCGTCGTCCGCGCGGAGCGGCCCTGCCGCGCCAAGTGAACCGAATGCCCGGACTCGGGGTTCGGAAATCGGTCTTTTCCCAGGGCCCGGCCGATGTGCCGCGCCCGCCACAACGAAGGAATCAGGATGAAGCTCACAGGTCTCATCGTCGGCGGCTTCGCGACCCTGCTCATGGCGGGCGGGGCCCAGGCCCTGCCCATGCCGGCCGGCGGGATCGGCGTCGACGCCCCTATCGTCCAGGTCCGCGGCGGGTGCGGGTTCGGCGCCCATCGCGGCCCGTTCGGGGGCTGTCGCCTGAACCGTGGGCCCCGGGGTGCCATCAGGCGGGCCATCACCGGCGCGCCGCGCGGTTGCCCGCCCGGTCTGTACCGCGGTCCGGGTGGTCGCTGCCGCCGCTGACGCCGAAGTTCCGGTCGGTTCCCGACCGGACGCCTCCACGCTCGCAGACCGTCCCCGGTTTCCTAACCCGGCGGGGGGCTGGCGTGACGGTTCCGGATCAGAAAGGGTAGGCCATGGCCGATTCCGCAGCGGAGTTCGTCACGCTTCCCAAAGGGGGACGACGTGCTCTGCCGCGCTTGTCTACGACTGCTGACGCGGTCTCTTCCGGTGGGCCCTGCTGCGCGGCGAAAATCAGCACCGCGATCCGAGGACGTTCAGCCCGCGCACGCTCGCAGATGGCGGTCACATCGTCGTGCCCGTGATCCTGGACGATGACCGTACACAGGTGCTCGTAGCCACTGGACGCATGGAGCGCGAAGATCACCGAGCAGATGGGAGCCTTGCCCGGTTCGTCGATCGTGAACTCGAACTTCCGGGGTTCGACGCGCAGGGCGGTATCCCTATCGGGCGGCGTCCGAAATCGCTTGGCCGGTCAGGATGTATTCAATCTTCCGGCCGCCAGGCTCTCCCGGTCGATGACCTGCACCTGGCCGCGCCGGACCTCGACGAGGCCCTCGTCCGCCCACTGGCCCAGGAGGCGGCTGACGACTTCGCGCACGCTCCCGACGTCCGATGCGAGTTGCTGATGGGTCTTCCAGACGATCCCCGCGACATCGGCCTCGACCAGCAGTCGCCGGGCGAGGCGCTGCTCCAAGGGGGCGAACGCGATCTCCTCGACCAGGTCGAACATCCCTGACAGAAGCTTGGTGTAGTCGTCGAGGACGAAGCTCCGGAACGCGTCGCTCTCCCGCATCAACTGGCGGAAGGTGTCGGACGGCAGGGCGGCCAACTCGGTCCGGGCCTCGGCGACGCTCTGCGCCGGAAAGCCCCCGCCCGACAGCAGGCACTGGGTGGTGAGGACGCAGGTGCCGCCTGCGCCGACCTTGTAGATCAGCATCTCCCGTCCGCCCTCGGACATCCGGAACACCCGGGTGCGGCCGTCGATGCACATCAGGTAGTTCGCGCAGGTGTCTTGGAGTTCGTAGGCAATCGCGCCGGCCTCAAGCACGGGGAAATGCACCGTGCCGCGCGCGATCTGGAGATGTCCCGCATTGAAGTTCCGGATCAGCGGGAAGCGCTCGATCCAGCGCTCGACCTGATGGGTGCTCTGCATGGTCGTCCTCCCGGGCCCAGCGGTCGTTGGGCGCCACCGTGACCCCTGCGATTCGTCGTCTTCCAGGATCCTCAGGCATCGGTGACCTGGGTCACAGACGATTGCGGCCTACCTCCGTACCACCGTCCCAAGAGAACAAAAATCTTGCTCGGGCGACATCCGGAGGGGGCACGAGCCTCCCATGGTCGGGCGATATCATTCGGGAGACACCATCATGCGCCGCCTTATCCCCCTCCTGTTCACCTCCGTCTTCCTGACCGCCCCGGCCCATGCCGAGCAGGACCTGCTGCTGGGCGCCGACATGGGCTCGGCCGCGATGACCAAGCCCGTGTCCGACGTCAGCACC
>NZ_BPQL01000220.1 GCF_022179225.1 Methylobacterium goesingense
AGTCGGGCGAGCGAGCCGGAAGAGGCAGCAGGGTGATGTTGTCTGGCACGCGCAGCTTCCTGGTGGTGTGCCAGCTGGCCTGATCGAGCAGGAGCACGGCGTGGGCGCCGGGCGCGCCGGTTGCTGAGATCTCTTCGAGGTGATGGGCCATGGCCGACGTGGTGCAACGGGGCATGACCAAGCCCGCGCCCACGCCTCTGGCCGGGCACATCGCCCCAAAGATGTAGGCTGACTGCGTGCGCTGATCCTTGGGGGCCGAGGGGCGTGTCCCGCGTGCTGCCCAACGCCGGGTCAGGGTGTTCTTCTGGCCGACGCGGGCCTCGTCACAGAACCAGACCTCTACAGGCTTGCCGCCGACAGCCTGCGCGATCTGCGCCAGACGGTCGGGGGAATCTTTTTAAAAGCTGCCGCGGCGTCTGGGTCCTGGGCGTGATGGCGCGGGCGAGCCGAGAGTTTGCGGTAACCCATCGCCCGCAAGACCCGGCTCAAGGTCTGCTCGGAGACCGATACGCCGTGATCCTCGGCCAGGATTTGCGCCAGATCGCACAACCGCCAGCGCACCACGCCGTGAGCGGCGGGCGTCGGCCCCTGTTCGATCAGGGCCTTCAGGAGATCGCGTTGCTCGGCGTTCAGGCACGGACGGGCACCGGGCGCTTTGCCGTCGATCAGCCCATCCGGACCGTCCGTGTTGAAGGCCACCACCCAGTCACGCACCGTCTGCAACCCGACCCCGCCGATCTCGGCGGCCTCCGAGCGCGAGCCCCCCGCCGCGATCACCGACAGCGCCAACAGGCGGCGGGTCTGGGCCGGATCACGCGATCCCTGGGCCAGGGCGCGCAAGGCTTGCGCATCAAAGTCCGACCGCAGCGGTACCGGAGCAGCCATCGCATCCTCCTCAGGCTTCAAACCCGAGGATTGAATCATAGCTCGCGCGGTACCGATACTCAGCGTGAGTCCTGCTCAACGAGGCTTGGTATAAGATAATTGTCTTTTGTTTGGTCTAGGTCGAATTCTTTAACCAGTTCTGAAGAGTATTATGATCAAACGGGTTGGTAAATGTTTTTTGAAGGTCTTTTCGATCTCTATATAATTTTCTATCTTTATATTCTATTTCTTCGCCATTTGTATAAAAGCCAAATGCCCATTGCAATTTTCCTAAAATAGTGTCTTCGTTTTTCTCGACTTGGCCTCTATACCATTTAAGTAGCTCAAATACAGTATAGCTACGGCCAGCATTTTTCTCAATCATTAACTCTCCGACGTGACTAATTTTAGTAAAATGATAAAATCTTAAAGAGTAATTATCAACTAATATTTGTCCTAGCTTGTTACAATAAATAGGCCTGTTCCGTATGTTCCAGCTGGCCACATTGTATCCTGGATCCCTAAGAACGAATACTTCATCAAAAAATGCCGGTATTAGATCGCACCATCTTTGATCAGTATAGATACCTTCCGACGCAGCTTCATAGCAATAAAGCTTGAGCCTTTCGTCCCACCAAGTCGCAAATTTTCTACCTTCAGTCGAATTTTTAACGGCTACAAACCCAAGGTTATAAACTCCGTGCAACAAAGCGCTCCTTTCATTTTCCCATATTTCGCTCGGCAATTTCTCCGGAGAGACCAAATGTGGGGTCAAAATAATAGAATTTGATTTTAGCAAATCGACAACTGGATCTAAATTATTAAATAAAGCAATATCAGGGTCAATGTAAAAAACTTGATCGGCCCCATTTTTAAAAATGAACTCTAACGCAGCACCCTTTACTGCAGTACAAAGTTCAATCACATTATGCTTAAATATCCAACCTTCTTGGTTTTCTTCTAATAGTTCATCAATCCACAAAACTCGATCAAATAACTCGTCCTCGATGCGAAATTCAACACCCTCTGGCAATCGATCAGAAATGCAGACCCATAAAGTCCAATCAGGATGAAACTTTTTTAGAGTCGAAGCTAATACGCGGGCTTTTGATAGGTAGGAGAAGCTAATGCTTGTAAAACAATGGATTTTAGTCATGTTTCTTTCCTAAGCATAAATTTCGACTAATGAAGAGTTATCAAGATTTAAAGTTCCTCTCTTTCTTGTGCTCCTCTGATAATTATAAATATCTTCAAAAGGTGCGTTGTCTTGGAAATATTTAAATAAGTCTTGTTTATCTGTCAGTAAAATGCCGCTCGAATACGCATTTATAAGATAAGCAGAGTTTCCACTATCTTCTCGCGCAACAACAAATGCTCCAGACAAAATAGATTCGCACGTAGAAAACGAGAATGTCTCAAAGCAAAGAGACCATTGTACGACTATATCGATGTCGTTTTTAATCAGTCTTTCAACCATTAGATTTCTATTTTCTAATCCTACTGAAGTTTCTACGAATTCTATATTGCTATGCCAACTCTTATTGGTTCCAAAGTGGTAGAATTCGTATCGCTCGTCTTTATCAAATACTGTTGCTAGCTCGGAAAAGACATGCCACCCTTTGTGAGATGAAGCCATACCTACAAACGCAACATTCAGCTTGGATTTTCGAACTGCAGGAACTAATTCTTTGCTAAAGATCATTTCACCATGCGGCCGTACAAGCATCTCACTAAACGTATAGGAGCTCTTTGCGCACCATAATTCTTTAATTGCCTCCGAGGGAAATAGTATCAATGGTTGTATTTCTCTGAAAAGCGACTTTACAGAGTCAATATGACTTAGCCTTTCAGCCCCATATACGCATATGCTGCATGACGCTGAATCTATATCTGGCGCCCAACAAAATTCGATATCGTTACGAAGCAGAGCGTAATTCGAACATAGAGTAGAACAATCATGAACCCAAAATGAGGTCTTTAAAGGGGCCACCATTCGGTATATTTTTGATAGTGAGTTTGTATTATGCCCAAGTATAGAATGAATAACTAAATAAAGCTTGAATTCATTTTTCTTCAAGATTTCTATTGATTTCAGAAAATTACTTACCGATATATTTCCAATATATTGACCGTCTAGGTTTAAATTTAGATTATATTCCGATTTAGGGCTTTGATTATATGCTAAGCTTGGACTAGAGGGAGAAATATGAATGTAGCAAATATTATTCAGATTCAATAGACTCTGTTCGTCTCTAATACAATTTTGTATGCCTCCAAAATTCGTAACATACGAATCATGGCTTATTGAAACAACAGCCTTTTGTATTGATTTACTTTTTATAATTTGACTAAATATGTAAATAAGAATAGAATCGTTTATTTCTTCACTGGATATAGTGTGTTGTTTATATTTTTCTGCTCTAACCATCATAGATTCAGAGTTTTCTATTACCTTACGTTCTTCTGAATACGGCCTGCGAAGCAGACGACCCTCGTCTTTTCCTGCTACTATATAATGATAAAAAGGATTTATGCCTGCGTCTAATACATCTGTGTTTGCTTCTAAGTATGATTCGACGCTGAAAGCTTGCGTTGGATTTCTTTTTTCACGCCATCCATATTCCAGAAAATGTGCTAGTGGGTTCAATCCCAATGATGACACGTCCTGATTTACTCTTAGATAGAATTTACTATCAAAATGCGGCTCTATAACTTTATATTCATGTTCTGAAAAAGATAAAGAAGGTTTTGAATCGTTATTTATTTCTGTATAATCTTGTGATCCGTCAATAATATCGGTAGCTTTTGAAAGCCTTGATTTGTTTTCAATAAAAAATTCGCAAAATCTACCAAAGCTGCCATCTTGCTTGAAAATGTCCGAAACCAAATATTGATTTATGTCGAACATAGGATCAAATGTCCGACCCTCTCTCCAGCCATACTCGACAAAATGTTTGAGTGGATCAATTCCAGCTACGAGTATATCCGGGTTTGATAAGAGGTAAAAATCTCTATCAAACAGTTTTCCAAAAACTGTTACTTTTCCTTCCAAATTATCATAATTGAAATTATTTTCATTACGGTCGTGAGCGTCATTTGACATTGTTTACCTCAGGTACTTAATTTAATATGATCATTTATACTTGATAAGTAGTGACAAATACCTTCCTATTTATCCAGTGCTGTCTGCTCGCAAAATCTTATTAGAGCCATTCGTTGGCGATTTAGCGGCAATGGCATCTACTGTAAAGGTGCGAGATAGACGATCCGGCGTAGGATCCATATAAATGCGATTTTGGCAGAAAGCGATTTTAAGACGGGATACTTATATGGCCTGCCCCCTGAAAAGTGGTCCTTCCTCTTGAAGGAGGCAGCTTCGGGAAACTTCTGAGCCCGACTCGCCGCCGGGCGTGTGTCGACTACGTCGTTGCCGAGCATGGCGTATCGGAACGCTTCGCCTGCCGTGTCCTGGGCCAGCATCGTTCGACCCAACGTAAGGCCGCCGTGGTGGTCGAGGACGAAGCTGCTCTGACGGCCGCGATCATCGCATTGGCCGTCCAGTACGGGCGCTACGGCTACCGTCGGATCACGGCCTTGCTCCGGCCTGACGGCTGGACGGTGAACGTGAAGCGCGTCGAACGAATCTGGCGGCGCGAGGGTCTCAAAGTTCCCGCTCGTCAGCCGAAACGGGCACGCCTCTGGCTCAACGACGGCTCCTGCCTGCGACTACGGCCCGAGCGGCCTGACCACGTCTGGTCCTACGACTTCGTTGAGCACCGCACGCACAACGGACGCAAGTACCGGATGCTGAACGTCATCGACGAGTTCACCCGCGAGTGCCTGGCGATCCGGGTCGCCCGTAAGCTGAAGGCGCTGGACGTGATCGACGTGCTCTCGGACCTGTTCAGTTTGCGCGGGGTGCCCGGTCATATCCGCTCGGACAACGTCCTACGTAGCGAGGAAGGACGGCTGCGGGCAAGCCCCACGGACGAGATCAGGCGCACGGCAAAGCCCGCCTGGAGCAGGCGCCAGGCAATCGGGCGGTGATAGTTGCCGGTCGCCTCGAACCCGCAGGTCACCGGCTGACCGAGATCGGCCAGGAGCGCGATCAGGCGGTCTTGCTCGGCACGGGTGTTGAGAACGCTCAACCGGCGTCGTCGGCCGGAGCCGGGCACCGCGATGAGGACCTCGTTGCGGGCCTTGGCCACGTCGATGGCTACGAGAACGCCGGCCGGCGGCGTAAGCTGTGGTCTGGTCATGGTTGATCCGTCTCCGGAATGAGGCTTCGAACACCGTCACTCTAGAGACCTGCCGATCTGCCATGACCGCCCAGGGCTGCGCGCTGCGCTCCGCATAGCTTCGCGCGCCGCTCCAGAGCCGTCGAGCCATCTTCCCGATGTGCTATGGCACCCACTTTACGACACCCGGCAACGTCGCTTCAGCCGCCTCCATCATTAAGGAAGCGATTGCAGCCGGCGAGACATTTCGGGCCCACAGCTTCGAGTCCGCCTGCGCCCGAAATGATATCGACCATCGCCTGACCAAGCCGCGGCGCCCTTGGACGAATGGGCAGGTCGAGCGAATGAACCGCACAATCAAGGATGCGACGGTCAAACGCTATCACTATGACAGCCACGACAAGCTCCGCGCCCATCTGGCCGACTTCGTCAGCGCCTACAACTTTGGCCGCCGCCTAAAGACGCTGCGGGGTCTCACGCCCTACGAAGCCATCTGCAAAGCATGGTCCGCCGAGCCTAGTCGCTTCAGGTCAAACCCGCTCCACCAAATGCCGGGACCAAACATCTAGTGAAATAAACATCCGTAGTATATTTTTATAATAATAATTTTTCCTCAATTAATTCAATAAAAGTTCTTAATGTAGATGTTTAATAATATGCTTATTAGTAAGCAATATATATTTTATTTACTATTTTACTATGTATTATATTTTAATAATACTTGATATTTTTTACTATAAGCATATTTTCCTAATTATTTCCAACCGCTAAGCACACTGCCGCTTGCTGGGTCCGCGCGCGCGGGGTAGCGCCAAGCCGAACGACAGGAGCGGATCGACCCATGGGTGCAACGACGACGACCGGGCGCAGCCTCACCGCCATC
>NZ_BPQL01000221.1 GCF_022179225.1 Methylobacterium goesingense
CCGTAGGGAAGGTGGCTCTCGGCATCCAAGCGCATGAGTGTGCGGGTGGGGGCGGGTCTGACGGGCGGTTCCGACCAAGCGCTTCGAAGGCTTTCGTTGCCGGTACTCGCCTGTGCTTACAGCACGCTCAGCATGACAGTGGTCGAAGCGGGAAGCGGTGTCGTATGGGCAAGCCGCACCGCCAAGGACCCGGTCCTGATCCAGGCGGAACTCCTCACGTCAAAGGCGGGGAACGTGCGACCGTCCCGATATTGGAAGGCCCTCAGGCTGCTATCCGACGAGGCCTCGGTGACATTGGCACGCTCGGCGCATCCGACCCTCTAGGAAGCCACGCCATGGATGGTCCCATGATCGGCGCCCGTTTCTGTCCGGTCGGCGGGTGGACCGCCTCTAGGAGGCGACTTTCGGCCTTGAACGGCATGCTTCTGGACAGTCCCGCACATGTCGGATTGCATCGGCGCCGCGACGTTCGCGGGCCGACAGGCCGGCCTCGAAGGCTGATCCGACGGTGCTATGCCAACGTCTTCCCGTTCGCGACCAGTCGCACTCGACCGGCTCGATCAGAGAGAGGAAGGTCCTACGGTAAGGTTGGGTACGACGTAAAAACTTCCGGTATCGCGGTGGAAAACCGGCAGATTCGCTGGGATCGCAGCGAACGACCAATGGGACTTATTGGGACTTATCCCAAACGAGCAAACCCATAACATCTTGTTCCCACTCAAGAATTTCTGTTAAAAAATTCCTGGTGGAGCTGAGCGGGATCGAACCGCTGACCTCCGCAGTGCGATTGCGGCGCTCTCCCATCTGAGCTACAGCCCCGTTCCGGGGTGCCGGCCTTTTAGGCTCGCGCACGCCGGCCTGTCAATTCCAGAAATCCTGCGGCTTTGCGTGCGCGTGATGCGCCCTGCGAGCGCGGGGCCACGAGGACTTCGTTTCCGCGCATGAACGCCTTCATCTGGCTCTTCGACACCGTCGTGCAGCTCTACATCTACGTCCTCATCGCCAGCGCCGTGCTGAGCTGGCTCGTGGCGTTCAACGTGGTGAACGTCCGCAATCCCATCGTCTCCCAGATCGGCGAGGTGCTCTACCGCCTCACCGAGCCGGTGCTGCGCCCGATCCGCAACATCCTGCCCAATCTGGGCGGCGTCGACCTGTCGCCGATCGTGCTCGTCCTGCTGCTGCTGTTCGCGAGCCGCCTGCTGCACGAATTCGTGCCGACGCAGACGACCATCTACACGCGCTGAGCTGCACGCGCCGGGCCGAAGAGCCAGCGAGGGGCAGGGCACGACGACGGCCCGCCCCACACAAGAAACCGTAGCGCCACCGCGCCGCCCTGGGGACGAGACCGCCATGAAGACCAATCCCGGCCGATTCTTCGAGGATTACCGCCTCGGAGAGACCATCCGCCACGCCACGCCCCGCACCGTCACCCTCGGCGACGTCGCGCTCTACACCGCGCTCTACGGGCCCCGCTTCGCCGTTCAATCCTCGGACGCCTTCGCGCGCGCCATCGGCTATCCGCGGAGCCCCCTCGACGACCTGCTCACCTTCCACGTCGTCTTCGGCAAGACCGTGCCGGACATCTCCCTCAACGCCCTGGCCAATCTCGGCTATGCCGAGGGCGGCTTCCGGCGGCCGGTCTATCCCGGCGAGACGCTCTCGACGGTGTCGGAGGTGATCGGGCTCAAGGAGAGCTCGAACCGGCAGACCGGCGTGGTCTACGTGCGCTCCACCGGTTCGGACGCGAACGGCGAGACCGTGCTGAGCTATTGCCGCTGGGTGCTGGTGAAGAAGCGCGATCCGGCGGCGATCATTGCCCAGGAGCACGTGCCCACCTTCGCCAAGGTGGTGGACCCCGCCGACCTCGCCGGGGCCCTGCCGCTCCTGAACGCCGGCGCCTACGATTGCGAACTCGCCGGCTCGCCCCACCGCTTCGGCGACTACGTGGTGGGCGAGCGGATCGATCACGTCGACGGGATGACCGTCGAGGAGGCCGAGCACCAGATCGCCACGCGCCTCTACCAGAACACCGCCAAAGTGCATTTCGACGGCTACGCGGCCAAGGACACCCGCTTCGGCCGCCGGCTGATCTACGGGGGCGTCGTCATCTCGCTGGCGCGGGCCCTGAGCTTCAACGGGCTCGGCAACGCGTTCGCGCTGGCGGGCATCAATGCCGGCCGCCACGTCGCGCCGCTGTTTGCCGGCGATACCGTGTATGCCTGGAGCGAGGTGCTGGAGACCGCCGAATTGCCCGGCCGCACCGATATCGGAGCGCTCCGCCTGCGCACGGTCGCCACCAAGAACCAGCCCTGTGGCAACCACCCGGACAAGGTCGGCGACGCCTACGACCCGTCGGTGATCCTCGACCTCGACTACTGGGCCTTCATGCCGCGTTGAAGCGCAGGGAGCCTGAAGTCAGCCCTCACCGAGTAGACCGCTTGCGCTCCTACTCGGTGAGGGCTGAC
>NZ_BPQL01000222.1 GCF_022179225.1 Methylobacterium goesingense
GCGCGCCAGCGCCGCCTCCGCGCTCAGGAGTTCGACCTCGAAGGGGGCCGGATCGATCTTGTAGAGGACGTCGCCTTCCTTCACGAGGCTGCCCTGCTCGAAGGTCCGCTTGACCACGAGGCCGGACACCCGCGAGCGCACCTCCGCGATGCGCAGAGGGGCGACCCGCCCCGGGAGGTCCCGCACATAGGGGATCGGTTGCTCGCGGACGGTCACGATGCCGACTTCGGGTGCCGGACCGGGTACGGGTGCGGCCGCCTGTTGCTTCTGGTTGCATGCCGAGAGGGCGACCAGCACGAAGCCGGCGGCGAGGGAAGCCGGCCGGGCCCGGAACAGGCGGGTGGTGAGAGACGTCACGATTGCTTCGCTCCTGCGAAATGGCGGTTCGATGACGCTCGCGGGGCGAGCCGGCATCACCGTGTTCAGGGTCCAGGGAGCCGGGATCCGTCATCGGATCCGCTCCCTAACAAGCGGCTGGCCACGGCCGACATCACGCCAGCGCCGACGCTGCGGGAGCCGTGTTCGAGGGGGGAGAGGCCATCCCCGGTTCGGAGGGCCCGCCATCGACCGGGTCGAGATCGCTGACGGAGACGCCCTGGATGCCGGACAATCTTGGCAATCCAACGACACCGGTTGCACCCGGCAGTCCGGAGCTACGCAGCATCGGCGGCGCGCCGGGCACTCAGCCGGCCGGGTGCAGTCTCGGCGGGCGGTCGAGGGGGATGGCGGCGGCAGCCTTGAGTATGCCGGTCGAGCGCGGCGAGGCGGGGCGTGGCAGCCGTGAGACCGGCAGAGCGCCGACGCGGGGCTGGACGGCTTCCTCGCAGGCTTCGTCGAGATCCAGGAGCGTGCTCGCGATGCGGGCGCCGGCATCCGAAGCGGGAAGTCCCGACGAATGCGCGAGCACGGGGCGGACTTCGAAGCCGCGGGGCACATCCCCGGCAACGTGAAGCAGGGGCAGCAAGGCGCAGACCAGGAACAGCAGGGCCAGCAGCCCATAACCGGCCGTGACCACGGTCCGTACGGCGACGTGGGCACCGTGTCCGGGCCACGATGCGCCGACGCGACCAACCAGGTCGACACGCATCGCGAAGTGGGGGGCCAAGCTTCTCACGTCACGGACTCTGGGGCCGCGGCGGCGACACCGCAAGTTCCTGCGGCATTGTGTCAGGCCTTCCGAGGGCCCCTTCGGTGGCTGGATCGGACGGCGTTGCGGGGATCACACAGACGCGCGTGAACGTGGCAGGCTCGGTTGACCGCTCTCCCACGCAGCGTCAAGGCTCCTGCCCCCGACCATGAGCCTGATGGCTTCCGTGGCCAGAATGGCCCCCGAAGCCTGTTTTGGCTGGAGGACAGACTATGCAGACGCGCCGCGTTCTCGCCGCAGCCGCCCTGGCGGCGGCCCTCACCGTATCGACCGGCCCGGCCTTCGCCGGAAACCCGTTCGACAGCGGGCCGATCGCCGACTTCATGAACATCTTCAAGGAGCAGGCGATCCCGCGCGAGACCGTCGCCTGGAAGGGCGCCGAGAAGCCCGGCACCATCGTGGTCTCGACGAGCCAGCGCCGCCTCTACTACGTGCTCGGCGGCGGTCAGGCCGTGCGTTACGGCGTCGGCGTCGGCCGCCAGGGCTTCTCCTGGTCCGGCGAGAAGCGCGTGACCATGAAGAAGGAATGGCCGGATTGGCGCCCGCCGTCGCAGATGCTGGCGCGCCGGCCCGATCTGCCGCGCTTCATGGCCGGCGGCCAGGACAACCCCCTCGGCGCCCGCGCCCTCTACCTCGGTTCGTCGCTCTACCGCATCCACGGTTCGAACGAGCCCGAGACCATGGGCGCTGCCGTCTCCTCGGGCTGCATCCGCATGACGAACAAGGACGTGGTCGACCTCTACGATCGCGCCAAGGTCGGCACCCGGGTCGTCGTCCGCAACTGAGGCGCCGTTCCGGCGCCCACCCCATCCTCCATCCCGCCTCCAGTCGGTCTTCACTGGACCATGACGTGAGGACGGTATGATCTTCGGGGTGGATATCGGCCTGATCGCGGGTCTCTTCGCGATGGCCGTGGCGGCTGGCTGTGTCGATGCGATCGCGGGTGGCGGCGGCCTGCTCACCGTGCCGGCCCTGCTGCTCGCGGGGCTCGATCCCGTCTCGGCGATCGCGACGAACAAGCTTCAGGGCAGTGCGGGGGCGATCTCCTCCACCCTCGCCTTCGCCCGGCGCCGCCTGATCCACTGGCCGGATGCCTGGAAGATCGCGGTGAGCGCCGGCTGCGCTTCGATCGCGGGCGCGCTCTGCGTCAGCCTGCTGCCGCGCGCCGTGCTCGACGCCGCGGTGCCGATCCTGCTGGTCGCCATCGCCATCTACTTCGCCACCGCCAAGCGCATGAGCAGCGACGACGCGACCGCGCGGATGACGCCGAACTGGTTCGCCCTGACATGGGCCCCGGCGGTCGGTTTCTACGACGGCGTGTTCGGTCCCGGTGCCGGTGCGTTCTACATGATCGGTTTCGTGACCCTGCTGGGCCTCGGCGTCGTGAAGGGCACCGCCCATACCAAGCTCGCCAACGCCGCGAGCAACCTCGGCAGCCTCGCCCTCTTCGCGATCGGCGGCCACGTGGTCTGGACGATCGGCCTGACGATGGCGGTGGGCGCCTTCCTCGGCGCGCAGATCGGCTCCCGGCTCGCGATCCGGATGGGGGCCCGTTTGATCCGCCCGCTTCTCGTGACGATCGCGTGCCTGATGGCCCTGCGCCTGCTCTCCGATCCGGCCAATCCCCTGCGGCGGACCGTGCTCGGCCTGTTCGGCGGCTGATCGCCGCCGCGATCGACGAACGGTCTTAGCCCGCGTCTCGGCGTCCGGGTCGTCAGGACATGCGCCACGATAGCGCCGGCGTACCCGGTGCCCATCCCGTGCTCGGCCTTCAGCATCGCGACGAGGTCCATGTGCTTGGCGGGAAGTCTGTCCCGGACGAGCTGCCGCCAGACCGCGATTTTAAGCTTTGCGCCAGGAGGCTGCGGCGGTTCTGCAATCGCCTCCGAAAAGC
>NZ_BPQL01000223.1 GCF_022179225.1 Methylobacterium goesingense
CTGGCGGGTTTCCTGGGCGGCCGCTTCGGCGCCCCCAAGCTCCACACCCTGGCCGACGGCTACGCCGCCCGCCGCGCCTGATCCACCAGAACCAACCCGCGAACCCCGGCCGGTCCCCGCGACCGGCCGGGTCTCGCATCCCCGCATTCCCCCTCGAACTCAGGAGATCCGACCCATGAACGGAGACCAGTTCCGCGGCGCGTCCCGCCACGTCAAAGGCCGTGCACAGACCGCCCTCGGCGGTATCACCGGTGATCCGGCCCGCCAGGTCCGGGGCGCCGTGAACCAAGTGGCGGGCGGCGCGCAATACGCCTACGGCCGCGCACGCGAGCGGGCCGAAGATTTGGCCGAGGACGGCCGTCACCTCGCGGACGCGGCCCGTGACCGTGCCGACGACCTCATTGCGGACGGCCGCGATTTCGCCCGTCACGCGCGCAAGCGCGGAACCACCTACGGCCGTCAGGCCGTGCGTTACGCTGACGACAACCGCACCTCCGCCCTTCTCGGGCTCGCCGCCATCGCTTTCGCGGTCGGCTGGCTGTCCCGCTCCCGGCGCTGACTCGCAGACCACGCAAGCCCGACCCAACGGAGACTAACCCATGATCCGCAAGCTCCTGACCGCCTTCCTGCTCCCGAAGATCATCGCCTACGTCAGCCGCCGTTTCGGCGGCCGTTCCGCCGTCCCGCCGAATCGCCGCGGCTACTGAACCTCGCCGACCAGCCCGCTTTCGTACCCGGAGACCGTCACACGATGAAGTTGACCCTCGTCCTCGCCGCCACCGTCGCCGCCACCCTGGTCGGGCTGCCGGTCCAGGCTTCCCCCAGCGGGGCATCCCCCGTTCAGGTCGCGCCCCTCGAGGCGCTGGCCCGGGGCGACCTGCCGACCGATTACGTCCAGTATCGCCGGTTCGGGCATCGCCATGGCTGGCGCGGCGGGCGCGGGTACGGACGGGGCTATGGCGCACGTCGCGGCTACGGATATCGGCGCGGCGGGCCCGGCGTGGGCGCGGCGGTCGGCGCGGGTGTAGCAGGCCTCGCCGCGGGCGCCATCATCGGCGGTGCCATCGCCAATTCGCAGGCGCAGGCCGCCCCCGTGGTCGTTCGGGGCGGCCCCAACCCCGAGGCCGTCGCCGCCTGCGCTCGCCGCTTCCGCTCCTACGACGCGGCCAGCGGTACCTATCTGGGCAACGACGGCGATCGTCACCCCTGCCCGTGATGCCCTCGGTGGCCGGGGCGGGCGCTCGCGTCCGCTCGCGCCGGCCCACACCGGCCACTGAACGGAACCGCGTCTCGAAACGGGCGCCCGGATAGATCCCGTCCGCCCTTTCCCGCCCCACCCTTCACCCCGAGACCTCAAAGGACGAACCATGAGCAAGGGCTATCCCTCGATGACGGCGCTGCTGGGCCTGCTGGCCGTGGCGGGCTACCAGAACCGCGACAAGCTCGCCGAGCTGCTGAAGGGCCACGACGCACCGGCACACGGTACCGTCCCGCCGATCCCGAACACGTCCCGCCCGGCCCCGTCGAGCAGCGGCAGCAGTCTCGGCAACCTCGGCGGTCTCCTGGGTGGCGTCGGCACGGCCGGGATCGGCGGTCTGATCGCCAGCGGCCTGAGCGAACTCGTCGACCATTTCACGCAAGGCGGTCACGGTGAGGCGGCCAAGTCCTGGGTCAACCAGGGGCCGAACCGCGACATCCCCGAGGCCGACCTTGAGCGCGCCATCGGGTCGGACACCCTCGACCACCTCACCCAGCAGACAGGCCTGAGCCGCAGCGCGCTGCTCTCCCGCCTGTCGCGCGAGCTGCCCTCGGCCATTGATCGCTACGCCACCGACGGTCGCACGACCGCCTGATCGCGACGGATGCGGCCGGCGCCCGGTGTGGGTGTCGGCCATCCACGACGCCGGGTGACGCCACGTCGGGGTTCTTCGATCCACCACCTTCCCCGACCTTGCCCCGACCTTGCGAGATCCCATGGCCATCGACTACCGCGCGGAACTGCGCCGCCCCGTTCCCTTCAGCCTCGCGGTCGTGGCCGCTGTGCTGCTCGTCTGGCTGATCGTCGCCTCCATCGCGAGCGCGCGCCAGCGCGGGGCGCGCGACCACCGCATTGCCGATCTGCAGACGCAACAGATGTCGCTGCGCGCCGACCTGGAGCGGCAGATCGCGGCCGCCGGGACCTTGAGCACGCTCCAGGGCAAGATCAGCGCGGCCCAGCAGCAGGACCAGCAGGCGACCCAGGCGGCCGAGCAAGCAAAGGCCCGGGCCGCGACGCTCGTCCAGGAGCAGCAGGCCGCCGAGGCCAAGGCCTCCGAGATGCAGCGGGCGGCGGAGTCCGCGACGCGCAAGCTCACCGATGTTCAAGGCCAGGTCGCAGAGGCAGAGCGGACGCTCGCTCCCCTGCGCGACACCATCGCCAAGGCCGAGAAGGCGGCCGTCGACCGCACGCAGGATCTCGCCGAGGTCGGTCGCCGGCTCGAGGATGCCCGGGTGCAGGAAGCCAAGCTGCGCGCCGATCTCGCCACCATGACCCAGGAGGCGACCGCCAAGACGGCCGATCTCGCCAAGGCCGAGGAGCGTCAGCAGAACGCCCGCGAAGCTGCCGCCGCCGCCCAGAAGGAGCTGGCGGATGCCCGCGCCGCAGCCGAGCAGGCGACCCGGCAGCGCACCGAGACCGAGCAGGCCGTGGCCGGACTGAACGCGAACCGGGACAGGCTCACCGGCGAGGTCGAGCAGGCCAATCGCGAAACGCAGCAGGCGCGGGACGGGCTGACGGGCGTTCAGAAGGACCTCGCGGAAGCCAAGGCGCAGCGCGATCGGGTGCTGTCCGAACGCAACCAGGCCGAACAGACGGTCCAGGCGCTGTCGGCCGACCGCGATGCGGCCAAGGCCGCCGTCGAGGGCCTGCAGAAGCGCCAAGCCGATGCCCAGGCCGAGCTGGCGACGCTCACCGAGACCCTGGCGGCGCGCAACAAGGAGGCGGCGACCCTCGACGAGCGGCTAGCCACGACCCGGCAGGACCTCAGCACCGCTCAGGCGAAGCTCGCCGAACTGCGCCAGCAACTCGCGAGCCCGCCCGCCGAAGGTCCGGGCACGCCGGGCCAGCCCGGGACCGCTCAGCCGCCGCGCTGAGCTCTCGCCGGACCCCGTAAGCCAGCATCCGCGCAAGCCGCTTGCAACACTCCATACCGAAGTCGGGAAATCCACATGACTGTCAGTTTCGCTGCCGTGACGGCAATCGTGCTCGCGGGGGCCCTGGCGTTCTCGCGGCCCGCTTCGGCGCAGGAGGGGCCTGAGCGGGAAGGGCCCGAGATGGAGGCCATGCGGGCGAATTGCGGGGGTGATTACCTGCGCCTGTGCGCGGGGATGAAACCGGGCGGACCGGAGGTGAAGGCCTGTTTCAAGCGCAACCGCCCGAACCTCTCGGAGGGCTGCTCGCGTGCCATCGCTGCCTATGAACGCACCCGCGCCGGACGCGACGAGGCGGACGACTGAGGCCCGGTTCGCGCAGCGCCACGATCGGCATTCCCGGTCATCATTTGCAACGAAGGAGACGAGGGACCGGTATGTTGACCCGCTTGCGCCACGGCCTCGTGCGCGTATTCCCCGGCATCCTCCTGATCGTCCTGGGTCTGCTGGCAGCCCTGTTCCGTGGCCGGCGCCCGCGCCGGAATGCTGCCGGCGTGTCGGCTCCGGCCCTCCAGAGGGCACCTGCGCCCCCACCCGCGCCTGTGCCGGGGCTCGGGCGCTGCGCCGGTGTGTTCGTACTCCTCGCGCTGCTTGTCGGGATCGGGATGATCGTCGCCCTAACCGTCGGTGGCGACCCTCTGCGGCGCTTCGCGTCGATACCCCCGCGCGCGGCGACGCCGGTGGCGGAGATCGCGCCGTCTGAGACGGTTGGCGGCCGGGCGTCGGGTGACGGCGTGTCCACACCGGCCGGATCGGACCGGCAGGCGCAAACCGGTGAGGCGCAAGCCGTCGCATCGGCTGCGAACGTCCCGGCCTTCGATACCGTGCGGGTCGAGCCGAGCGGCGAGTTCGTCGTAGCCGGGCGTGCCACGCCGGGCGGAACGCTGGAACTCCTCGTCGACGGTAAGCCCGTCGCGACGACGGTCGCGGATGCGAACGGCCAATTCGCCGTCGTTCCGCCGGCCCTCCCGACCGGCAACAGCGAGATCGCGCTGCGCGTGACCGATGGCCAGGGGCACACGCAGCCCTCGCGGGAAAGCGTCGCCGTGGTGATTGCGCCTTCGCGCGAGACAAAGCCGCTGGTTGCCCTGACCTCGCCCGACAGGCCGACGCGGGTCCTATCTCAGCCCGGCCCGCCGCGTTTTTCAGATCGCCCGCAGCCGGATGCCGCCTCGGGAGCACAGGCGACGGCGGCCTTGCGCGCGCCGGATCTGCCCCGGTCCGGCTTGCCGGGTACTGGCGATGCGAGACCGGGAGCAAATGCCTCCGCCGACCGGACGGTCGACCGCGGTACTATCAGCCCGGGCGCGTCTCGTGGCTCTTCCCTCGACGCCCCGCCCGGCCCTGTGGCGCTAGGTTCGGCCGAGGGGCACGCAGCCGCACCGCCTGTCGTCTCCACCGGTGCCAGCTCCACCGGTGCCGGCTCTGCCGGTGCCGATGCGGCGGAGACGCCCACGAAGATCGTGAGCATCGACGCGCAGTCGGGCGGACGGCTGTTCGTCACCGGCCGATCCACCGCCGGTTCGATGATCCGGCTCTATCTCAACGACACCCTCATCGCCCCCGCCAACGTCGGACGCGACGGGACGGTGACCTTCGGGATCGGACGGGGCGTGAAGCCCGGAGACTACAAGGTCCGGCTCGATCAGGTAGAGGCCGGATCGGGCAAGGTCCGCAGCCGGGTCGAGGTCCCATTCTCGGTTCCGGACGTCGCTACTGCTCCGGAAATCCGTTCGGTGCCGGAAGAGGCGCGTCGAACCGCCGGGATCGCCCCCATGGCTACGGAGTCCGCCCATGGTTCCGGGCGCCGCGAGGGCGGGGAATCGCCGGAAGTTGGTGCGGTGCGCCCGATGGCCGCGACCCCGGCGACCCCGGCGACGCCCGCGCAGTCCGCCCGAACACCTGACCTCGCGCGCGGGCCGCAGGCGTCCGGTGACGTCCTGCGCGAGCCCGGAGCCGGCCCCGCCATCGTTTTCGTGCCCGAAGTGAAGACGGCGCGGATCGAGCGGGGTGACAGCCTCTGGGCGATCAGCCGGCGCACCTACGGCGAGGGTGATCGCTACACGGCGATCTACGACGCCAACCAGGATCAGATCCAGAACCCGGATCTGATCTATCCCGGCCAAGTCTTCGTGCTGCCGAGCGAGGACGTTATCGAGGCCGGGCAAACTCAGAAACGCGGCTGACGGAGCAAGTCCATGACCACTTTCACCAAGACGATCACCTACATCCTGGCCGCCGCCGCGGTCTGCACCCTCGTCTTCGTGGTCCTGCAATCGGGCAGCCTGCTGGCGAATTCCTAGGGGGGACGCGCCTGCGAGCCTGGCTGCGTCGGCCCGCGATTCATGGCACCGACCGCCACCGCAACGGATGCGGTCTCCAGGCTCACGATGCGTTGAACCTTCGTCGAAGGCATGGTGTCGGCGGCGATGCTCTCGGCTTCCAAGTCGGCGCCGAGGCTATTGCGGCGTATCGTACCCCTTGCCACTCCGACTATAGGATAGCCTCCCGCTCGGACAGGTTCCGGAGCACGGGCGCGCGATCCCGTCCTGTCGGATGTGATGTCTCATCGTGCGACGAGGCATCCTATCCCATCGGCCTGGGCTATAGGTGGGGCTAGTCATCCACGAAAGCGCCCGGATCTGGTCCGCATCTAGGCTGAGATACCGATCCGGCTGGATGGAGATACTGACCCTGTGACGTGTTGACCTGGGTCGCAATCGGAACGCACCGCGGCCCTTCGCTGTTACCACGCCATACCCAACAGTTAAGGAAGTCTCGAATGCGCAAGCTCGCTCTTGCATCGACCGCCCTGCTCGGCCTCGGCCTTCTGGCATCCGCGCCCGCCGAGGCCCGTGGCTGGGGCTACGGTCACGGTTACGGACACGGCGGTTACGGACACGGCGGCTACGGCGGCGGTTACCGTGGCGTCGGCTTCCGCGGCGGTTACGGCGGATATCGCGGCTACGGCCATGGGTATGGACGGGGCTACGGCTACCGTCGCGGCATCGGTCCCGGTGCAGCCATCGGCCTCGGCATCGCCGGCCTCGCAGCCGGTGCCATCGCGGCGAACAGCTATGGTGGTTACGGCTACGGCTATGGTCGTCCCGTCGGTTATTACGGCGGCGGCTACGGCTATGCTCCGGCCTACGGCTACAGCGGCGGTTACGGCTATCCCGCGTATGGCTACGGCTACTAAGTCAACGCGAACCTAATTCGCCTCAACCAGATTGAAGACTAGTCACGATGGGCGTTCGGCTAACAGCCGGGCGTCCATTGTTTTTGTTGATGTCGGTTGTCACAAATACTGCCGCTCGCTTGAATGTTATCGAGACACAGGACAGAAACACAGAACGTTTTCCGGATTGTCCTGTTGTCGAAGGGTTCATTCGGAAATCAGGAAACCTGGAATGTCGCGTCTGAAGTTGCTCTGCGGCGTCGCCGCACTGTCGGCCCTTGGTTTTGCCAACTCAGCTGCCTTCGCTCAGGAGGGAGGCCCCTGCACCGATGACATCGCGGCGTTGAAGCGCGAACTCGGAACACAGGTCGGCATGGGCGCTCCGGTCTCCCAGCCCGATACCGGACAGCAGAAGGGCCCAAGCAGCGCTTCGTCCGACCAGACCGCCAACACGACCGGCAGCACGGCAAAGCCCGCCGGAGGCGCGGACACGGATCGTGCCCAGCAGGGTGGCGCCGCCCGCGAGACCGGGGGCTCCCCTGGCACGGTCGGGGGTGTCTCCGGGCCCGTCGCCGCGGCGGCGGGAACCGGTCAGGCCGACGCGGTCGCGAACGGGCGCATCGCCACCTCGCCGGGTGACGTCCGTGCCCAGTCCGAGAACAAGCCGACCGCCGCCGCGCAAGCCGCGAATGGTGGCACGCCCACCGCCTCGGCGAGCCTTTCCTCCGAGGACAAGGTCTCGCAGGCCAAGAGCGCCCTGCAGCGCGCGACTGACCTCAACGCGAAGGGCGATCAATCCTGCCGCGAGGCTGTCCAGCAGGCCCGCTCGCTGATGCCGCAGCAGGGCCGCTGATCCCTCACGCTAGAGATCACACAGTGGGCACGGCGCGTTCCTGGCGGGGCGCGCCGTGCCCATTTTTTATTGTGCCGTCCGGGGCGGCCTTCACGGTCGCTACAGGCTCAGGAAGGCGTTGGCTGAGCCCACGACCGTGAAGGCGAGGCTGCCGACAAAGGCGGCGGCCATCGCGTAGGAAAAGCCCTTCAGCAGCATCGGGTGATCCGTCTCCCGTCCGATCAGCAGCGGTTCCCGCCCGAGGTCTGGCCGTATTGCTGCGTGGGGAAGTTCTGCTGGTTGGCGTTGCCCTCGGCGGCCGAGCTCATTGGACAGCTGTAGGGGTTGCGCAGGGGCGCGGCGCGGCGGGGTTCGAACGAGCCCGTGGTCTCGATGTCGTAGGGCGCGAACCCGGTGTAACGGGAGGGGCTGTCGTAGGCCATCGCGGACGAGATCGGAGCAACGCCAAGGACAAGGACGGTGGCAAGAGCGGCGAT
>NZ_BPQL01000224.1 GCF_022179225.1 Methylobacterium goesingense
CCGACTGAGCTACGCCCGCTTGACGTCCCGCCCCGTTTCCGGCGGTGTCGGGGGTGTAGGTTCAGTGCCCTGGGCTGTCAAGCAATCCCGAAGCGCATTCGGCCGGGAATTTCCGGGGCCCGCCTTCGCCCCGTTCCCGGCTGTAGACGTGGCCGGGGGAGTTGGCGGGAGAGTTGACGGGAGAGTTGGCATTGAACCCGCGTCTCTTTTCTGTCATACGCCCCCTCGCGTTGAACCGCCCGGCCGATCGGGCTGCCGTGGCGGTTCGTGCTGCTCCATCAGAAGCATCAACCGAGCGCATCTCTTCGATCCGAACCGGATCGGAGCCGCTGCGCGTTCAGGAGAGCCAAATGCCCAAGCTGAAAACCAAGTCGGGCGCGAAGAAGCGCTTCAAGATCACCGGCACCGGCAAGGTCATGTACGCCCAGGCCGGCAAGCGCCACGGGATGATCAAGCGGACGACGAAGCAGATCCGCAACCTGCGCGGCACCACCACCCTGTTCGAGGGCGATGCTGCCAACGTGAAGAAGTACTTCCTGCCCAACAGCCGGTAAGCCTTCACGACGCCGACACTGCTTTTTTCGTAATCCAGGAGAACTCCCATGGCCCGCGTCAAGCGCGGCGTGACCAGTCACGCGAAGCACAAGAAAGTCCTCAAGGCCGCCCGTGGTTATTACGGCCGCCGCAAGAATACGATCCGGATCGCCAAGCAGGCGGTCGAGAAGGGCATGCAGTATGCCTACCGCGATCGGAAGAACAAGAAGCGCACGTTCCGCGCCCTCTGGATCCAGCGCCTCAACGCCGCCGTGCGCGAGCATGGCCTGACCTATTCGCGCTTCATCAACGGTCTGTCGAAGTCCGGCATCGAGGTGGACCGCAAGGCTCTGTCCGAGCTCGCCATCCACGAGCCCGCCTCCTTCGCGGCGGTGGTCGAGTTGGCCAAGGCCGCCCTCCCGGCCGCCAAGGCCGCCTGAGTCGCGGACGGTCTGAGGCGAGCCGGGCTCGCCCCGGGCCGAGCGCAGATCTTCATCAAAGGCGCGGCGTCCCCCGGGGGCGCCGCGCCTTTGATGTTTTCCGGTTGCGAGCATTTTCAGGCGATCGGCCGGGCTTTTCCGGACGCGACCGCTTGCATTGCAAGGCGCGACCCGCAAAACCCCACGCGACATCCGAATGACCGAGCCCGGCCGATCCCTCCCGATCGCCGCCGCCGCAGCCGGTGAGTTGAACCGATGACCGATCTCGACACCCTCGAAGGCGATCTGCTGCGGCAGGTCGCGGACGCGTCCGACGAGGCCGCGCTGGAGGCCGTGCGCGTCGCGGCACTCGGCAAGAAGGGGTCGGTCTCCGAACTCCTGAAGACCCTCGGGGCGATGACGCCCGACGAGCGCAAGGCGCGCGGCCCCCTCATCAACGGCCTGCGCGACCGGGTGCAGGGTGCGCTGGCGACCCGGCGCGAGGCCCTGGCGGAGGCGGCGCTGGCCGCCCGCCTCGCGGCCGAGCGCATCGACGTGACCCTGCCGGTGCGGGAAGCCCCCGAGGCGCGCGGGCGCATCCACCCGATCAGCCAGGTCATGGACGAGATCACCGCGATCTTCGCCGATATGGGCTTCTCGGTGGCCGAAGGCCCCGACATCGAGACCGACGACTACAACTTCACCGCCCTCAACTTCCCGCCCGGCCACCCGGCCCGCGAGATGCACGACACCTTCTTCCTGGCTCCCGACCGCAACGGGCAGCGCAAGGTGCTGCGCACCCACACCTCGCCGGTGCAGATCCGGACCATGCGGACGCAGGCGCCGCCGATCCGAGTGATCTGCCCGGGCCGCACCTACCGGCACGATTCCGACCAGACCCACACGCCGATGTTCCATCAGGTCGAGGGGCTGGTCATCGACAAGGCCGCCAACATCGCCAACCTGAAATGGGTGCTGGAGGAGTTCTGCCGCAGCTTCTTCGAGGTCGAGACGGTGAAGATGCGCTTCCGGCCCTCGTTCTTCCCCTTCACCGAGCCCTCGGCGGAGGTCGACATCCAGTGTTCGCGCAAGGGCGGCGAGATCCGCTTCGGCGAGGGCACCGACTGGCTCGAGATCCTCGGTTGCGGCATGGTCCACCCCAACGTGCTGCGGAACTGTGGCCTCGATCCCGACAGCGTCCAGGGCTTCGCCTTCGGGGTGGGCATCGACCGCATCGCGATGCTGAAGTACGGCATGCCGGACCTGCGCCCGTTCTTCGAGGCGGATGTGCGCTGGCTCGACCATTACGGCTTCCGGCCCCTCGACATTCCGAGCCTGGTGGCCGGGCTGACGAGCTGACGCGCCGTCCAGGTCCGGTGGAACCGGGCCTCACCTCTCCATCCTGATGGGCGACGGATCCTCCCGCGCGGACGGGTCCCGGGTCGCCGAGGGACGCAAGCAATGAAGTTCACCCTCTCCTGGCTCAAGGACCACCTCGACGCCGAGGCCTCCCTGGACACCATCGCCGAGACGCTGACGCGGATCGGCCTGGAGGTCGAGGGCGTCGAGGACAAGGCCGCGCTCTTGAAGCCCTTCGTGGTCGCCCAGGTGCTGACCGCCGAGCAGCATCCGAACGCCCACCGCCTGCGCGTCTGCACGGTGGATGCCGGCGACGGCCGTCCCGTGCAGGTGGTGTGCGGGGCCCCCAACGCCCGGGCCGGGATGAAGACGGTGTTCGCCCCGCCCGGCACCTACGTGCCGGGTCTCGACAAGACCCTGGCGGTCGGCACCATCCGCGGCGTCGAGAGCCTCGGCATGCTGTGTTCGGGGGCCGAACTCGGCCTCGGCGAGGAGGCGAGCGGCATCCTCGATCTTCCGGAGGACGCGCCCACGGGCCAGCCCTACGCCCTCTACGCCCGGCTCGACGATCCCGTCATCGAGATCAACCTCACGCCGAACCGGCCCGACTGCACCGCGATCCACGGCATCGCGCGCGATCTCGCCGCCACCGGACTCGGCGGCCTCAAGCGCGAGCCACAGCCGCCGGTACGCGGGGAGGGCGCATGCCCCGTGACGGTCACCCTCGATTTCGAGGCCCACGATCGGGGTCTGTGCCCCTACTTCACCCTGCGCCTCGTGCGCGGCGTCAAGAACGGCCCGTCGCCGGACTGGATGCAGAGGCGCCTGCGCGCCATCGGCCTGCGCCCGATCAACGCGCTGGTCGACATCACCAATTACCTGACCTTCGACCGGGGCCGCCCCCTCCACGTCTTCGATGCCGCCAAGGTCCAGGGCGGCCTCGTGGTGCGCCGCGCCCAGGAGGGCGAGACCCTGAAGGCCCTCGACGGGCGGACCTACACGCTCACCGGCGACAGCGTGGTCATCGCGGATGCCAACGGGCCGGAATCCATCGGCGGCATCATCGGCGGCGAGGCCTCCGGCTGCGACGCGGACACCGTCGACGTGCTCATCGAATCGGCCCTCTGGGACCCCGTCAATATCGCCCAGTCCGGCCGGCGCCTCGGCATCATCACCGATGCGCGCTACCGCTTCGAGCGCGGCGTCGATCCGGCCTACACCCTTCCGGGCCTCGACCTCGCCACCCGCCTCGTCCTCGAGATCTGCGGCGGCACGCCGAGCGAGCCCGTGATCGTGGGCGAGCCCCCGGCCATCGAGCGCGTCATCGACTTCCCCTGGACCGAGACCCGCCGCCTCGCCGGCATCGAACTCTCCCGCGCCGAGATGAAGGTGACCCTGGAGGCGCTGGGCTTCCACGTGGCCGGCACGGGCGACCGCGTGAAGGTGCTCACCCCTTCCTGGCGCCCGGACGTGGAGGGTAAGGCCGACCTCGTCGAGGAGATCGTGCGCATCGCGGGCCTCGACCGGATCGAGCCTAAGCCCCTGCCGCGCATGGAGGCGGCCGTGGGCAAGCCGGTCCTCACCGTGATGCAGAAGCGCACCCGGCAGGCCAAACGCGCACTCGCCAGCCGTGGCCTCGTCGAGGCGGTGACCTGGTCGTTCATCCCGCACGACGACGCCGTGTTGTTCGGCGGCGGCGGCGCGGACCTGGCCCTCGCCAATCCCATCGCGGCCGACCTCTCCGACATGCGCCCGAGCCTCGTGCCGGGCCTGCTGCGCGCCGCCCAGCGCAACGCCGACAGGGGCAGCGCCGATGTCGCGCTGTTCGAGGTCGGCCAGTGCTTCGCCACCGACCAGCCCGAGGGACAGACCATCCGGGCGGCGGCGATCCGCCGGGGCAGCGCGACCCATGCGGGCGCCGGCCGCCACTGGGACGGGGGCGCCGGTGCGGTCGACGCCTTCGATGCCAAGGCCGACGCGCTGGCGCTTCTGGCGACCTTCGGGGTTCCGGCCGGCGGCCTGCAGGTCGTGGCCGGCGGTCCCGCCTGGCTGCATCCCGGCCGCTCGGGTACCCTGCAGTTCGGACCGAAGAACCCGGTCGGGTTCTTTGGCGAGGTGCACCCGCGCGTGATGAAGGCCCTCGACCTGAAGGGCCAGTTCGTCGCCTTCGAGATCACCCTCGACGCGGTGCCGCTCCCGAAATACCGTCCGACCAAGGTCAAGCCGGCCCTGCACCTGTCCGACTTCCAGCCGATCTCGCGCGACTTCGCCTTCGTGGTCGGTCGCGACGTCGCCGCCGGGGACGTGGTCAAGGCCGCCCAAGGGGCCGAGCGCAAGCTGATCACGGGGATCGACGTGTTCGACATCTACGAGGGTGTCGGCATTCCGGAGGGTTCGAAGTCGGTGGCGATCGCGGTGCGGCTCCAGCCCGTGGAGCGCACCCTGACCGATGCCGAGATCGAGGCGGTCACCGCCCGGATCGTGGCCGAGGTCGGCCGCAAGACCGGCGCGACCCTGCGCTCCTGACACGGAAAGCCACCGATGCTCGATCCGGCTCTCGTCTCCGCGCTCTCGGCGGCCAGGCACCTCCCGTTCTCCGAGATGCGCGTGGCCCTGGCGGAGCCCGACACGATCGCCGACGCGGTGCTCGATGCAATCGTGCGGGCCGCGGACGGCGCCGAACTCGAGGATCCTGACGCCAACCTGCTGTTCTGGGGCTTGCACGTGCTCGCCGGCGCCCGCGACACGCGGGTGTTCGAGCCCCTGGCGCGGCTGCTGCGCCTGGACGGGGAGATCCTCGACCTCCTGTTCGGCGACGCCCTGACGGAGACCATGACCAAGATCCTGGTCAGCGTCTTCGACGGCGACATCGCGCCGCTCGGCGCCCTGCTGGTCGACAGCACGAGCGACGGCGCGGTGCGCTTCGAGGGCTTCGCGGCCTTGACCTATCTGACAAAGACCGGGCGGGTTCCCCGCGAGCAGACGCGCGACCTGCTCGTGCGCTTCGACGAGAAGCGCGCCGCTGTCGAGGGCGACATTGCCTGGGCCGGCTGGGAGGAGGCCATCGCGCTCCTGGGCCTGCGCGAGCTGGAGCCCCGCGTCCAGGCGGCGCGCCGCGAGGAGCGCTTGAGCGACGAGTTCAGCGATCCGCCCTGGTTCGCCAAGACCCTGCGGCACGCGGAGGCGCGACCCGACGACCTGACACGCTTCGATGCCCACCGCTTCGGAATACTCGACGATCCCATCGCCGCCCTGGCCTGGACCGCCGAGGGCGTCGGGCAGCCCGTGCGCAACCCCATGAAGAATGTCGGCCGCAACGATCCGTGCCCCTGCGGCAGCGGCAAGAAGTTCAAGAAATGCTGCCTCGACAAGGTCGCTTCCTGACGCGGACCCGGGCCGTCGCCAAAGACGCGCGACGGCTTGGCCTCCCGGATTCCGCGTGGGCGAGTTGACCCCTCGGCGCCAGTGCCGGACCGGCACCGCGCCTTGGTTGATCGTGAACATTCTGTAATTATCGATGGGTCAGGGAGCGTTTTAATCCCTGTCGAAGCGAACAAAATACCAGCATAGCGGGGTGCGATTTGGCCCCTCCAGCCTTGGCCGCCCCCTTGTGCGGAACAGCGTGACCGAACATATTTCGGTGCGAGGCGTCGCATGGCGCCAGAGGTCGTGTGCGTGAGCCTCATTCCGAAATCACACGCTGAGAGAGCTTCCAAGGGAAACTCCCATGGCATTCGATAACAGCCCCTTCCGGTACGGCGCTCAGCCGACCGGGTACGCCGGCAGCCAGGTCGAGATCGACCAGGGCCTGCGCACCTTCATGCTGGGCGTCTACAACAACATGGTCATCGGCCTCGGGATCTCCGGTCTCGTGGCGCTGGGCCTGAACATGGCCGCCGTCGCCCAGACCGCGACGGGCCGCGTCGCGCTGACCCCCTTCGGCCAGCTCCTCTACACCAGCCCGCTCAAGTGGGTGATCATGCTGGCGCCGCTCGCCTTCATCTTCATCTTCTCGATGCGGATGGACCGGATGTCCGCCGCCTCGGCGCGCCTGACCTTCTTCGCCTTCGCGGCGGTGATGGGCGCTTCGATGTCCTCGCTCCTGCTCGTGTTCACGGGTGCGAGCGTCGTGCGGGTGTTCTTCATCACGGCGGCGACGTTCGGTGGCCTCAGCCTCTACGGCTACACCACCAAGCGCAGCCTGTCGGGCATGGGCTCGTTCCTGGTGATGGGCCTGATCGGTCTCATCATCGCCTCGCTGGTGAACATCTTCCTCGCCTCTTCGGCGCTTCAGTTCGCGATCTCGGTGATCGGCGTCCTGATCTTCGCGGGCCTCACCGCCTACGACACGCAGAAGCTCAAGGAGATGTTCCTCTACAGCGGCGCCGATGCCGAGGGCGCGGCCAAGCTTTCGGTGAACGGCGCCCTGACGCTGTACCTGGACTTCATCAACATGTTCCAGATGCTGCTCTCGCTCCTCGGCGATCGCCGCTAAGCGACCCGGTGACTGACCAAGAATGAAGAAGGCCCCGGCGGGACACCGCCGGGGCCTTTTCGCTGTCTGGCGTCGTAGGAACAGCGCGCCGCCCTCGGCGCGGGGCGTGCCCGGTCAAACGGCCCTCAAAGGCGGTTCCAGCACGGCGAGCACCCTGGCGAGGTCGGTACCGCGCTTCATCACCAGCCCCGAGGCGGCCACCACCGCATAGGCGCCCTGGCGCCGGGCGAGCTTCGGGTCCTTCTCGACGCGGTAGAGCGGCATCTCCGAGCTGCGGCGATAGATCGAGAACACCGCCTTGTCGCGCCGGAAATCGAGGGCGTAGTCGCGCCATTCGCCCTGGGAAACCATCCGTCCGTAGAGGTTGAAGAGGGTGCGCAGCTCGGCGCGGTCGAAGGCGATCTGCGGGGTCACCGGCGCTGCGGGGAAGGGGATGACCCGGGCGGGAGGCTCGGGCAATCGCGGGTCGGCACCGGTTCTCTCGGTCATCGTCGCTCCTGGTCCGAGTCTGGATCGTCATCATGGTGTCGCGCCAGAGCCCCCGCAAGGGTGCCGAATTAGTGTGCGGAGCGGAAACACATCATCACGATTTCGCCGCCATCAGGCCCCGCGCCGGCCTTGATGAAACGCGATCCCTGTGGCCGAAACTTCGTCGATCCCGTCTCCGGCGCGGCGTCCGATCTACCGGCTCCCCAGCTCTTCGGCCGGCGCCCGGTCAGGCGGGACCGACATTCCAGAGGTTTCGAGACCCAAGGACTTCAGGCCGCCTCCTCGGAGTGCGGCCCTTTTTTGTCCCTTTTTTTGTCCCTTTTTTTGTCCCTTGCCGGATGATCCGTCTCCGGCGAGAACCCCCCACGCAAGGCACGGGGCGGCTCCCCGCGGGAGACGGATCGTGGTCAGCTTCGACGCGGCTTTTCGTCAGACGCTCGCGGAGCTGTTCGCGTGGCGCCGCGACGTGCGCCGCTTCCGCCCCGATCCGGTGGACGAGTCCCTTTTGCGCGCCTGCCTCGACCTCGCCACGCTCAGCCCGTCCGTCGGCAACAGCCAGCCCTGGCGCTTCGTGCGGGTCTCCGATCCGGCTCGGCGGGCCCGCGTGATCGCGAGCTTCGAGCGCTGCAACGCGCAGGCGGCAGCCGGCTACGAGGCCGAGCGCCGGGAGGCCTATGTCCGTCTGAAGCTCGCCGGCCTGCGCGACGCGCCGATCCACCTCGCGGTGTTCTGCGACGAGGACACGGCGACCGGTCACGGCCTCGGCCGCGCCACCATGCCGGAGATGCTGCGCTACTCGGTCGTCACCGCGATCCAGACCTTCTGGCTCGCCGCTCGTGCGCAGGGGCTCGGCGTGGGTTGGGTCTCGATCCTGGAGCCTGACATGGTCTGCGAGACCCTCGCGGTGCCCTGTGCCTGGCACCTCGTGTCCTATCTCTGCGTCGGCTATCCGGTGGAAGAGCATGCCGATCCGGAGCTTGTCCGGCACGGGTGGCAGGCGCGCCTCGGGACCGGCATGCCGCTGATCGAGCGCTGATCGCCGCGGAAAGCGTCGATTCCCGCAGGGTCAACGAATTCTGAAAGCAACGGCGCGGCTTTGTTCTGAAAGACGCGCCATCGCTTTACCGCATCCGGCGATACACCCCGGATAACCTCAAGTCCCGGCTTCGCCTTACCGGAACGACAACCCCGCGCCGCGGATTATCGGCGGGTCGAACGGTCACGCTTACGGGGATGTCGGGTCATGGTGCGTCAGGGAATGGGATCTGTACTCGCGGCGGGCTTGATGCTCGGTCTCGGCGTCTCGGGAGGGTCGGCCGTGGCCCGCGAGGTCGTGGCCTTCCAGGACGGCGTCATGCCCGGCACCATCGTGGTGCGGACCTCGGAGCGCCGGCTCTATCTCGTGAACGGGGACGGCACCGCGATCCGATATCCCGTCGCGGTGGGCAAGCCCGGTAAGCAGTGGAGCGGCGCCACCCGGATCGACGGAAAGTACGTCGAGCCCGCATGGGCTCCGCCCCGCGAGGTCAAGCGCGACAACCCGCGCCTGCCCGCCGTGATCGCCGGCGGTTCGCCCTCCAACCCGATGGGTTCGGCCGCGCTGACCCTCGCGGGCGGCGAGTACGCCATCCACGGGACCAACCGCCCGAACTCCATCGGCACCTACGCGTCCTACGGCTGCATCCGCATGTACAATCAGGATGTGGTCGACCTCTATGAGCGCGTCTCGGTCGGCACTCAGGTCTACGTGACCCGCTGAAGGACGTTCCCGGCCGGGGCCCCGCGCATGCCGGCCCGGCACGGCAGGGGAGGGGCCCGCCAGGATCGGAATGGTCGTGCGACGGGACTGGAGCGGACGATTCGTCGTGCCGCGCCCGGCTCCATTGCGTCGGTCCGGGCGCTTTCCGCGCATGCCTGTGACGACCGGGGCTTTTTCGATCGACGCGGGCGTACCACGCCCCCGAGCGATGGCTCGCAAATCTCGTCCTTTTGTCGTGCGGCCTGATCGATTCAGATCATGTATATCCGCTGTGATTCTGAATAGAGACTTCTGCGAGGCATTTTTATAAATGTTCCTGGATGGAGGCGGTGGTAACATTTATTTGTTGGGCTGATGTTTTTTCGCGGCGTCGCCACATAATTCTTCTTTCGATTTCCGTAGGTGTTGCCGGGGATACGGATTAGATGTTGTCGATTGCGTCGGCGGTGCCCGCGCTGCGTGCGGCAGGATTGGTCGGCGTTTGGAATACGAACGTGGCGGCCGGCCGATCCATTCTCGACGAGGGCGCCGCCGCTCTTCTGGCGGGCAATGCCAGCCTCGCGGGCCAGCCGATCCCGATGGAGGTCGCGCTCTCCCGAACCCATCCCGATGATCGGCCCTGGGTCTTCGAGCGCATCCGCCGGGTCCGGCAGACGGGCGGTCCTTTCTCAGCCGAGTTCAGGGTCCTTACCGAGGGCGGGCAGGTCCGCTGGGTTCTCAACCGGGGCCTCCTCAAGGCGGACGGGCACGGTGCCATGCACGGACTGGGAGCCTACATCGACACGACGGACAGTCACGGGCATCCATTCCTCACAGCCCCGTCGCCGGATCAGGACGCCGACGATCGCCTCGCGCTCGCGGCCGATCGCTGCATCGAAGCCCACGCCGTGCTGAAGTCGGGCGGCCATACGGATCTGCGGCTCCGCGCGGAATCCCTGCTGATCGGTATCGGGCGGGCGCTCGCGAGGCGCCGGGACTGACGCGGTTGGCTCCGGCGCGTCGATGCCGGGCAGGCTTCCGGCCACGGGAACGCGTCGTCGAGGCCATCGGCACGCCGCGCGGTTCCGTCAGCCGGCGCGGCCCGGGCGTCAGGGAGCCTCCCGGCTCCGCAGTTCGATCAACAGCGGCGTTCCGTACAGCGTGAGAGCGACCGACCGGCCGGTGCCGCTGGCGATCGGGAGCGTGGTCGCGCGCGCAGCGAAATCCGCGACGCCGCCCCCGCCGGTCGGATCGTAGACGCGGTAGGTTTCTTCGGAGCCGAACGCGACGACGATCGCGTTGGCGGTCGGAGTGACGCTGACGCCGGCACCGGTGTCGATCATCGGTTCATTCCAGATGGCGACGATCGTACTCCCGTCGCTCTTCGGCATCACCAGCGCATGGCCGGCCGAGCCGGCATCCCGCAGGCCGGAGACCTTCAGTCCTGCGGCATCGTAGGCGGGGGTGAAAGCCTTCGTGTCGGCGCGGTTGCGTGGATCGCGCGCGCTGTTGCCGAGCGAGAGCAGGTCGGACAGATTGTGCAGGGCCACCGCCGCCGGCTTCGGCGTCGTCCAATCGCCGTAGTACAGCCCAAAATTATCTTCCGGGTCTCGGGTCGCCCGTCCCTTCGTGGAGGGCGGATTGTTGAACAGGTCGTAGATCATGTAGCGGTGGCCGCCCATCGCGTGATGATCCAGGATCTGCATCAGTTGGTAGCGCGCGCCGCTCCGGCCGTCCGCCGCATAGCCTCCATCGGCGTGTGAGGAGGCGCCCCCCTCCGACTGGACCAGGGGCCTGCCGGGGCTGATGCCGGCCTGCGCGAACCGGTACATGCGGGCAAAATTGTCGGGGTTCGGCGGCCAGCTCGGTACGCCCCCCGTCCCGCTCGGGCCCGCGTAATAGTGAAAGGTCCCGAAATCGACGTAGCGCGAAACGTCGAGGGCGCGGGACCAGTCGCCGGGGAAGAAGTAGAGGATCGTCGGGCTGAGGATCTCGACGCCCCGCAACGCATCCGCATTCTGGTGGCGGAAGTCCGACAGGCGCCGCGCCCAGTCGACGAAATTCGCGTTCGCCACCGGGTTGTCGGACGTACTGACCTGCCCCCCGGTCTTGTCCAAGGTGTCGTTGGGGCCCCGGCTGCCGCCGCCGTTGCCGCTGTTGACCTCATTCGGTCCCTCGATCGCGGCGAGGACCGAGCGGCCGTCGGGCCGCCTGATCGACAGGACGTCGTCGAGGATCCAGCGCTGCTGGGCGGTCCAGGTGTTCAGGGCTGCGCCGTTGCGGTAGCCGTTCAGGAGAAGCTGGAGCTTCAGGTTCGGTTCGGCGGCGCCTTGCCGGAGGAGGGCTTCCTGGAGCGCCCGGATCCCCGCGCTGGTGTTCCCGTCGAACTGCAGGCGAACCCAGCGCGTCCCGATGAAGGCGAGGGCGGCGGCGGTGCGCTCGGCGGCGTCCGGCGTGTTCGGAACGTTGACACCCCATCCGTTGCGCACGTCTCGAGCGTTCCTGACGGTCACGCCGGGGGACAGGGCACGCGTTTCCCCCCGATGCGCCGCCGGGGCGGCGGGTGCGCGTTCCTGCGCACGCACCGGTCCGGAGCGTGCGAGGTCGAGGGCGCAGCACGCGACAACAGCCAACAGGCGCCTGCGCCGGATCACGGCGCCCTGTTCCCCGAGGCTTCGTTCGGCAGCGTCCGGGCTTCCCAGGCGGCGGTCGCCGCGTCACCGGGCGCAGTGACGCGCGGTTCCGACTTCGTCCACCGCGAAAAGACCCGGTGCCTGAACCAGGCCATCTCGGGCACGCCGAACAGCAGCCAGGGGACCAGTACGAGGCCGTACAGGCCGGTTCCAGCAAGGAGCCTCATCAACGGCGTGTGGACGCCCGACTGGAGCAAGAGGCCGGTCGCCGCGAGGGCCAGGGTCACGGGCGCGGCCCGCGCGATCAAGCGGAGCAGCACGCCGGTGCATCCCAGCGCGTACGCGGTGCCGCCGAGGAGGACCAGCCCACGCATGGCCTCGCCGAGGCCGAGACCGAACAGGCCAAGCCACCGGTACATCGCGACGTTGACGATCATGTTGGCGGCATAGGCGCAGGCCAGGATCCGTGCCGCCGTCCCGTTGCGCTGATCGGCGTTCAGCATCCGCAGCAGGATCCAGCCCAGCGTCGTGGCCCACAGGCCGATGGCGATGCCCTGCATGGCCAGCGCGGTGGAGGCGATCGCCTCGGCCTTGAACGCGCCGCGCCCGAAGACCACCGCGGTGATGTCCGAAGCGAACGTGATCACGAACGCGGAGGCCGGCAGCGCAAGATGCAGGATGGGCGAGCACAGGGCGCGGACGCGCTCGCGCAGGTCGATGGCCTTCTCATGGCCCAGGACGACGTAACCAACCGGCTGGCTGACCGCGTAATACACCGTCTCGGTGATCGTCCGTGCGTAGTCGAGCGACGCCATCGTGCCGACCGCCAGGGCACTGGCCAGCATCCGCTCCAGGAGCGTGTTGCCCTGCTCCGCGAGCGGCTGGATCAGGAGCGGACGGCCGCGACGGAAGAACACGGCGACAGCCTCGAACCCGCTGCCGATCCGCACGGCGCGTGGTGAGATCTCTCCCTCCCGCCACAACATGGCGAGGCCGTAGAGAGCGACGAGGACCAGACCTGCGGTGAATGCCCACGCGATCGCGATGACCTCCCCGGTCCAGGACATCACCCCGATGCCGATCAGGACGGAGACGTTCTGAACGGAGGGCCGGATCGAGGTGATACGGCTCCGGCCCAGGGCGATCTCGACGCAGCCGAAATAGGCGATCAGGACCGAGGCCGGCATCGCCGGCGTCATGGCGCGCGTGAAGGCGGCCGTCATCGCCTTGGCCTCGGGGCTGAAGCCCCCGAGGAGGAGGTCGACATACACTTCCGCGTAGACCGCGATGAGAACGGCGAGCAGCGTCGCCGACGCCGTGAAGACCATGCACAGCGACGACGCCATCCGCACCGAGCGCCCCTCCCGCCTCCATTCCAGGAACAGCGGGACGAGCGTGCTCGGGATGAGGTCGCCCTGGAGGGGCGCGATCGGCAGCAGCACCGCCGTCATTGCCGCCCGGAAGCTGTCGGCGGCGGCGGTGGCACCGAGGTGCTTCGCGAACAGGATCTCCCGGACGAAGCCGAGCACCTTGCCCACGACCGCACCGAGCATGAGCTGGGCGGCGAACCTCAGGGTCGATCGCTGCTTGTCGGTCACGGCGCTCAACCGGCCCTGCGCAGATGCGCCCAGAGCGCGTGCGGAACGCCGCCCCCGCCCCGAGCCGCGCGGGCGACCGTCGCCGCCGCGCCCCACGCATCGGGGGATGTCGCCACGCCGAGCGCCTTGACCGCCTTGTTGACCCGCCCCCGGAACGGCCTGCTGCCGGCATAGACCGCCCGTGCCCAGGTTCCCCGGACGTGGGAGCGCTGGATGAACCGGTTGACGGCACCGTAGACGGCCTCGCCTGCCACCGTCGGCGCGGGCTCCAGTTCGCAGCCCTCGAGCGTCCAGCCGTACTTGTCGGCAAAGACCTGGAAACTCTTCGGGGTCCAGCGCGAGACATGGTTCGGGGGACAGTCGGGCAGCAGCCCGTTGTGCTCGTTGAACGCGATCCGGTCGCCGTTGGGCACCGCGACGAACAGGTGGGCATCCGGCTTGGCCAGCCGCGCCACGGCCTCCATCAGGCCGTCATACCCGTCGAGATGCTCGAGCACCTGGAACATGGTGATCGCGTCGAAACGCCGACCGCCGCCGTCCAGGCTCCTCACATCGGTGGGGCGGCATTCCACCCCGAGCCGCGCGATGGCTTCCCCGCCGGACACCGAGAATTCCGTCGCCATCAAGTTGCCGGGCTTCCAGCCCCGATCGATCAGCCGCGACAGGAAGTATCCCTTGCCGGCGCCGATATCGAGGAGGGAGGCCTCCGGCGAGAGCCGGTCGGACACCCGACGCAGCGTGTGCGCGTATTCCCACTTGTCGCGCGGGTAGGGGGTGTCCGGCGCTTCGAGTTGGTAGAACTCCGCCGTCCCGGCCACGAACGGATCGGCATAACCGAATGCGCAGGGGTCGCAGCGCACGACCCTGACCGTGTCGCTGCCCCACAGCCTGTGCAGGATCGCTTCCATCCGGTCGCAGCGCTCCTGGCCGAGAACACGGGACGTGAAGAACTCGGCCACCTCCTGCGCCGTGTAGCTGTTGATGATGCCGCTCGGCGGCCGGCCGCACAGGGGACAATTCGCTGGCAACACCCGTGCTCCTCATCGTATCGGCCGCCCCTTCGTGCCCGGATTGATTCCGAGGCTGGCCCGGGTTTTCGGATGGCCGGGATCCCGGGGTGGCCCGGGTTTTTTGATGGCCAGGTCCTCGGGGGGCAACGCTCCTGCGCAAGACCGATGCCCGGTCCGGTGGCCCGTTCCGGGATCGGGCGGCCCCGCGACGCGAGGGCAAGGCCGGAGGGCCGGCCGAAAGGCGGTTCCGAGTCCCGCCAGAAAGTCGGTTTCTATCGAAAAATCAGAGACTTACTTGCTTGGATCGTCGCGGCCTCCAGCGGCGGACGCGTGCCGGACGGCGTCCGCATCGTTCCTTGCGGTGATTTTCGAAAGGCCACGGGATTTGCAGGGCAGGCTCGAACGTGCGGCCGCCCGTCCCGAATCGGGGCGAATGCGGGCGCCGGGCAAGGACGGAGTGTCCAGGAATGACCACGCACCCCTCGGTGAGACCGCACGCCATCTCGAAGTGGGACGGTCCGCGATCCGCGCTCGCCCTCACCGCCGCCACGGCCAGCGCCGTCGGTCTGCCGTTCGAGATCGTGCAGGTCGTGCAGGAACTGAGCGCGGCGGGCGGGGCCGAGACCGTCGCCTTCGAATTGGCGCGGACCTTCGCCCGGATGGGAGCGCCGAACCGTGTGATCGCGACGCGCGTCGACGGGGCGGTGGATGCCGGAACCCGCGTGGAACGGGTCCTCCCCTGGCTCTCCGGCATCGTGACGCGCGGGGCCCTGCGCTATCTCGGCCGCGCCATCGTGGTGCCGGCCTTCACGCTCGCGGCCACCGTGGCCCTGCGGCGCCACCGGTCGGCCCTGGTCATCAGCCACGGGGACAGCCTCGCCGGGGACATCCTGGTCGTCCACGCGATCAACGCCGTGAACCTCCAGCAGAAGCGCCGGAACGGGGAGTGGCGCTGGCTCCTCAACCCCCTGCATCTCTGGGTGGCGTTGCGCGAGCGCTGGATGATCGGCGGATTGCGCTACGCCCGCTACGTCGCGATCTCGGAACGCGTCCGGCAGGACCTGCGGGCCTGTTACGGGGTGCCGGACGAACGGATCCGCAGAATTCCGAACGGCATCGACCTCGACCGTTTCCGGAACGACTTCGTCGCCGGCCCGGCGATCCGGGCGGAGTTCGGTATTCCGGCCGAGGCGCGGGTGCTGCTCTTCGTCGGTCACGAATTCGGCCGCAAGGGGCTCGCGCACGTGATCGGGGCGCTGTGCCGGCTTGGTCCGGACTACCGGCTCCTCGTCGTCGGGTCCGACAATCCCGCGCCTTACCGCGATTCCGCAGGGGCGCGGGCCGGCGACGTCATCTTCGCCGGCCCGCGCGCCGACATGCCGGCCTTCTACGCCGCCGCCGATGCCCTGGTCCTGCCGTCCAGCTACGAGACCTTCTCCCTCGTCTGCATGGAGGCGATGGCCTGCGGGGTCCCCATCCTCGCCACCGCCGTCGGTGGCATCGAGGAATACCTCGTCGAGGGCACCAACGGGTACTTCGTGAAGCCCGAAGCCGCCGACATCGCGGCGGCGGTCACGCGGGCGCTCTCCGACCCGGACCACGTTGCGGCGCTCCGGGCCGGTGCGCGCGCGACGGCCGAGGGCTACGCCTGGGACAGCATCGGCCGCCAGTATCTCGCCCTCGCCCGGGAAATCGTCATTGCGAGAACTGGCACCCCGCTGAGCACGCCGGCCGACGCGCCCGGACTTGTCCGGAAAAACGATGCGTAATCGCACCCCGGACAGCGATGCGAAATCATCGGCGAAACCTGATTATAATCATGAACAAGAGGTCGTCTGATGCGCGTGGCAATTGTTCATGACTGGCTCTACGTGGTCGGCGGAGCCGAACGGGTCTTGGGCGAACTCATCGTCTGCTACCCACAGGCGGACGTGTATTCGCTTTTCGACTTCTTGCCGGATGAGGGGCGGGCGCGCATAGGACTCGGAGAAACGCGGGTCAGCTTCCTCCAAAATCTGCCGTTCATCCGGAAAACCCACCAGATCTACTTGCCGCTGATGCCTCTGGCGATCGAGCAGTTCGACCTGTCCACGTACGATCTCGTGATCTCGTCGAGTTATGCCGTGGCGAAGGGCATCATCACGGGGCCGGAACAGGTTCACGTCGCCTACGTCCACAGCCCGATGCGCTATGCGTGGGACCTTCAGCACGTCTACCTCCGCGAAGGTGGCTATGCGACCGGGTTGAAGAGCGTCCTGGCGCGGGTGCTGCTCCACTACATGCGCCTTTGGGACGTGCGCACGGCCTCGGGGCCG
>NZ_BPQL01000225.1 GCF_022179225.1 Methylobacterium goesingense
GGGGCCTTTTGCATGAGCGAGTTTAGGGGGATCAGCCTAAGGCGTTATTTTGATGAATGTACCTATATTTCCTGAACGATCTAACCGAATAATTTTTGCTCCAGATTTTTTTAAACAATCAATCCTGCTGTAAGGGTTCGGATCCGAGTAGCAAATCAAACTGCATTCACTGGCGTAATTATCCGAAAACCCGTGAAAAGATCTTTTCGAGATAACTTTCACCGCACGGCGACTGGCAGCATCGACAGCACGTTCGATTACCAGAATGCCCAGTTCGATCAGTTTCAACAGCGCCCCCGGTTTCACTTTCAACTCGGCCCGGGCTTCCGGAAGTGTCGGTCCCAGGAACGTATGTTCGGAGACAAGGGCCGCGACCTCACTGGAACTGACCAGGATCGACCGGATACCGTCTTCGCCGGATTTGCGCCCGACCATGGCGAGCCGCTGGCCCAGGAGCAGGTGGATCACCTCGACTTCCGTACAGGCCCCCTCGATGGCGGCCTCGGCGATACCGACCATGTCCGCAGGAAATTCCTGAACGGGGGCTGCTGCAGCGAGCAGGCGCGAGATGAATGCGTCGAGCTCTACAGGTTCGAAAGCGTGTCGCCATCCGCCACGGGCGGTAGGCTGTGCGGGGCGCACGAAACCGTGGGCCACGAGCGATTGGAACAGGGGCATGCCGCAGTCGAGGCGGTCCATTGCCTCGTGCTGATCGAGCCCCGGCGATGCCTCGGTTGCCGACAGGCTGCTTATAGGGGGCGCGAGGGTGGCCTTGTGATGCTTCATGGCGTCGATCTCGATGAGAGGCGCGGTAGGAAGGAGCCGGCGGCGCCGACTGGGGGCCCCCTGGAGGTCCAGGGACGCTACGGTGCCGGGGAGGGTGATCCAGTGTCCCGTATGAACCCGCCTCGGTTTGTCCACGACATCGGCGGGCGGACCCGCATCGAGAATATCCCCGATCAGATTTTGGAGAACGTCGTAGGACGCGTCACGCTTGTGACGGGCCAGCCAGCTTCGGAGATCGCCCATCGGCGAGCGCGGGCTCGCACTCACGGAGCGCCCGTAGGGATAGGCTCGCTGAAGCTCGTTCAGGAAGGCCCTGATCCCGGTACCGCCCAGGCCGGCGATGGCGATGCCCGCGGCGCCAGCGAGATGCCAATCGCCCTCATCGAGGCGTTCGAAGAAGAGCCCCCGACCGTGAATCGAAAGCGCGCCGATCACTTCGCAGAACCGGGCGGCGACGTGCACCTCAAGCGCGTCGAGAAACGGAGCATTGCCTAGGTGGCCATCCAGGCGCGTGAGCACGTACCGCTCAAGCTCCGACGTCGGCCGCCTGTCGGCGTCCCGTTCGAGCGCGTCGAGGCGCCCCATGTAGGGGCACATCACCGCGGTGAAATCCTGATCCGCAACGAAATCGCCGGCACCGAGGTCGACCAGCCCCAGTTCGTGGATCGGGCAGGTCCGGATAGTCCTGACCTTCCAGATCAGCCTGTCGTAGGCTGCGACGTGGTTCGGGAAGCTGGATTCCGCGATGTCCGCCCGGAGGCAGGCCGGACAGACGTGGAAGTCCTTCCTCCGGAGAGACGACGGCGGAATGCGGTGGCCGCGGATGGAAAAGCCGCCAGGCACCTTCCGCAGGCTTGCCGCCTCCAAGGCGACCGCTGGGACGGCGGAGACCTGTGCCAAGCGGGCCAATTCGGACGGCTCGCCATACAGGATCGGTCCCCGCGCCAAGCCGATGTCGGCGCAGAAGTGCCTCATGTGAGGGATCCCGTTGCGGGCGGCGAGGCGCGACAGGAAGCCGGGCGTGCTTTCCCCAGGCATCAGCGGAATGGTCAGGGTGAGCGGGGTGCCTGTCATGCGATGCCCCCCAGCTTGCGCTTGCGCGGCTTGCGGGTCGACGCCGCCTCGGGCTCCAGGGGTTCCATCCTCGCGAGCACCCGGGTGACGTCGATGGCGGCGTAGTCGGGTGCCAGGTAGGGGTTCCACGGCGCGAAGGATCCCGTCCGGAACGCGTAGGCATCCGCGAAGTGCGTCAGGCCGAGCGTGGGCTTCCCCTCCCTCGGGGCGGAGCCGATGGCGTTCTTCCTGAGGGCGAAGCGGATGGCGTTGTGGATCTCCTCGATGGTGATGCCGAGGAGGTAGCAGCCCGCATGGACGAGCCTGGGCACGATGGTCTGCTGGACGTCGCCGCCGACGTTGAGGCCGGCGATGTCGGCAAGCGCCACCACGGTCGCCCCGACGAGTTCGTTGTCGGCGGGCACGGTGAGACGCTCGAAGGTCTGCCAATAGCCACGTCGCACGAGTTGGCGGTCGGGATGGAGGAAATCCTCGATCCCGGGCAGCCCCGTGATGATCAGGCCGACGGGATGGACCTCGTCCACGAGCAGCGCCTTCCAGAGGTTGCGCAGCTTGATTTGCTCGTCGACGTTGATGGCCAGCGGGGCGTCCTGGCCCTCGTCGAGATGCAGGACCAGGACCCCCAGCGCCTGAAGTCGACGGCGCACGATGCCCCAGACCGCGGGGCCGGGGAGATGGGAGCGCGCCAGCTGATAGCGGGTCGCCCAGAGGACGGCCCGGCCGAGTTCGCCGACGCCGCAGGGAGAGGGGACGCGGACGGTGAGCACCGGACAGTGCGCGTTCGCGATGCCGTATCCGGGTGCGTAGGGGCTGTTCTTGAACAGCCTGCGCATCGCCGTGGTCTTGCCCGCGCCGCTTTCGCCGATGACCACCATGATGTTGCCTTCGAGACGCTCCGCACGCTCCTCGGAAGTCTCGGGATGGTCGGGCTCCCTGCGCTCGACCAGATCTTCCATCAGGCAGTCGAAATGCTCCTCGATAAGGGCATCGCGGTCGGTGCGGACGTAGGCGTGCCGGACATGCTCCATGAGCCGCGACCGTCGCCGCACCTCGGGGGGCATGGTGTCACGGATCGCGGCCGCGGGATCGTGGGTGAATTCCTGGTTGGACATGACCGCTACCTCTCGACGGTGAACTTGCTCGAACCCGTCCCCAAAGAGGGCAGGTCGTCGGGGCCGGTGACGGGAATGCCGCCATCGAGGGGATCCGGGCGCTTTCCGACGTCCCCCGGTGCAGCCTTGTCGGGCATGGTCCAGCCCAGCATGACCTCGCGCTCGGCGATGACGACATCCTCCGCTGTCGGCGGCAGCGCCGAGATGCCGGCCCTGGCCATGGCCTGCTTGGTCAGGAGGTTGGCGGCACGGATGGCGGCATGGACCACCCCCTCGGTGATCACGGCCCCGGCGGCGTGCTTGGATGCGAGGTCACGGGAGGTCCGGATCCAGGCCTCCATGGTGACGTCCTCGAAACCCTCGCGGGTGCAGGAAGCGACGTGCCAGGCGTTGCCGATGCGGACGGAGATCTCCGCCATGTCTTCCGGGTCGAGCTTGACCTCCATGTCCACGAACCCGTGGCCGAGGAAGTGGTCCTTGAGGGGCTCGCACCAGTACCGCAGCCCGAGGACCCGGATGCCGCCGTTGCCCAGCTTGCGGCTCAGGGGGATGCCGAAGATGGAGCGGACCTTGTTCCGGTCGGGCGCCGGCTGGAGGCCGTACATCCGCGCAAGCCTGTTCCAGGCGTCGTGCGGCGTCTCACCGGCGAGGCCGTCGTGCGGCGTTCCGTGATACGTGTCGACGATCCAGCGGGTGAGGAGAGCGGCCAACTCCGGCGTCTCGATGCACGTGCGGCCTTCCTTGTCGTATTCGCCGAGGGCCACGACGTTGTGGAAGGTCTTGCCCGGAAGGCGAGCCACCGACTGCGTGCTGAGCGTATGGTAGAAGCTCTCCTTCGTGTCCGACGTCAGCACC
>NZ_BPQL01000226.1 GCF_022179225.1 Methylobacterium goesingense
GGCCCGCGCGATCTTCTGACCGCCACCGCCGCGAACAACCGGTTCGCGCTGGCAGACAATCTCGATGCGGCAGGTCAGCCCACCCTCCTCGCGCCCATCAACACCACCCCAACCGGCGTGAACGTCCCTTTTACGGGAAAGTTTAACGGTCTCGGACACAGCATCAGCAACCTGAACATCACGTCGGCGAACCAATATGTGGGCCTTTTCGGCACCACCGTAAACGCTACCATAGCGAATGTGCAGCTTATCAATTTCAACGTAATCGGACGGTATACTGGAACTTCAGAAAGTTTTGTCGGTGGTTTGGTAGGCCAATCAACCACCTCGACGATCTACGGTGTTTCGATTTCTGGAAACGTCACGAATAGCGCAACCAATAATCCGACCTTCAGCTATACTGGGGGCTTGGTTGGCCAGAGCACAAGCTCAATCGGTCAATCGAGTTCGAGTGGTACTGTGACCGGAGGTGCGGCGAGGGAGTCTGAAACGGGTGGATTGGTCGGCAATAATGCCGGCTCGGGATCAGTGTCACGCTCATTCTCGTCGAGCAATGTCTCTGGCAGCAGTGCGGGCGGAGTCAGCTCTGATACGGGTGGGTTGATCGGCTGGAACACCAGCAGTGGGACGGTCGGACAAGTTTATGCGACCGGAAACGTTGTCGGTGGAAGCAACGTGGCGGAAAACTCTGCCAGCTACACGGGCGGCCTGGTCGGCTATAACGCCGGCAGCGGCTCCATACAGCAGGCGTCATCGAGCGGCACTGTTCGCGGAGGACAGGCGAACGGCACGACCGCGACGGGTGGCCTGATTGGATATCTCCAAACAGGTTCGGTCACACAAGCCTATTCAATGGGCTCAGTGTTTGGAGGAACTGCAGTGAATGCAGTTGGCGTGATTCCAGCCACGGGAATCAGTCGTACGGGCGGATTGATCGGCATCAACACGGGCACACTCAATCAAACCTACACGTCCGGGATTGTGACCGCCGGCGTCGCGGTGAATGTGTCAACGGGTGGGCTTGTCGGTTTCAATGGATCGGGAGGAGGTGAAACGCCATCATCCACCTCCACGGTCTCCGCGTCCTTCTGGGATACGGCCACCACCGGTCAGGCGGCCGCCGCCGGTAATGCCGCGACCCTCGCGGGGGCGACAGGTCTCACCACGGCGCAGTTCCAGAACGCTGCTACCTTCGTGCCGCTGGCCACGGGCCAGGGCTGGAACTTCCAGACCACCTGGGCCCCGCCGAGCGCCGGGTTCTATCCTGAACTCTACAGCATCGCGCCCGTCGTCTCGGTCTCCGCCGACGCGAAGACGAAGACCTACGGGCAGGCGAATCCGCTCCTCACGGGCACCGTCTTCGGTGGACCGGGCACCTACGTGTTCGATGCCTCGACCGTCCAGCCGAGCGCCGCGACCCTCCTCACGACGTCGGCCACGCAGACTAGCGGCGTCGATAACTACGCCATCAGCTCGATCGCCGCCCCCTTCGTCAGCACCGGAAACACCAACTACCGCGTCACCGGCACGGGTAGCACCCTCGCCGTCACGCCCGCGCCGTTGACGATCCGGGTGAACGACCAGACCAAGACGTTTGGTCAGACATTCACCTTCGCGGGCACCGAGTTCCAGCCGGTGGGTCTCGTGAACGGCGACCAAGTCACGCGCGTGACGCTCACGAGCCAGGGCGAGCCCGCCAGCGCCCCGGTCACCACCTACCCGATCGTCGCCAGCGCGGCGCAAGGGACCGGCCTCGTGAACACCGCCAACAACCGGTCGAACTACGCCATCACCTACACGGACGGCACGCTCACCGTGAACCCGGTCCCGGTTCCGCCGCAGACGCCCGCAGAGCGGGCGAGCGCGATCGCGAATGCGTCCGTCACGCCCAACATCGCCATCGGCCTGACCAACCTCACGGCGCCGCCCCTGCCCCTGACCAGCAGCATCAACCTCTCGGTCGCCTCCGAGAGCATCACGCTCGGCGGCGGTGGCCCGACCCTCGGCGTCGGCTCCGGGACGGGCGACGGCAGCAGCACGGTCGCCTCCGGCACCAAGACCTTGGCGGCGATCAACACGGCCTCGAGCGCCCTCAACGCCAAGCTGAATGCTTGCGAGAAGACCAACAAGAAGGCGGTCGGCGGATACACCGCCTGCGTCGGTGATTCGTTGGAGACCTTCGCGGCGACGCTCGACCTTCGGGTCCAGCAATTGCCGCCGGCCTTCCGCGGCCTTCCCGCCATCATCCGTCAGGCGGCCCAGCGGGTCCGCACGGCGGCGACCATCGGCGAAGCGCGGGCCGCGGTGCGTGTGGCCGTCACGGCCATCCGCAAGGCGATCTCGCTGCTGCGCGCCGACGAGCCGGCGGTCGCCCGGGTCCAGGCCCGCCAGGGCCGGGCCATCGCCTCGGCGCTGCAGACTGTCGATGCGCGCCTGTCGAGGGCGGTCGGGCTGTAGGCCCGGCGACGCATCGCGGAAGGGGGTGTTATCGAATCGCTGGCGGCCTGGGATCGGGCCGCCGGCGATTCGCGATTCAAGGAAGCGGGTCGGCGATTCCAATCGTGCTTGCGGGACTGGAATGGGGCCGACCACCCGACGAACTGGATCACACGCCGGCACGGTGTTTCCCGCGCCGCAGGACGGCGATCCGTCGAGACGTGGCGAGTTCCGGATGAGCCGACACCCACACCCTCTCGCCCGGCGTCCCCCCTACTTCATGTCGAGGATGCCGACGCTGCGCCACTTCCGTAAAGCGGTTTCCATCTTGGCGCCGCCCTTGCCGTCGATCGGACCGCGATAGTAGCCGGCCTGCCTCAGCCGTTCCTGCAGCCGACGGATCGTGTCCGTCG
>NZ_BPQL01000227.1 GCF_022179225.1 Methylobacterium goesingense
TGGCGGAGGGAGCGGGATGAGCCGACGCTCATCATTTTCCCTGTGCCGTCAGTGCTCTCGATCCCGGCCTCGATGGGTAACACCGTGAGTGTGCCGGTCAAGCTGCGGGCTGATGCTTCGGCTTGGGCGTGGGGTCGAACCGAGCCCGCTGCATTTTAATATCGCCAGCCGATCGATGAGTTTGCGATAAGTGTCGTCGGGGCACGTTGGTGCCCCGGCCCGCACGGTGGGTCGCCTTCATCAGCGCTGAGACAGCCCGGCAATTGCCGCCGGGACATGGCGCTGGCGATCCGCGATCCGGTCGATTCCGTACGGTGCGTCCGCTTCTACCCATTCCAACGATCTGTTTTTCCAGAAAGTTTTTTCGTGACCATCCACATTTTCGACGCCTTGGCGGGCGCGGGAAAAACCCGTGCGTGCGCTCGCTATGCTGATCGGCTTGCCCGGTTCGGCCAGAAGGTTCTCTTCGTCCAGCCGACGAAGCACCTCATCACCAAGACCATCGCCGACGAACTCCGGCCACTCGATCCGCCCTACTCAGTGCGGTCGATCCATGGCGGCTGCACCCCGACGTCCAAGTCGGTGATCGCGGAGATCGTCACCCACTTCCAGGTTACGCCTGCGGATCATGGGGAGATCGTCTTCATCACCCACGCGGCCTTCCTTCTGATCCCCTTCATCGAGCGGAAGGCCGACTGGACTCTCATCATGGACGAGGTCCCGCAGGTGGACTGCTTCCATGAGTTGTGCCTGCCCGACACGCACCACCTGATCACACCGTTCCTCACGCTTGTGCCGGGGGGAGCATCCTACGGCCGCCTCGTCACGGCTGAGGATGCCATCGCGACTCAGGAGGATGCTCGATGAGCGCCTCCAAGATCGCCCGCAACAAGAATGGCGACGACCTGCTCAAGGTGCTCGGCCCCCTCGCGCACCGGATCACCTCTAACGATTGGCAGGTCTATGCGGATCAGGCCGGATACGAGCGCCTGATCCGAGGGGAGAAGGAGGGATGCTCGGTCAGCACCTACTCGCTGCTCAGGCCCTCGATCTTCGCTGGGTTCAAGCAGGCCCTGGTCGCCTCAGCGTGCATGACAGACACGATGTTCTACCGCCTCTTCACGGCCCAGGGCATCGTCCTGAAGCCAGTCGGAGGGCGTCTCAGCAAGGACCTGCGCTACCTGAAGCACGAGCATGGGGATCGCATCACGATCCTCTACGCGGCCGAGGAAGCGTGGTCGAAGCGCTACCGGGACAAGCGGATTGAGGGCGAGGAGGCCACGGTTCTCGACCGCGTCCGGCAGGCCGTGGGTGCGCTCGTTGGCTCGGAGCCTTTCATCTGGATGGGCAACACCGATCTGGGCAACGACTTTTTCGCCCAGGTTGGAGCGGATCGGCTGCCCAACACACCGCACGGGCTGAACTCGTATCAGGGTCATCACAACGTGGTGGTGCTCTCGGCACTGAATCCGCCGCCTGCCCACTTCGGCTTCATGGAGGGGCGCGGCATCAGCGGCGAGGAGGTGCGCACGGCCCATTACCGCACGGCCGCCTATCAGGCGGTGATGCGCTGCTCAATCCGGAACCCAGCCGACACGACGCTCAAACGCGTCGTGGTGATGGATCGGGATACGGCCGAGTGGCTGGCCGATCTGTTCCCCGGCGCAGCGGTCGAGCCGCTGCCCGGCATGGGCGTGATCCCGCGCAAGGGCAAAGCAGGTCGACCGCGTCAGCACGCCAACGGCGCGGCCAAGGCGCAGGCGCATCGGGATGGCGAGAAGCGCAAGCTGCTCGCCCAACTCGACCTGATCAACGCCACCTCATTGGCGACGGGGCGCTACCCCTTCTTCGACCAAGAGGTCCGGGCTGAGATGCGCGAGTTCGCGCGTGACGATATCTCCTTAAGAGAAGGGGATTCCGTCACGGCCTCACCGACGCCTTCGGCGCCGCCTCTGACCTGCGGCACGGCCTTCGGCTCCATCTACGACTCGGTGCCCCTCGACCACGTGGACTACGAGGACGACGACGCCTTCGTGGCGGGCCTCCTGGCTCTGCATGAGCGCGTCGTCGCCAAGGCAGACGCGGGCGTGTTCTCGCCTGCGCACTTCGACCCCAGCAAGGCGACCGGGACCGGACGTGGTCTCGACAACGTCACGCACCTGCGCGGCATCTGGCTGGACAACGACGGCGGCGACCTGACTCACGCCGCCTTCGTCGATCTGTTCCCATACCTGCGGATCGTGGTCTGGAACACGGCTTCGAGCACCGCAGCCCTGCCACGCTGGCGCGCCTTCATCCCGACGTCCTGCGCGATGAGCATGGACGTGCACGCCTTGATCCTGGGGCAGATCGAGCGGGTGCTGAACCGGGCTGGGTTCTGGGGCAAGCGCCAGTTGGAGAAGCGGCCCAGCATCAAGGACCGGCGCTGCCACGGCTTCGACGAGTCGAAGTTCAACGCCGCCTCGCTGTTCTACCTACCCTGTCAGCCCAAGGACCCGGCGGACGCGTTCTTCATCGACTACGGCGACGGTGATCCGAAGCGTGGGCCACTCGATCTTCACCAGTGGATCGAGACGTGCATCCTCAGCCTGAGGCCCGATCCTGAGCCCATCGTCCCTGCGACGTCCGCCACGACGTCATCGAGGATCACCGTCGCACAGGTCATGGCACAGCTTGGGGAGGTTCGGCAGGCGCTGGCTGAGCAAACGACCCAGACCCTGGCCGAACGCCGGGCGGGCTGGATCGCCGAGGCTGTCGAGCGGTGGCATGGAACTGCCGTCATCCCCGGCACCGGTCACGCAGAGTTCTTCCGGTTGGGGGCAGCGCTGCACCGTGCTGGCCTCGACGAGTCCGAGCTTAGGACGACGCTCTACGCGGAGGCGGGATACGCACGATCGCCCCATAAACGTCGGGGCGAGATCAAGGGCATCCTCACGGGCCTGCGCCGACGCGGCACCATCGGGAGGGCAGCACGATGAACGCG
>NZ_BPQL01000228.1 GCF_022179225.1 Methylobacterium goesingense
CTGGTGGCGACGGGACTCTTCAGCGAGCGTCATCGCGGTGGCTACGTGCCGCCGCACCTGGAGAACGGACAGGTCGTGCCCGGACGCTTCCTGTGAGCGGACACGTCCTCGCGGTATCGGGTCTGGCCCGCCTCCTCGACAGGCCAGGCCTGCGACGGGTCCTCGCGGCCCTGGACGCGGAGGGTGAGACGACCCGGCTCGTCGGCGGCTGCGTACGCGACGCCCTGCTCGGGCGCACCAGCGACGACATCGACCTGACCACGACGCTGCTGCCGGAGGCGGTGATCACGCACGCCAGAAAGGCGGGCCTACGCGCCATCCCGACCGGGATCGAGCACGGCACCGTCACGCTGCTGGCGAACGACGCCACCTTCGAGGTGACGACCCTGCGGGAGGACGTGGAGACCGACGGGCGCCACGCGATCGTGCGGTTTGGCCGCGACTTCGCCCTCGATGCCGAGCGCCGCGACTTCACCATCAACGCGCTCTCGCTCGCGCCCGATGGGACCCTCCATGACACCACCGACGGGGTCGAGGACCTGCGGGCGGGGCGTGTCCGCTTCATCGGCGAGGCCCGGACGCGCATCCGCGAGGACGCCCTGCGCATCCTGCGGTTCTTCCGGTTTCATGCCCGCTATGGAGCAGGATCGCCCGATCCGGAGGGGTTGTCCGCCTGCATCGCCGCCCGGGACGCCCTGGACGGCCTCTCGCGCGAGCGCATCCGGGCGGAGATCCTCAAGCTGCTGCTGGCTCCGGGGGCACCCGCCGCCATCGAGACTTTGAGCGAGACCGGGCTGCTGATGCGGCTGATCGGCGGCCTTGGCGACCACAGCCGCTTCCTCCGCGCCCTCGTGGACGGCCTGGAGACGTCGGCGATCGAGCGGCTGGCGGCGTTGGCGATCTGGTCCGATGCGGATGCGGAGCGGCTGGACGTGAGGCTGCGGCTGTCGAAGGCCGAGCGCGCGGCGCTCGTGGCCTATGGGCGTGCGCTCGGTGCCCTGCACGGACGTGCCGCGATCGACGCCCTGGAGATGCGCCGGCTGGCCGCCAGCCACGACGGGCGGGCCCTCGGGATCGCGCGTATCGCAACCCGTACAGAACCGCATCCGGTCCTATCGACCGAGGCGGATCTCTATCTCGATGATTTGGTGCGTGGCCGCGTCGCGGCGCCGACGTTTCCCCTCGCGGGCGCCGATCTGGTGGCGCGGGGCGTTCGGGCTGGTCCGGAGATCGGTCGCAGGCTCGCTCGGGCGCGGGCAATGTGGCTGGCGCTCGGCTGCCCGGAGGATGCGGCCGCGCGCGAGACGCTGCTCGAGCGCGCGACCGAATAGGGTCTCGAAGCCGGTCGGCTCAGAAGTTGAGCGCGACCTTGGCGTCGCGAAGCTGGACGATCTGGCCGGTGAGCTCGTCTTTCTTGGCGAAGTCTTCGGTGGCGTCGCGCAGCAGCTCGACCGCCTCGATGTCGCGGTCCAGGGATTCCTGGGTGATTTCCTCGAAGGGGTTTGCGCGCTCGGCGATGACCGTGACGGCGGTCGGACCGATATCGGCGAAGCCGCCACGGACAAGGACGCGCTTGCCGGTGTGACCGGCCTCGTTGATCACGATGACGCCGACCTTGAGTGCGGTGAGCACGGGGGCGTGGCCCGGGAGCACGGTCATCTCGCCCTCGATGCCGGGCAGTTGCACGGCCTCGATCGGACCGGAATACAGCGTCCGCTCGGGGCCGACGAAATCGAACTGGAAGGTGGCCATGAGGTCGAGGATCCCGGCTCGGGGTGTCTGTACGGGGTGACGGCGCGCCGGCCCCGGAAGGCGCGCGCCGTCGTGTTGGTCGTCAGGCCCGGCGGCGATCGGCGACGAAGCCGATCCCGAGGCCCAGCACCGCGCCGATGACGGCGAAGATGCCGATATGCTGCGTCTGGCCCGTGGTCAGGGAGCCGCTGCGGGTTCCCGCCGGCGAATCCCCCTGAACCTCGAGGCTGAACGAGCCGATCTTGATCTCGGTGGCCTCGCCGGGTACCTCACCCGGCCCGAGGCCGCCGA
>NZ_BPQL01000229.1 GCF_022179225.1 Methylobacterium goesingense
CTCGCGGTCCTCGCGCACCAGGGACGGATTCGCGATCGCCAGGAGCACCAGGGCCAGGGCGAGCGCCCGCAGGATCGCGGTGCGACCCCGCGCGAGGAAGGCCAGCACGGCGAAGACCGCGACGAGCACGCCGAAGCCGATCATCACCGGCCAGGGCACCAGGGGGGTGAAGCTGAGGCTCAGCATGGGCGCGGTGCCTCCGGTACAGAATTCATCACTGGCCCAGCCGCTCCAGCAGCGCCGGGACGTGGACCTGATCGGCCTTGTAGTTGCCAGTGAGGGTGTAGATCACGACGTTGATGCCACCGCGGAAGGCCATCTCGCGCTGGCGCTGGTCGCCGCCGACGATGGGATAGAGCGGCTCGCCGCGCTTGCCCACCGCCCAGGCGGCGGCGAGATCGTTGCTGGTGATGACGATGGGCGAGACGCCGTCGCCGGCCCGGGCGGGACGGCGTTCGGTGCCCTCGCCCGCCGGCGGCAGGGTTTCGACCCAGGTCTGGCCGGTGGCGTAGCGGCCCGGAAAGTTGTCGACGAGGTAGAAGGCCTTGGTCAGCACGTGATCGGGGGGCACGGGCTCGAGTTCGGGCACCTCAAGCGTCGCCAGCATCTTGCGCAGATAGGCGCCCTCCGGCGTCGGCGGACCACCCGGCCGCGCGGTGAGCGCATCGCGGGTGTCGAAGATCACGGTGCCGCCGTTGCGCATGAAGGCGTCGATGCGCCGGATCGCGGCCTCGCTCGGCTGCGGCCGCCCGGCCACGATAGGCCAATAGATCAGCGGATAGAAGGCGAGCTCGTCCTTGGCGGGGTCGATGCCGATCGGATCACCGGGCTCCAGGGCGGTGCGGCTCGCCAGCATCTGGGTCAGGCCGCTGAGGCCGGCCCGGCTCGCGGTATCGGCCGCCTCGTCGCCGGTGACCACGTAGGCGAGCCGGGTCGCCTGGGCCGACTCGAAAGCACCCGCGCGGGCCGGTGCGGCCGGCTGAGCCTGCACCGGCTGCGGTGCGCCGACCAGGGCGCCGAGGGCGAGTCCCGCCAGGAGGATCGCGGCCGGGCGCGAGACGAAGCCGCGTGCGCGCCGGAGAAAGCCGCCGAGCCAGAGGCCCGCGAGGGTGTCGAGGATGAGGAGCATCAGGGCCAGGGTGAAGAGGGTGGCGCGCAGGTCGAGCGTCTCGGCCCCGGCGAGGGAGCCGAGGCGGGCGCCGGACAGGGCTGCGAAGTCGAGGGGCTTCAACCGGTCGGCCATCGCGAGGGCGTTGACCGCGATGCCGCCGTCGGCCGGGCCGTAGAAGCCCGGCGGGTGTTCCAGGGTCGCCCGATCGCCGTAATCGGCGGAGACCGCGGTGGCGCCGGCCGGTGGGGCACCGAGGGCACCGAACCCATCGAGGGTCAGGCGCGGCGCGAGCACGGCGGTCGCCCGCGCCCCGGCATCGCCCGCTGGAAGCGCCTTGGCGCCGGCTAGGTTCACCACCCGACGCAGCATGTCGATGAACAGTCCCGACAGGGGAAGATTCGACCAGGTCGTGTCGGCGGTGACGTGGAAGAGCACGACGAGGCCTTGGCCCCGCTTCTGCGCGGTCACGATGGGCGTCCCGTCCTGCAGCGAGGCCCAGGTCCGGCCCGGCAAATCGCCATCGGGCTCGGCCAGGATCTGCCGGCGCACGCCGATATCGGCCGGCGGCGTCAGGCCGGCGAAGGGGCTCTCGGGGGCGAACGGCGCCAGTGTCTTGGGGCTGTCCCACGAAAGCGTGCCGCCCAGCGTGCGACCGCCCCGGCGCAGGCGCACGGGCACGAGGGGATCGTTGCCTGCGGCGAGGCGCGGGCCCGCGAAGCGCAGCAGGAGACCGCCCTCGTCGACGAACTGCTCGACGCGGGCGAGCGTCGGCCCGTCGAGGGCGCCCACATCGGCGAGGACGAGGACGGAGACTTGGTTGTCGAGGAGTTGCCCGATCGATTCCGCGATGCCCTTGGCGCCCCGGGGCTCCTGCACGTCGGCATAGGGGCCGAGCGCCCGCGAGAGGTAGTAGGTCGGCGCGAGCAGCGGCTGGGCCTGGTCGCTGGTGCCGCCAAAGACGAGACCGACGCGGCGGCGCTTGCCGCGCTCGTCGACCAGGGTCACGGCGCCGGCCGAACGCTCGGCCGCGACCTCGATTCGGCTGATGCTGTTGCGTAACTCCACCGGCAGGTCGAAGCCGACTTCGGTCTCGGTAGCGTCCGGCGCGAAGGTGAAGGCGTGCTCGGCCAGGGGCAGGCCCTTCTGGTCGAGGGCCCGCACGAGGCCGCTGTCGCGGCCGTTGGCGGCGGCCCGCAGGACATGCGCGGTGAGCTGGCCGCCGGACTCGGCGGCCGAGAGCGCCAGCGCCGGGGGCCGGTCGGCCTTCAGGATGGTGAGCGCGGCCCCGGTCCGGCCGACGAGGTCGGCGAGGCTCTTGCCGAATGTCTCTTCGCCCGGGCCCGCGACGCCATCGCTGATCCACAGGATGGCGGTGCTCGGGCTGCGCTCCAGGAAAGCGGCGAGCGACGGCAGGTGCGCGGCGCGGTCGGCCAGATGCGGACGCGGCGCGATGGCGCGCAGGCGTTCCAGCGCCGCGGCCGGCACCCGGGCCTCCAGGACGGCAACCGGCTCGGCCAGGGCGGCCACCGCCACGGGCCGACCGTCGCGGGCCGCCCTGGCCGAGCCG
>NZ_BPQL01000230.1 GCF_022179225.1 Methylobacterium goesingense
GTCGCGCACGGTGCCGTCGAGCGCCATGGCGACGGTGCGCTTGGCCAGGGACTTGGCGATGCCCTCGACGACGGCACGGCCGGTGATCGCGGCGTCGTAGCTGCGGGTGTTGCCGTCGGGGAAGGTCAGGATCGGCATGGCCGGGGCTCCTTGGAGGCTCACTCCTGCGTACGCGGCAGGTAAGCGGGGGCGGTTTTCGGATCGGGGCGGCCGCGATGCGGCGCCGCGCCGGGCCGTTTAGACCCATTCGCATCGGGAAGGAACGCGAATTCCGAGTGGAACGGATCGCGCCGGGGCCGGAGGATCGCCGGACCGGAGGCCCCTGACAATCGCGGGTGATCCTCAAGCACCATTGCGGCTCGTGCGGGCCGATCAATTGACAAGGCCGGCCCGACCCGACTGATGCTGGCCCCCGGCCTTCCGTTCCGCACGGTTGAGACCAGAAAAAAGTCCAAAAATCAGAGCCGAGCCGGCCCCGCGGGGCAAAAAGGGCTTTCGCCGGGAGACACGTTCATGCCGAGCCCCGTACCGACGGCGCACCCCGAGGGCGTCGCGATCACCACGACGGCCCACCTGCCGGGGGGACGGGCCGAGACGCGGCGATTCTGGCCGCAGGGCTGGTGGCGCCTCGTCGACATCCAGATCGGCATCATCCCGCTGCCGGTCTACCTGATTCTGGTGGTGCTGCTCTGGGTGCTGACCGCCGAGGGCGAGATCAAGGCCGACGCACCGACGATGATCGCCGTCCTGGTGCTGGGGGGCTTCACCTGCGCGGAGATCGGCAAGCGCCTGCCGGTCTTGCGCCAGATCGGGGCGGGGGCGATCTTCGCCACCTTCATCCCCTCGGCGCTGGTCTACTACGCGCTGATCCCGGGTCCGATCGTCAAGGCGATCACGGACTTCACCAAGTTCACCAACTTTCTCTACCTCTACATCGCGGCCATCATCGTCGGCAGCATCCTGGGGATGGACCGGGCGGTACTGATCAAGGGCTTCCTCAAGATCTTCGTCCCCCTCGGCCTCGGCTCCCTGGCGGCGGGCTGCGTCGGCACCCTGGTGGGCACGCTCCTCGGCCTCGGCACCCACCACACCTTCTTCTTCATCGTGGTGCCGATCATGGCCGGCGGCGTCGGCGAGGGCGCGATCCCGCTCTCCATCGGCTACGGCAGCATCCTCGGCATTCCGCAGGGCGACGTCTTCGCCCAGGTGCTGCCGCCGGTGATGCTGGGCAGCCTCACGGCGATCATCCTGGCCGGCACCCTCAACTGGGTGGGCAAGCGCAAGCCGCACCTGACCGGCGAGGGCCGCCTGCAGCCCGACACCGAGAACGACATGGAGGCGAGCACGCCCGTGGAGACCGGCCCGATCGACGCCGCCACGGTGGCGGCGGCCGGCCTCACGGCGGTGACGCTCTATCTGCTGGGCGTGATGTGCCACCACCTCACCGGCCTGCCCGCCCCCGTGGCGATGCTGTTCCTGGCGGTGCTGGCCAAGCTCG
>NZ_BPQL01000231.1 GCF_022179225.1 Methylobacterium goesingense
GATTACCCGCGCCCTTCGCCAAGCGAAGGGCGCGGGTAATCGCAACGTCGAGCCGGCGCACTGGCTGCTCCACCTGCTCAGGCGGGAGAACACCGACCTCGCCCTGACGGTGGATCGCTACGGGCTGGACGCGGCCCGCCTCGCGGCCGACCTCGCCCGTTCCGTCGACGGGCTGCGCCGGAATGAGACGGAGATGCCGGGCATCTCGAACACCATCATCGATCTCCTCGACCGGGGCTGGCACTACGCGACCCTGTTCTTCGGCGAGACGCAGATCCGCTCCGGACATGTCCTCGTGGGCGCCCTGAAATCGAGCGAGTTGCGGCGCGCCCTGGTGTCCCTCTCGGCTGAGTTCGGCAAGATCCCGGTCGATGCCCTGGCGGGCGAACACGGCACGGTCTGGGCCAAATCGGAGGAAGAGAATCTCCGCCCGATGGACGGTTCCGGGGCGATCGCGGCCGGAACGCCGGGGGCAGCGGCAGCTGCCACCGGCCAGACGGCCCTGAATCGCTTCTCGCAGGACCTGACCGCGAAGGCGGCAGCGGGCGAAATGGACCCGATCCGGGGACGCGACGAGGAGATCCGTCAGCTCATCGACGTCCTGATGCGCCGGCGGCAGAACAATCCGATCCTCACCGGCGAGGCAGGTGTTGGTAAAACGGCGGTGGTGGAGGGCTTCGCGCAGGCCATCTCGGCCGGCGCCGTGCCGCCGGCCCTCCGGGGCGTCCGGCTCTGTGCCCTCGATATCGGGTTGATGCAGGCAGGCGCCTCCATGAAGGGCGAGTTCGAGCAGCGCCTGCGCTCCGTGATCGACGAGGTCCAGTCCTCTCCCACTCCCGTGATCCTGTTCATCGACGAGGCCCATACGCTGATCGGGGCTGGCGGGCAGGCCGGCACCGGAGACGCGGCCAACCTCCTCAAGCCGGCGCTCGCGCGCGGGACCCTGAAGACCATCGCGGCGACGACCTGGGCCGAGTATCGGCAGCACATCGAGAAAGACCCGGCCTTGACGCGCCGGTTTCAGCCGATCCAAGTCGGCGAGCCTGGCGTGGCGCAGTGCTGCGATATGCTGCGCGGTCTGCTCGGTCCGATGCAGGCGCATCACGGTGTGCGCATTTCCGACGCGGCGATCGTGGCTGCCGTCCAGCTCTCGCACCGCTACATTCCGGCTCGCCAACTCCCCGACAAGGCTGTGAGCCTGCTCGACACCGCGAGCGCGCGGGTCTCGATCAGCCAGACCGCGATCCCCGCCGCGATCGCCGATACCCGGGTCGCCATCCGCGCGCTGGAGGGGGAACGAGCCGCCCTGGTCGCCGACCGGGATCTCGGAGCCGGCAATGAGGAACGCATCGCGGCGATCGACGGCGAGAGCCGGGCGTTGGCCGATCGCCTGTCGGGGCTCGAGGGCGCGTGGCGTGACGAGACGGCCCTCGTGCAGGAGATCCAGGCTCTTCGGGCCGGCCTCTCGAAGGACGCGTCATCGCAGGCAGCGTCCGCAGCGCCGCAGCCGATCGGCGCTGCCCTCGAGCCCGGCTCGAACCCGACCCCGCCGAGCCTGCCCGCCGAGCCGGAAGAGCGGCGCGCGGCGCTCAAGGCCTGCGCCGAGCGGCTTGAGGCGATCGAGCCCGAGGCGCGGATGATCTACGCCCATGTCGACGAGCAGGCGGTGGCTTCCGTGGTCTCGGACTGGACCGGCATTCTGGTCGGCCGGATGGTCAGGGACGAGATCGAGACAGTGCTGCGCCTGCCCGAAATCCTCAACCGGCGAGTCGTCGGCCAGAGCCACGGGCTCGCGGGGATCGCCAAACGGATCGAGACCAACCGGGCCAAGCTCGACAACCCGAACAAGCCGATTGGCGTGTTCATGCTCTGCGGCCCGTCCGGCGTCGGCAAGACCGAGACCGCGCTGGCACTGGCCGAGGCCCTCTACGGGGGCGAGCAGAACATGATCACCATCAACATGAGCGAGTTCCAGGAGGCCCACACGGTCTCGACGCTCAAGGGCGCACCTCCGGGTTACGTCGGCTATGGCGAGGGTGGCCGTCTCACCGAAGCGGTGCGGCGCAAGCCCTACAGCGTGATTCTCCTCGACGAGGTCGAGAAGGCGCATCCGGACGTCCACGAGATCTTCTTCCAGGTCTTCGACAAGGGGGTGATGGAGGACGGCACCGGCCGGCGCATCGACTTCAAGAACACGCTGATCATCCTGACCTCGAATGTCGGTACGGAGGTGATCATGCAGCTCGCGCGCGACCCGAGCTACGCCTCCGATGCCGAGGCGCTCGCCCAGGCTCTACGTCCCAGCCTCCTCAAGGTCTTCCCGCCGGCCCTGCTCGGCCGGATCGTCACCATCCCCTACCTGCCGCTCTCCCCGGACATGCTCGCCGGCATCGTACGCCTGCAGCTCGACCGGATCGGCCGCCGCGTCACGGAGAACCACGGCGCGTCCTTCGGCTACGACGACGCAGTGGTCGATTACATCGTCTCACTTTGCAACGACCCAGATTCAGGCGGCCGGATGATCGACAACATCATCACGAACACGCTGCTGCCGGCGCTCTCCCGCGAGTTCCTGAATCGAACCCTGGCCAAGGAGGCCGTGGCCGATGTGTGGGTCACGATGGGCGACGGCACGTTCGCCTACGCGTGGAACGAGGCCGCCTTCCGGACCGCGCGGCCCGAAGCCGGGATGGCACCGCGCGACGCCGCGGAGCCGGCTCCAGCGACGGAGGTCGATGCAGCCTGATCGGTGGGCTCCATGGGGCCGCGCGAACACAACCCCGAAAAAGTCCGGGCAGTCATCGCTAGGAGGGACATTCCATGAATCCTGCTCCATACGTAGGGACCTACCTGAACATCCCGGCCTTCTTCGCGGATGGCAGTTCCACCACGATCGCGATCAAGAACTACCTGCAGGATGGAAAACCCGATCAATCGGCCCGGGCTCAGGCCGCGAAGGGCAAGCTGCTTGCAAAGATATCCGGTGAGTTGAAGAAGACCCCGAAGGGCGTTTTCGAGATGGGCGGCTACGAGTTCTGCACGCTGTCCATTGCGAGGGTCTTCATGGGCAAGGGCGCACCGGACGAGATCCAAGATGTGCTCTGGCTCGCGAGCCGTTTCAACCTGATCGATTCATCTACGGTGCGTACGTATTGCGACCGGAACATCGGCATCGATTGTGGCGGCTTCGTCGCGAACCTGTGGGGGATCGGACATCCGGAGAACGGCCGGGCGGTCACGGGCTCGACCGGCTTCAGCCCTCGTAGCTTCTGGAACTTCAACAAGGCGAAGCGGCGCAAGCACCCCGGCGAGATCAGCGTCGGTGATGCGATCATCCACTTCTGCCACATGCCGAACGACGACACCGATATGGCCTCCATGGACCCCAAGCTCGGCGGAGAGGCGTTCCACATCGGCACCGTGGCGGGCATCACGGTGAAGGGCGACCGGATCGACTTGACGGTTGCGGAATCGAGCGGCGCCAAGGCAGCCAGTGGCGGCAACGGCGTCAGTGCCTATGACAAACCTGACCTCGCGACCAAGATCGCGAAAAATCTTGTCTATGTTCCGAGCGCGAGCGGAAACCGAATGTATTTCGTCGGCAAGGACGGCGCAATGGGGTCATACATGCCCTTCGAAAGCTATTGAATAGCTTGTCGCGGGGCCACTGAGATCCAGGGATTCTTCCATCGTCGGGTATTGCCGGATGTGTAGCATGCCACGTTCGAACCGCGCGACCTGCTCCAAGGCCACGCTGTGGCAGTTTAGATCATGACTGGGGAGTGCGAGGGCAATGACGGGCAATCGTTTCGAACAGGTCGATGAGCCGCCCGGTGATGCGATGACGCTGGTTCTGACGCGCGACGGCGATAGGAATTTCGGCGTGGTCAACTGTCCAGCGTCGGCTACCGGCGGCCAACTTCCGAAGAACTTCTCCTCGGGCGAGTTGCCGCCGAAGGAAGCGTTCCGCGCGGCGATCCGCCTTGCCAACGAGTTGAAGGTCCCGCTCCTGGTGGTCGATCCCGATGGCCTCTGGCAGACCGAGTGGGGTCCCTTGTACCGGGACGTCGCCGACGAATGACCCGGCCTTCGCAGAGCCCGCCGTCACGGAAGAATCTCGCAGGGAGACCGTCGCCGGTCTTCGCAAGCCTTCGCGTCGCACATCGCCACCGCGCCATCCTGTGAGGCAGTCCGCATGATCGGAGACAGCCGCGATGTCTATGGGTACATCACCCTCGACAAGTTCCTCGTCGGCCGGGGCATGGCGGAGGTCGAGCGCAACCTCGGCTTCCATGCGGGACGCCTGTCCCGCGGTGCCGCCTTCATCAAGCTGATGCGTCTGCCGGCCCTAACGGAGTTCGACCTGGCTGCCTATTCGATCACGGCGCAGCATCGATACACGGCGCCGACCGGGTACGATCTCGACAAACTCAAGGCGATTGCCGCGTCGCAGTGGACCCTCTCGGGCGGAAACCGGCTGGTGAAAGTCATCCCCGTCATCGGCCACGACGAAACCATGCGCGACGAGGACCAGTATCCGGTCGGGGCCGGCGTGCCGCAATGGCGTCTGGTCACCAAGACCGGCATCCCCGGCATCGTGGTCGCGGAAACCCACACGGGCGCGGACGTCTACCGGCCGGCGTGCTGAGGTGCGCGGCGGCACTCAGTCAGCCACGTCGGCGGGCATCTCGGCGGACGTCTCACCGGACATGATGGCTTGTGGCTCGGAGGCGGTCTCGGCGCCCGTGGCGGCGAACAGCTTCCGGCCGGCGGAGAGAAAACGGGCCGGATCGAGCGGCGCGGCGGAGTGCCGGGTCTCGTAGTGAAGATGGGGCCCGGTCGAACGCCCGGTGGACCCCACGAGTCCGACCGTCGTACCCGGAGCGACGGATTGATCGACGGCGACGCTGATGCTGGAGAGATGTCCGTACCGGGTGACGAGATCCCGGCCATGGTCGATCTCGACGAGATTGCCGTAGCCCCCGCTCTGCCCGGCCGTGATCACCCGGCCCGCAGCGGCAGCGCGAACCGGCGTCCCCACCGGTGATCGGAAATCCATCCCGGCATGCATCCGCGCGGCACCGGTGAACGGGTCCGAGCGCATGCCGAAGTTGCTCGTCAGGCCAGCCCCGCCCTCGATCGGGGCCAGGAGTGGCAGAGCCTCCATGGCGATCCGCAATCGGTTCGACTCGGCGAGCGAGACCTCGGCCACGGCCACCGCCGACGCAAAGTTGTTGTGTGGATTAGGAGTGGGCGATGCGGACGGTTCGGGCAGGGATACGGGCACCGGAAGCTCCGCTAGAATCGCGCGGACGCGCCCGATGGCGGCTCTGCTGGTCGCCGTGAGTGAGGCGACGATACGGATCTGCCCGGTCTCGACGCGGCTCAGCGACGCCTCGATCCGGCTGAACTGGTCCCGCGCGGCCAGCGTCATCAACTGGGCCGTGCCCAGCGCGGGGTCGTCGCGCAATCCGCCGCTGCGGCCCGGACGGGCGGGAGGCGTACTTTCGGAGGGCGCGGCGTCGCGTCCATCCGGCCTGCGTCGGGGCCGCTCGCCCTGCGGCTCGGAAGCTCCGGCCGGCGGGAGGGCGGGAAGCGCACGCTCGTTGGTGGTCCTGTCGACGATAGGCCTGTCCGTCTGCGCCCGATCGGCGAGCGTCCGCTCCGCCATCGCGGCAAGGAGCGCCTGCCGGCTCTCGAGATCGACCTGCCGCGTGATGATGTCGGCCAGGCGCCCTGACAGGCCCTCCTCCTCGAGAACCTGATGGCTGGCGACGCCAACGAGGCGTCGGGTCAGGGCCCGGACCTTGTCGTCATGCGCCGTCTGCCGCAGCGCTGCCTCCTCCGTCAGCCGCTGGACCGTCCGGTAATTGGCAATCGCGTATCCGGTGGCCGCCGCCCCCCAGACGACGGCCGGGGCGAGGAGCCAGAGCGCGCGGCCACCGCTGCGCGGCCGGGCAACGCGGGAGCCGCGTTTCGCCGTCTGAGCGGATGGGACGCGCCGCTGCTTCGGCGGCTTCAACGGACCGTGCCCCAGCGACGGTGCCGCCCCGGCGGAAGCCACCACCGGGCGACGCGCAGGCACGAAGGCGAGACGCCGTGGCTGTGATCAACCCGGATCAAGATCTGAGGACCACTGTAGAAGTCACCGACACACTTGCTCAAGGATGGACCTGCCGTCGAAAGCGAAGTATCTGGATTCTGGACCGGTTTTGGTTATACCCAGGGAACGGATTTCTCAACCGGCAGGGTGCCATGGAAGCCGAATCCAACAGGGGCGTTGCGTCGACCGGGGATTCCGCGACTTCACACACGATGAGCGTTCCGAGCGCCCTTGCGCTTGCCACACGCCTCCACCGCTCCGGCGAGATGGCCGTTGCCGAACGGATCTACGGGCGCATCCTGGAGGCTGTCCCGGACAATCCGGATGCGACGCATTTTCTCGGCGTCCTGCATCACGGGACCGGCCGGTCAGAGGAGGGACTTCGCCTGATCCGTCGCGCGATCGGCCTGCAGCCCGACGATGCCGGAATGCGCAACAACCTCGGCAACATCCTGAACGATTGTGGCCGCTTCGAAGAGGCCGTGGAGGCCTACCTCGGCGCGGTGGAGATCGAACCCCGGAACGTCGATATCCTCAACAACCTCGGCGTCGCCCTCAGGACGTTGAACCGATTCAACGACTCCGAGGTCGCCTATCGCCGCGTCATCGCGATCGATCCGACCTATCGTGAGGCGCACGACAATCTCGGCCGCCTGCTTGCGAGCCGCGGCCGCTTCGAGGAGGCGGTCGCCTGTCACCAGACCGCCCTTAAGCTCGAGCCTCGCAATGCGGAAACACGACGGCTCCTGGCCGACATGCATGTCTTGCGCGGGGACCGGGCGAAGGCGGTGGCCATCATCGATGACTGGTTGAAGGACGAACCCGGCAGCGTGACCGCACACCACTTGCGCGCCGCCATTTCGGGCGACGACGTCCCGACACGAGCGAGCGACGCCTACGTGGCAAAACTCTTCGACGCCTATGCGCCCAGCTTCGATCGCAGCCTGTCCGGCCTGGAGTACCGTGCGCCCGATCTCGTGGCCACCGTGCTGGAGGCGATGGCCGGCCGGCCGGACAAGGGTCTGGCGATCCTTGATGCGGGCTGCGGCACGGGCCTGTGCGGTCCGCTCGTCGCGGAATGGGCGCGTAGCCTCGTCGGCGTGGATCTCTCCGAGGGCATGCTGGCACAGGCGGCCGAGCGTGGCTGCTATGACACCCTGGTTCACGCGGAACTCACGCAATTCCTTTTAGCCCACGAGAACGCCTACGATTTTGTGCTCTCGGCCGACACGCTCTGCTATTTCGGCGATCTCGCCGCGGTGCTGGCGGCGGCGCGAGGCGCCCTGACGGCGGGTGGTGGCCTTATCTTCACCCTGGAAGCCGATGCCGGCCCTCGACCTTTCGTCCTCAACCCGCACGGGCGCTACGCACATCAAGAGGATTACGTGCGGCAGATGTTGGATGCGGCGGGCTTCACTCAGATCGGCATCGACCATCAGACCCTTCGGATGCAGCGCGGCGATCCGGTGCAGGGTCTCGTCGTGAACGCACGGCGATCCTGATCTGCGTTCACGCGACAGTACGAAGATCATGCCGACGCACTGTAACCGGTGGTTTTATCAAGGCTTGATCCATACCAAGACGCTGGCGCGGGGCCATGTATCGCCGCCAGCTTGAACGATCAGGCAGATTTGAGCCGGAGCCTGGAGCGGTATCGACGAAGTCGATACCGGTTGGTCGCAGGTGCACGGCACACACATCACACTGGCCGAGATACGGTTTTACGGAGCGGCAGCTCTGGACGCTCAGCCGCTGAGTTTCAGCCGGTAGCTGTACATATCACCGCGAAAGAGACCCTCGACGTACTCGATCATCTGCCCATCGCCGGCAAAGCTATGGCGTTTGATCAGCAGGCAGGGCACAGGCTCGTCGAACGCGAACAGCTCGCATTCCTGCTGCGTCGGCGTCGTCGCCTCGATGGTCTGCTCGCATTTGACGAGGCGGGCGCCGCACTTTTCGGCGAGGCAGGCATAGACCGACCCAGACAGATTGGCTTCTTCCAAAGCCGGAGCAGCAGCGAGGTTGTACCAGGCGATCTCACGCGACATCGGGATGTCGTCCCCGCATCGCACTCGGGTGAGGCGCAGGAGCGGCGCCGTCGATGGAAGACCGAAAATCGAAGAGATCGAGCGGTCTTGAACCACCCTGCGGTCGAGGATTTTGGAGGACGGCACCTTCCCGAGTTCTCGCATTTCCTCGGTAAAGCCTTTCAGGCGGTCCATTCCCGGACGGATCTGATCGCCGACTCCGCGAACAACGAACCCCTTCCGTCCCTGCGATATCAGGAGCTGGCGTTGCCGTAATGCAATATAGGCGCGCTGAATTGTGACCCGGCTGACTCCGAGACTTTCGGCAAGTTGTCGTTCGGCCGGCAAGATGGTACCTACCGACAGAATTCCTGTTTCGATAAGTGCCAAAAGTTGCTCTTCCAACTGCTGGTACAACGGCATAGCAGTGTCGTCGCGCAGTCGCAGATAGGTCATGATCGACGGGCGGTCAGCGGGGTTTAAAGCAAGCTTTTCTTTTGCTTCGACGTTTGCTTCCGGAATGAGACGTAAGGTCGGTTTGCCCAAGGTTTTTTCTGAGGTTCGAGAACTGGAATGAAGGGGTTAGGCCCGGCACGAGTCTTCGTGGTTGGGAACTCTGTTGTTGCGTGCTGGCAGCACGGCTACCACGCCCTGGTGAATCACTCCACGCAGGGGCTCTGATCGTACAGCTTGATGGAAAGGGCTTCAATCTGGCGGTGGCGTCACACGGGCTCGGACTGGCGGTCGATGAGATGTTCGCCGATGGCGATGAGGCCTTCTCGAAATAGCTGCGTCCTCGTTTCGCCAAGCGGGGCTTTCGACCGCGATGATCCAATCCCATGCTGGGACGACCGGCTCCGCCGTGGGCTTCACCGACGAGAGCGGAGAGCATTGCCGTGCGGTCCACACGGTGCGAACCTCCTGTTGTCGGCGGCCGATCCCAACCGGATCGCTCCCTGGTGAACGAGGTAGACCTAACTCTGGTCTCGTTCGAATGACCGGATACGCGCATTCTGACGTGCTTCGAGTTTGCACGAAGCGCCGGTTGCGGACGCTTCTCAATCCCTCACGCTATCGCGCCGTCGATCTCCGCCTCGTCGCACGGGCATCGATCCTCGTCCTCAACGAAGTCGAGGCGAAAAATTGGGCCGAGGCACCAAAGACGAGATCGCGAGAGGGCAAATGCCAGCACCGATCGCCTCGCGCTTTCGCGTCGGACACTTGCACTTGCCGGATAATCTTGGACATGCTGAGAATTCCGGAGATCAGGGCATTGGATTGGGTTCTCGGCGCGCGGTGCCTTGGTCGCCGTGCACGCTTTGCCCGGCTGATGCTCTAGCGTAGGACCTCGGATGAACGATCGTCGATCCGCTTGGCATAGACCGACCGTATCAACCTCGGCCAGCGTCCCGGCACGCGTTGCGTCCTGGCTGGGTTTCGCCGGCCTAGTCGCCCTTGGCCTGGGGTTCTCGGCGGGAACCGCCTCGGCCGAGAACCGGGTCGCCCTCGTGATCGGCAATACCGGCTATCACAACCTGAAGGCCCTGACGAACCCGGCCAACGACGCCAAGGACGTCGCCGCCGCCCTGAAGGCGCGCGGGTTCACGGTCCTCGAAGGCAGGGATCTTGAACGAAACGCCATGCGCGGCGTCGTCGAGCGGTTTCAGGCACAGGCTCGCACCGCCGACGTTTCAGTAGTCTATTACGCCGGGCACGGCTTTCAGCTCGACGGACAGAACTACCTCGTTCCCGTCGATGCGACCATCAAGAGCCGGGGAGACGTGGAAACCGGCACGCTGAACCTGCGCTCGATCACCGAGGGGCTGGAAGGCAGCCGGGGCATCCACCTCGTCTTTCTCGATGCCTGCCGCAACAATCCCCTGCGCGGTGCGGCGAGCACTACGGATGCCGGGTTGCAGAACGGCCTCGCCCGCATGGGTAACGCTGCCGGCTTCCTGTTCGCCTACGCAACACAGCCCGATAATGTCGCGTTCGACGGAGGCGGTCGCAATAGCCCCTTCGCCCAGGCCTTCCTCAGCCACATCGCAACCCGGGGCCAGGACATCGCCTCGATGATGATCGCGGTGCGCAAGGACGTGATCGCGGCAACGGGGGGCTTCCAGGTGCCGTGGGAGAATTCGTCGCTCACGAGCCAGTTCTACTTCACGCCCGGTCAGGCCTCCGTGGCCTCGCCCGAGACGCAGCTCTGGCAAATCGCCGCCGCCAGCCGGGACACCGCTCTGCTGCGCATCTACCTGTCACGCTATCCCGACGGACCCCACGCCAACGAAGTCAAGTCCATGATCACGGTGGCGTCGGCCGACCCGGTCGCGACCGTGGGCACGCTGCGGAGCACGCCGGACGCCGACCGGGTTTCCGATGACCGCCTGTGGGACTTGGCGCAGCGATCCCGGCTTCGCCAACTCGTCGAGTTCTACGTCACCCGGCATCCGGACGGGCGCCACGTGAACGAGGCGCAGGAGCTTCTGCAGTCGATTCCCACGGCTGAGGATGCCGATGCCCGGCCCGAAAGCCTATGCGAGCGCTCCGCGACGCATCCCCGCGACGCGACCGCCAACACCGCCGGCGTTACCCTCGCCGAGCTGGCCCGGAACCCGGACGCGGCAATCGCGGCGTGCCGCGCCGCGCGCCAGAATCATCCCGAGATGCCCCATTACACGGCCCTGCTGGCGCGCGCGCTCGCCGCTGCGGGACAGCGCGCCGAGTCCGTAGCGCTCTACCAGGAGGCCGCGGGACGCGGGAACCTGCGCGCTATGGTCAGCCTCGGCCTCCAGTTCGAGACCGGAGATGGGCTGCCGCGCGACCCCAGGGAGGCGGCGAACTGGTACGAGAAGGCGGCCGACGGCGGCAGTCCAGACGGTGCGATCAACCTCGCCGTCTCGCTGATGGAAGGCGTCGGGCGGCGCAAGGACCCTGCCCGGGCTCTGGCATTGCTGAAGGCGGCGTCCGAGGCAGGGTCGGCCATCGCGACCTATAACCTCGGCGTGCTCGCCCAGCAGGGCGTGCTGAAGGAGAACGGCGCGGCGCTGAACTATTTCCGCAAGGCGACCGAACTCGGTGATCCGCGCGGCTTCGTCTCGGCCGCGATCCTGCTGGACGAGGGCCGGGGCGTCCGGAAGGACCCCGACAACGCCTCCGACATGCTTCTGATGGGCGTCGCCTCCGATTCTGGCGATGCCGCGAGCCAGATCATCCATCGCTCGTCCGCGTGGTCGACGGACACGATCCGTCGGCTGCAGGAACGGCTGAGGCAGGCCGGCTACTATCGCGGTCCGATCGACGGCAAGGGCGGCGCCAAGATGGAAACCGCTTTACGGAAGTGGCGCAGCGTCGGCATCCTCGACATGAAGTAGGGGGGACGCCGGGCGAGAGGGTGTGGGTGTCGGCTCATCCGGAACTCGCCACGTCTCGACGGATCGCCGTCCTGCGGCACGGTGTTTCCCGCGCCGCAGGACGGCGATCCG
>NZ_BPQL01000232.1 GCF_022179225.1 Methylobacterium goesingense
CCGGCTCGCTCGCCCGACTTCAATCCTGTATGGATGGCTCCTGCGGGTCAAGGATGGCGATCGGTTTGGGTGAACTGGTCGGCTGCGGCCATGTATACGGCGTCTGATCTGCAGCGGGATCGCTGCGCGCCCTGATGAAGTCCGCTTGGAGAACAGGTCCCACTCAATCGAGCGCGCTCAAAGTGCTCCGGATTGATCGGGGTGTCCTGGTTCTTCCTCTCCGTTCGTTCGCCATCACCTCACGTCGCCCTGACCGTTCGTTCAGCCATTCAGGCAGCAGTCGCCTGCGGCTGGTAGCGTGATCCGTCCCTGAGGACGGCAAAGATCGTTCTTGCCATGCGATGCGCCAACGCGATGGCGGCGACTTTCGTCTTCTTTCGGGCCAGCATGTCGGACAGCCAATCCTGTCTCGGGCCGCACCTGGATCTCACCATGATCTGCGACATGGCGCCCAGATAGAGCAGCCGCCGGATATACCGGTTGCCCATCTTCGAGATCCGCCCGATCCTCTGTTTGCCGCCGGTGGAATGTGGCTTGGGGGTCAGGCCGAGCCAGGCGGCATAGTCCCTCGCGCAGTCGAAGTTGCCGACGTCCGGCGTCGTCGCTGCGATGATCGTCGCCGAGAGCTTGCCGACGCCTGGGATCGTGGCCAGACGCTGGCTCGTCTCGCTTTGGGCGTGGGCCGCTTCGATCTCACGCGTCAACCGCTCGATCCGCGTGTCGGTGTCGACCAGCTGCTCGAAGAGGAGGCTGACGGGCAATCGGGCCGCTTCCGGCAGCTGATGCATTTGCGTTCGTAGACGGTCGACGTTCTGCGCCCCCTTCGCTGCGATGACGCCGAACTCCGTCATGTGGGCGCGGATCGCGTTGCAGATCTGCGTGCGCTGGCGGACCAAAAGATCCCGCGTGCGGTGGATGACCAGGACCGACGAGCAGGCTTCGCTCTTTACGGCAACGAACCGCATGGAGGGACGCGTGACCGCTTCACAGATGGCGGCCGCGTCGGCTGCGTCCGTCTTCCCGCGCTTCACGTAGGGCTTCACGTAAGACGGCGGCATCAGCCGGACGTCATGCCCCAGTTCCTGAAGCTTCCGCGCCCAGTCGTGAGCGCCCCCGCAGGCCTCCATGCCGATCAGGCATCGCGGCAGTTTCTCGAAAAACGCGAG
>NZ_BPQL01000233.1 GCF_022179225.1 Methylobacterium goesingense
CAGGGCCGCGCTCTCGCGCATCAGCCGCTTCGTCACGTTGAAGGGCGAGCAGGGCGCGAGGCCGATCTGCACCATCGCGCCGGGCTTGCGATCGTGGAACAGGCGCAGCACGCGCTCGCTGTCGGCCAGGATCGTGTCGTCGTCCTGGGTGAGGCATTCGGGGGGCAGGCCGCCGTCGCGCTCCGACAGGCTCATGGAGCCGCGGGTGACGAAGGCGCGGATGCCCAGCGCGCGAGCCTCCTCCACCTGGATGTCGACGGAGGATTCGAGCCCCTTGGGGAAGAGGTAGTGGTGATCGCCCGCCGTGGTGCAGCCGGAGAGCAGCAGTTCGGTGTAGGCGAGACGCGTCGCCAGCCGGAACGCCTCGGGGGTGATCCGGTCCCAGACGGTGTAGAGCGCCTTCAGCCAGGGAAAGAGCGGTTTGTTGATCGCCACCGGATGGGCGCGGGTCAGCGTCTGGAAGAAGTGGTGGTGGGTGTTGACGAGGCCCGGGATGATCACGTGGCGCGCGGCGTCGAAGGTCTCGTCCACGGGGGCGGCGGGCGCCGCGCCCGCCCGCACCCGCTCGACGATGCGGGTGCCCTCGACGACGAGGCCGCCGGCGGAATCCTCGGCCAGAATCGCCAGCGGGTTCCGGATCCAGAGTCGTTTCGGCGCGCGGGTCTCGACCATGCTGTCCGTCATGCCCTCGCTCATTTCCTTACCCTTGGGTCTGGACCGGCCATCGGGGCGTCCGTGGGCCCTGCCCGCCGGTCGCGCCGTGAAGCGCGCGGCGGGAGTGCGATGCGGCCGCGCTGGCGCGACGCTGGAGGCTGGCCCTGAGATCAGAAGACGTGGAAGGCGACGCCGGCCAGGAAGCTTTTCTCCTCGGTGCCCTTGAAGTCGACCCGCTCGACGTTGCCGAACTTGTTGTGCCAGTACTGGAAGCCGATGAACACATCGACCCGGTTGGGCTGGTTGTAGATCAGCTTGCCTACATCCAGAACCAGGTTCGTGCGCGACAGGAATTCCAGGCCCGTCTTCGGATTGAACGCGAAGGCGGCCGGGTTGTCCACGCCCCGGCCCTTGGGCAGCACGATGTTGTTGAAGCCCGCGATGCTCAGCGGCAGCCCCGTGAAGGTCAGCGGGAAGTTGTAGACGATCTCGAACTCCGGCACGACGTCGAAGCTCGTGTAGCGGTCCGCCCCCAGGTTGAAGCCGTTGCGGTTCCATTCCTTGTAGGCGTGCACCGAGGCGTTCAGGAAGCCCGCCGGCACGTCGAAGGCGAAGTTCAGCCCCCCCACCACGTCGCGCTTCTTCGAGCCGAAAGCGTCGTTCTGCGCGTTGGCGTCGAAGCCGAAGGCCAGCGACACGTCCTTGACGATCCCCGGCACCACGAAGGCCTTGGTGCCGGTGAGCGCGTTCAGGCTCAGCGTCCCCCGGTACAGCCCGTAGGCCTCCGTGTTCCCGTAATCGTACTGGGCAAAGCCCCCCGGCGCGTTGGTGGTGCCGGCGGGAAACTGCGCACCCGACTTCAGGATGTCGAGGGAGAAGAAGTTCGTCCCGTAGGCCCAGGCATCCGCGTGCGACAGGTTCAGGATGTGCTTGGGCGCGTCCTGGTTGCGAAAGCTCCCGTCCGCCCGCTGAACCTGGCTGCCAGGGTTCGCCGCAGGGAACTGATACCGGTAGCTCACCTGCGTGTCCGAGAAGAGGAAGAAGCCGGACGGCACCTCCGCGGGCACGATCGGCGCCTTCTCCTTCGTGAGGTCGGCGGACAGGGCCGGCGTCAGATCGGCGAGGGTGATGGCAGCGATGGCGGCGGCGGCGACCCGTCGTGCGCGTGTCGTGATCGTCATAACGTCCCCCGCGGGTCCGAACGCCCGTGGGGAAGCGGTTGAGCAACCGATATGCCACCGCACCGGTCCACGTCCGATGCCCGCCGCAGCGGGACAAATCTGCAACACAGGCGCGGTGTCCGGAGGGGGCGCGGGCCTCTAGCGCGGCGCGGCGACCAATGCGGGCCAAGCCCGTTCGCGGCACAGACTGTTTTAATCCGCTGGTCCGCAAGTTTTTTGATCACGTTCGCGTTATCGTTGTGCAGGGAAGTTTTCCGGCGTCGCGGCACGGCCGCGACGGCGTCGGGGATAGCCCGGCGTTGCGGGCGCGCGCCACTCGGCCCTACGATGCCCGCACGCCGCCGGTCGCATCCGGCCCCGGCGCTCTCCAGCATCGAGATCCCCTTGCCCGCGTCCCAGACCCGTGCCGAGCGCCTGGCCGACGAGATCGCCGGCGAGATCCTCACCGGCGCCTTCCCGCCGGGGCTGCACCTCGACGAGCAGGTCCTCGCCCGGCGCTTCGGCGTCTCGCGGACGCCGGTGCGCGACGCCCTGCGCCTGCTGAGCGGAACCGGGCTGATCGATCTGCGCCCCCGCGCC
>NZ_BPQL01000234.1 GCF_022179225.1 Methylobacterium goesingense
TCAGATCGAGCTGCGCGCCCACATGCGCCCGCAGCGCCTCCGTCGTCATCTCCACGAAGGTCTTGGCCCGGTTCGGCAGCATCTTGCGCGATGGGTACACCACCCCGAGGGTGACGGAGGTCGGCGGCGTCTGCGGCAGCACCGTCAGGAGCCGCCCGTCGGCGAGGTAGGGCGCCACCTCGTAGACGGGTTTCAGGGCGATGCCCTGGCCCTGCAGGGCCCATTCGGTCAGCACGTCGCTGTCGTCCGCGTCGATGCGCCCGGCCACCGGCAGGGTCAGGGCCTCGTCGCCGTCGAGCAGCGTCCAGCGGAACTGCTCCGAGCCGGGAAAGCGCAGCAACAGGCAGGAATGGTCGAGAAGCTCGGCCGGGCTTTCCGGCGCGGGGTTCTCCGCGAGGTAGCTTGGGGCCGCGCACAGAACCCGCTCCACATCCGCGACCTTGCGCAGGGTGAAGGTCGAATCGCGCATCTGCGAGAGCCGGACCGCAACGTCCACCGCCTCCTGCACGAGGTCGAGGAGGTGATCGGAGAGGCGCAGGTGCACGTCGGCCTCGGTGTGCCGTTCGCGGAAAGCTGGGATCAGGGGCGCCACCACGCGCCGGCCGAGGCTCAAGGGCGCCGTGACCTTGAGGGTCCCACGGGGGGCCGCCCCTTGCGTCTCGACGCTCTTCTCCGCCAACTCGACGGAGGCCGCCACGTCGAGGCAGCGGTCGTAGAAAACCCGGCCCGCCTCCGTCAGGTTCATCCGCCGCGTCGTGCGCGTCAGGAGGAGGCAGCCGAGATGCTCCTCCAGGGTCTGGATGCGGTAGCTGATCACGGACGGTGACAGCCGCAGCGAGCGCCCGGCCGCCGAGAAGCTGCCGGTCTCGGCCGCGCGCATGAAGATGCGGATGGATTCCAGCGACAACATCGCAGGCCCCGGGGTCCGATTCGGGCGAAAGCCGTAGCGTGGCAGGACAATCGCATGGCACCGCGATCCTGGCCTCCCGTCAGCTTACGAAAAATTCGAAAACTGACAAGGAATTCGGCGGGCATACAACGCGCCGTCCATCGCTAGGATCGTGATCGCAACTCGGAGGGATGAGCCGTGGAGAGCTTCGTTTGGGAGTGGGGAAGCCTGCTGCTGCGCTGGCTTCACATCGTGGCGGCGATGGCCTGGATCGGCTCGTCGTTCTTCTTCATGCACCTCGACGCGTCGCTCAAGCGCACGCCCGAGATCCCGGCCGGGGAGGGCGCCGCCGCCTGGCAGGTGCACGGCGGCGGGTTCTACGAGATGCGCAAGTATTTCGTCGCCCCGGAACATCTCTCGCCGGACCTGACCTGGCACAAGTGGCAGGCTTACACGACCTGGCTGTCGGGCTTCGTGCTGCTGGCGTGGATCTACTACGCGCAGTCGAAGCTCTACCTCGTCGACCCCGCGGTGATGGATCTGTCCGCCACGGCCGCCACGGCCGTCGGCATCGGCGCGCTGGCGCTGGGCTGGCTGGTCTACGACCGCATCTGCCGCTCTCCGATCGGGCAGAGCGAGTCCGGGCTCGCGGCGGTAGGGCTCCTGGTGATCACGATGGCGGCCTTCGGCTTCGCGCAGGTGTTCAGCGGCCGGGGCGCCCTGATCCATACGGGCGCCCTGATGGCGACCTGGATGGCCGGCAACGTCTTCCTCGTCATCATCCCGAACCAGCGCAAGGTGGTGGCCGCACTGATGCGGGCCGAGCGGCCGGACCCGAACCTCGGAAAGCAGGCCAAGCAGCGCTCGGCGCAGAACAACTACCTGACCCTGCCGGTGGTCCTGCTCATGATCTCGAACCACTACCCGATGCTGTTCGGGTCGAACGCGACGATCCCGCTGATCGTGGCGCTGATCACGGCCTCGGGCGCGGTGATCCGGTTCTTCTACAACGTCCGCCACGCCGACCACGGCCGCTCGCCCTGGTGGGCCTGGGCCGCCGCCACGGCGGGGCTCGGCGCCGCCTTCGCGGTGGCGCTGGCGGGCAGCGCCGGCGGCCGCTCGGTGCTGGGCCTGGCGCCGCTCGCCGAGGCCGCCCCCGTCGTCACCCTGGCCTCCGCGGGTCCCGTGGTCGCGGTGGCCGCCGCGGCGCCGCCCGAGCACGTCGTCGACCTCGTCATGGGACGCTGCGCCATGTGCCACGCCGCCGAGCCGGCCTGGGAGGGCATCGGGGTCGCGCCGAAGGGCGTGCGGCTGGACAGCGGGCCGGCCATCGGCCGGCAGGCCGAGGCGATCCGCCGGCACGCCGTGCTGACACACAACATGCCGCCCAACAACGTCACCGAGATGACGCCGGACGAGCGGCAGGTTCTCACGGCCTGGCTGAAGGACACCACGCGATGACCTCCCTGCTCCTGAGAAACGCCGACGTTCTCGTGACGATGGATGCGGCGCGGCGCGAGATTCGCGGCGGCAGCGTCTACATCGAGGACAACCGGATCGTCGCGGTGGGCTCGGGCGACGCCCTGCCCGAGACGGCCGACACGGTGATCGACATGACGGGTCACGTGGTGCTGCCCGGCCTCGTCAACACCCATCACCACATGTACCAGACCCTGACCCGGGCGGTGCCGTCCGCGCAGGATGCCGAGCTGTTCGGCTGGCTGAAGGCGCTCTACCCGATCTGGGCGCGCCTGACCCCGGAGATGATCCGCGTCTCGACCCAGACGGCCATGGCCGAGCTGATCCTGTCGGGCTGCACCACCTCCAGCGACCACCTCTACATCTACCCGAACGGCTGCCGGCTCGACGATTCCATCGAGGCGGCGGAGGAAATCGGCATGCGCTTCCACGCGGCCCGGGGCGCCATGAGCGTCGGACAGAGCAAGGGCGGCCTGCCCCCCGACGCGGTGGTGGAGGACGAGGCCGCGATCCTCGCGGATACCCGCCGGCTGATCGAGCGCTGGCACGATCCGGCCCGCTTCGCCATGCGACGCGTCGTGGTGGCGCCGTGCTCGCCCTTCTCGGTGAGCCGCGACCTCATGCGCGAATCGGCAGAACTCGCCCGCGCCTACGGCGTCGGCCTGCACACGCACCTGGCCGAGAACGAGAACGACATCGCCTATAGCCGCGAGAAGTTCGGGATGACGCCGGCCGAGTACGCGGCCGAGCTCGGCTGGGTCGGGCCCGACGTCTGGCACGCGCACTGCGTCAAGCTCGACGAGGCGGGCATCCGCCTGTTCGGCCGCACCCGCACCGGGGTCGCCCATTGTCCCTGCTCGAACATGCGACTGGCATCCGGCATCGCCCCGGTGGGGCGGATGCGCTGCGAGGGCGTGAGCGTCGGGCTCGGCGTCGACGGCTCGGCCTCGAACGACGGCTCCCACATGCTGGGTGAGGCGCGCCAGGCCATGCTGCTGGCCCGGGTCGGGTTCGGGCCCGCTGCGATGAGCGGGCGCGAGGCCCTGGAGATCGCGACCCTCGGGGGCGCGCAGGTGCTCAACCGCGACGACATCGGCGTCCTGGCGCCCGGGATGGCGGCCGACGTGGTCGCCTTCGACATGCGGGGTCTCGAGACCGCCGGCGCCCTGCACGATCCGGTCGCCGCGCTGGTGTTCTGCGCGCCACAACGGGTGGCCTGGAGCGTCATCGACGGCCGCGTCGTGGTGCGCGAGGGACGGCTCACGACGCTGGACACGCGCAGCCTCGTCGCCCGCCACAACGCGCTGGCGGCCGACCTCGTCCGCGACGAGGCGCGCTGAGCCCCGGCCGCCGGTGCCTTGACGCGCTTCGGCGAAGTTCGCCACACCTGCCCGACACGGAGCCCTCGGATGACCGCCTCGCCCTA
>NZ_BPQL01000235.1 GCF_022179225.1 Methylobacterium goesingense
CGCTCCAGCAGGCGCGGCAACTCGCTGAACACGGTCGGCGTGTAGCCCTTCGCGGTGGGCGGTTCCCCGGCCGCGAGACCGATGTCGCGCTGGGCCATCGCGAAGCGCGTGATCGAATCGATCATGCAGAGCACCTGCGCGCCCTGGTCGCGAAAGTGCTCCGCCACCGCCAGGGTGACGTAGGCGGCGTTGCGGCGCATCAGGGCCGGTTCATCGGAGGTGGCGACGATGACGACCGAGCGAGCGAGGCCCGCCGGGCCGAGGTCGTCCTGGAGGAATTCCTGCACCTCGCGACCGCGCTCGCCCACGAGGCCGATCACCGCCACGTCGGCGGCGGTGTAGCGCGCCAGCATCGACAGGAGGACGGACTTTCCGACGCCCGAGCCCGCGAAGATGCCCATGCGCTGTCCCGCGCACATGGTCAGGAAGGTGTTGATGCAGCGGATGCCGAGATCGAGAGGGGGGCCGACGCGCTTGCGCGCATGGGCGGGGGGCGGGTCGGCGCGGAGTGGATAGACCACGGGCCCCGGCACCAAGGGCCCGAGGCCATCGATGGGGCGACCGAGGGCATCGATGGTACGGCCGAGCCAGGCCGAGGACGGCCGGATGGCGCCCGCAGCCTCGTCGCGGACCATGGCCGGGCAGCCGCGGCGCACCCCCTCCAGCGAGCCGAAGGGCATCGCCAGCGCCCGGTCTCCCTGGAAGCCGATAATCTCGCAGGGCACGGCGCCGAGACCGTTCTCCACGGCAATGTCGAGTCGGCCACCCAGGCGCATGGCCGCCACGGGACCAGCCACCTCCACGAGGAGCCCCCGGATGGCGACGACGCGCCCGAAGGTCTCCAGCACCTGCACATCGGCGAGGGCAGCCCGCGCACCAGCCAGGCGCAAGCGGGCGACGCTAGGGTCGCGTTCGGTCATCGGCGACTCTCTCAACCATTCGTTTACCTCCCTCCTTAACACTGTGTGCATCGGGCTTGTAGCAGGCCGCCGGCTTCGGTCGGGATCCAAGAAATCTTCGTGCGGGGCCACGACATTCCGATGCCGTGGCGCCGGGGAGACAGCACACGAGAAGTGTTTACGGGCGAAGGACTTGAGGGGACACGCGGACGGTCCGCGACGAGCCGGCAAACGGTCTTACGAGAACAGACCGTCAACGGCGAGAAGCGTGGCCGGAAATCGGGTCCAATTGCGTGCTTGCATCCGTGAATCAGGTTTTGTTAACGATTAACGAATAGCGTTTCACGTCAATGACGAGGGAGCGTCCGCCACGGGCCGGTGGCGGACGAACGGCGGGGGCTTGCCCGTACGCTGCACACGGCCGGCTGGGCTGGGGACCGACGATGCGGGTACTTCTGATCGAGGACGACAGCGCAACCGCGCAGAGCATC
>NZ_BPQL01000236.1 GCF_022179225.1 Methylobacterium goesingense
CCCTCCCCCGCCCCACCGCCCACGGCTCGATCCGCCGCCACCTCGCGCTCGGCCTCGGCCTCGGGGTGCTCCTCGTCGTCGGGGTCGGGGGCTGGGCCACCCTCACGCAGATCTCGGGCGCCGTGATCGCGCCGGGCCAGCTCGTGGTCGAGTCCGACGTCAAGAAGGTCCAGCACCCCACCGGCGGGGTGGTGGGCGAACTGCTGGTCCGCGAGGGCGCCCGGGTGCGAGCCGGCGACGTGCTCATCCGCCTCGACGAGACGCAGGTGCGGGCCAACCTCGACATCGTCCTCAAGGCCATGGACGAACTCGCCGCGCGGCGCGCCCGCGACGAGGCCGAGCGCGACGGGGCCGAGCAGATCACCTTCCCGCCCGAGCTCCTGGCGCGCCGCGACGCCGACCCGGGGGTCGCCCACCTGATCGACGGCGAGACCCGGCTGTTTACCGCGCGTCTGGCCGCCCGCGAGGGCCAGAAGGCGCAGCTGCGCGAGCGCGTCCTGCAACTGCGCGAGGAGATCAAGGGCCTGACCGAGCAGGTCGCGGCGAAAGCCCGCGAGGTCGGCTTCATCACCGGCGAACTCGAGGGCGTGCGCGGGCTCTACGCCAAGAACCTGGTGCCGCTCGCCCGCGTCAACGCCCTGGAGCGGGACGCCGCCCGCCTCGACGGCGAGCGCGGCCAGCTCGTGGCCGCCACCGCCTCGGCGCGCGGCAAGATCGCCGAGACCGAGTTGCAGATCCTGCAGATCGACGGCGACATGCGCACCGAGACCGGCAAGGACTTGGCCGAGATCCGGGGCAAGTGGTCGGAGTACCGCGAGAAGCGCGTGGCGGCCGAGGACCAGCTGAAGCGCGTGGAGATGCGTAGCCCCCAGGCGGGCGTCGTCCACCAGATGACGGTCCACACGGTCGGCGGTCTGGTGACCCCGGCCGAGCCCGCCATGCTGATCGTGCCGGAGGCCGACCAGCTCGCCGTCGAGGTCAAGATCCAGCCCCAGGACATCGACAACGTCCGCCTCGACCAG
>NZ_BPQL01000237.1 GCF_022179225.1 Methylobacterium goesingense
TCCTGCCCGGCCTCGTCCTTGACCACCAGCGTCAGGCGCACGCGCGCGCCGGACCAGGGATTGTCGGTGAGATCGACCAGCGTCTTGGTGTCGTGCTCGCCCGTGGCGTCGGCGGGCAGCGCGAGGGCGATGCGCGGCGGCGGCACCAGGGTCCGGGTGTTCGCCAGCGGCTCGACGAGGCCCTCGGCTGAGGCGAAGCCGTAATCGTCCTTGGCCCGGTAGGTCAGGTTGAAGGTACCGCGCGCATTGACCTCGAGGCTGCCGATGCGCTGCACCTCGGGTGGGGTATCGGGGATCGTCTCGACGACGAGGTGCTGGGTCGCACCGCCCGTGGCAATGGTCAGGTCCGCGACGCCGCCGACCAACTGGAAGCGGTCCTCGCGCAGATCCGATCGCGGCACGTTTCCGGATGCCTCCGGCAGCTTTCCGGACGCCTGCGGCGCCTTGCCGGGAATCGCCTTCAGGCCCGCATTCGGGGTCAGCACGGCCTCGCCATGGCCGGCGATCCGCACGATCAGGGTGGAATTGACCGGCGCGCGCAGGGTCTGACGCTCCCCGTTCATCGTCACGACGAGGGGCGGCAGGCGTGTGTAGAGTGGTGGATCGATCCATCCGTCGACGCGGAAATCCGGGCCGGGCGACGGCGGGGCACGCCAGTCAAAGGCACCGAGGATACGCGGGCGCCACTCCGCACCGGCGACGAACAGGCTCGCCACGGTGCCCACGATCAGGGCGGCGCGTAGGGCAAACGGGTCGCGCCGCGCCATGGCCGGACGGGGCGGCCCGGCACGCAGACCCGCGACGGACTGCGCCGCACGCGCCTTATGCAGGGCCCAGAGCGCTTGCGTCGCCGGATCCTGCGTGCCCACCGCCAGGGTGTCTTCCAGCGACGAGGCCGGGGAATGACGGGTGCGTCCGCTGGCCGCCGCCTCGCGGTCGATCCGCGCCAGGGCGTCGCGGCGCGAGCCCGGGCGCAGGCGCGCCAGGGGCAGCAGCAGCATCGCGAGGGCAAGCGCGAAGAGACCGAGGCCGACCATGCGGCCCAGGGGCGGCAGGTCGAGCCAGAGGCCAAGCCAGGACAGGATCAGATAAGCGAGGACGAGCCCGATGCCGCGCCAAAGGATAGGCCACGCGGATTCCCACAGCCCGGCTGCCTGTGATTGGGCGACGAGCCGGTCCATGCGCTGCCGCAGCACGCTGTCGGCATCGCCCGCGGGTTCCTTGGCTGTCAGGTCCCTGCCTCGTGAGGTCGCCGGGTCGGCCTCGCCCATCGTGTCTGGCTCCTCCGCGCGTCGCTCACGGCGCCGCGCCTGCCCGCAAGGCTAGCATGGTGGAGACACCATGCGGCGGGGTCAAATCAGCCCAGGTCTCCATCGCGTCGACGCGGGCATGGCACGTGGGTGAACCCTGCCGGGCTCCCGCGTGTTGCTGCCTGGACCCCACACCGCAAGACAGGATGCCCGCCATGGTGGATGCCAAGCCGTCGATCGATGCCAAACCGGTCGTCGAAGCCATGGTGCGCTTACGCCGCAGCGGCCTTATCGCCGCCACCGCCCTCGGGGGCCTCGCCCTCGTCGCCGGGCTCGCGGCCCGGGCCCTGCGGGGCGCCGACACAACGGAATCGACCGCGACCGAGCCGCCGGTGAACGAGGACGAAGCCCGGATCATGCTCCGGGCGATGGTGGCCGCCACCCTGGCAGACGGCCAGATCGATGCGGACGAGCGCCGGCGCCTCGACGCGGCCGTCCAAGCCGCCGGGATCGAGCGGGACGGCGCGGCCTGGCTCGAGGCCGAGATCGCCGACCCGGCCGACGTGGACGAAATCGCCGAACGTGTCCGAACGCCCGAACAGGCGACGCGGATCTACTCCGCCGTCCGCCTATCGGTCCTCACCGATACCTTGCAGGAGCGCGAATTCCTGAAGATGCTGGCCGCCGCCCTCGACGTGCCGAGCGAGGCCGTCGCGCGGATCGAGGCCGCGATCGACGACTGAGCCGCTGAGGCGCTTCAGTCGGTGGGCGGGCTCAGCCAGTCCGGCACTCGATCGAGGCCGATCAACTCCTCGTAGGTCTGGCGCGGACGGACGACGGCGTGGTCCGCCCCCCGCACCAGGACCTCGGGCACCAGGGGCCGGGTGTTGTAGGTGCCGGCCTGGACGGCCCCGTAGGCGCCGGCGCTCATCACCGCGATCAGGTCGCCGGGCGCGACCTCCGCCATCTCGCGGCCGAGGGCAATGTAGTCGCCGCTCTCGCAGACCGGACCGACGACGTCGGCGACGATCCGGGGCGTCTCGTGTCCGGGCTGCCGGACCGGTCTCAGGGCATGGTAGGCGTCGTAGAGCGTCGGGCGGATGAGGTCGTTCATCGCCGCGTCGACGATGACGAAGGTCCGCCCCTCGGTACGCTTCACGTAGATCACGCGCGTCACCAGGATGCCGGCATTCCCGGCGATCATCCGGCCGATCTCGAAGACCGGGCGCAACCCCAGGGGGGCGAAGTGCGGACGCAGGATCGCCGACAGGGCGGCCGGCTCCGGGGGAGGGGCGTTGTCGTCACGGTAGGGGATGCCGAGCCCACCGCCGAAGTCGATGTGGTGCAGGGCGTGGCCGGCGGCCATCAGGTCGCGGGCGAGCCCGGCGAGGAGGCCAGCCGCGTGGTCGAAGGGCGCCAGATCCGTGATCTGACTTCCGATATGCATGTCGACGCCGGTGACCGCGAGGCCGGGCAGCTGCGCGGCCTGGGCGTAGACCGCCGGAGCGCGGCCGATGGGAATGCCGAACTTGTTCTCCGACTTGCCCGTCGAGATCTTGGCGTGCGTCCCGGCGTCGACGTCGGGATTGACCCGGATCGAGATCGGGGCCGTCATTCCGAGGCTGGTAGCGACGGCGGAGAGTTCGGCGAGTTCCGGCTCGCTCTCGACGTTGAAGCAGTAGATCCCGGCCTTGAGGGCGGCGGCCATCTCGGAGCGCGTCTTGCCGACGCCAGAGAAAACGATGCGCTGGGGATCGACACCGGCCGCGAGGGCCCGGCGCAACTCACCCTCCGAAACGATGTCCATTCCGGCGCCGAGGCGCGCCAGCGTCCTCAGAACGGCTTGGTTCGAATTCGCCTTCATGGCGTAGCAGACGAGGGCGTCGTCGCCGCCGAACGCCTCGGCGAAGACGCCGAAATGGCGCTCCAGCGTCGCTGAAGCATAGCAGTAGAAGGGCGTGCCCACCCGATCGGCGAGGTCCGCCAGATCGACGTCCTCCGCCTGGAGACGTCCGTCGCGATACTGGAAATGGTGCATCGGCCTGCCTGCGAGCCTTCGCACGGATGCGTGCGCGGGCCTCAAGAATGTTCGCGCCCCGCTTCTACAGCAGCGGATCGAGCAGGAAAGGCTGTTTTGGAATCACGTAGCCCCGCTTGGCGCCGCGCGTGGTCTTCACCGCCGGTTCCGACCCGGAGCCGGGTACCGCGAGCGTGTCGAGTTCATCACCGCTGCGCACGGCGTCGGGTGACGGGGCGGCCGTTCCGCCGCCGAGGCCCACGCTCTGGGGCAGCGCACGGGGGCTGGCCAGACCCGGAAGGCCGGGACGCGCCACTGCGCGCGCGGCCTCCGTGCCCGGTGGCGGCTCGAGGGCGCCACGCCGTCCGCAGCCGGAGGTGGCGAGCGCGACGAGACCGATCACGGTGATCGCGGAAAGATGACGGGAACGGAGGAACATCAACGCTTGCGGTCCGGCACTCGGTCGGCAGGAGCATAGCCGTTGCGGACGCGCGAAGCGAGCCGAACGGCCACGCTGTCCCGCGTCGTCGCCGCGGAACCTCAGCCCTTCTTCTTGCCGTCCGTCTTCTGATAGACGTCGATGGCGCGGCGGCAATTCTCGGAGAGCTTCGTCCAGTTGGTCTGGAAGCACTTGTCCAGGGCCGGGTCGTCCGTAGCGAGGTTACCGCAATAGGTGAGGTAATCGCCGGTGCAGTACTTCTTCAGGGTCTCGTTGCCGCGCTTGGTCTGCGGCGCGGCCCCGCCCGACGGCTGAGCCGCCGGCTGGGCCAGGGCAGGCGCAAACGCAACGGACGCCGTGGCGGCGAGAGCGAAGGCGAGCGACGTAAGCTTGAGGGCCATTATGGGCGCAGTCCGTCTCGTGAAACAGGGAATGGGCGATCCGATGAAGCGCCGACATGGTCGAAACATGGCGCGCGGATGGTCACCGCATGGTCAGGGCGCCTTCTACGCCGCGCTCTCGGCTTCGTGCAACGTGTGCGGCGTACTCCGCCGCACATCACGCGATCAATGACGCGCGGATCTCAATTCGGTTGCGCCGGGAGCGGAAAGGCGTTCGCCGGCGGCAGGCGCTCGCGCTGCAGCAGG
>NZ_BPQL01000238.1 GCF_022179225.1 Methylobacterium goesingense
ATGCCCACCGCGATTTCGCACTTCATCGGCGGCCGAACCGTCGCCGGCACGGCCACGCGCTCTGCGCCCGTCTTCAACCCGGCCACCGGCGAGGAGACCGGCCGGGTCGCCCTGGCCGATGCGGCGGACGTGAACGCGGCGGTGGCCGCCGCCAAGGCGGTCGCCCGCGACTGGGCGCTGACCACGCCGTTGCGCCGCGCCCGCATCCTCAACGCCTTCCTGCGGATCGCGGAAGACCGCACCGACGAACTCGCCGCCCTCATCACCGCCGAGCACGGCAAGGTGCTCTCCGACGCCAAGGGCGAGATCCAGCGCGGGCTCGAGGTGGTGGAGTTCGCCACCGGCATCCCGCAACTTCTCAAGGGCGAGGTCACCGAGAACGTCGGCACCCGCGTCGACAGCCATTCCCTGCGCCAGCCCCTCGGCGTGGTCGCCGGCATCACGCCGTTCAACTTCCCCGTCATGGTGCCGATGTGGATGTTTCCCGTCGCGCTCGCCTGCGGCAACTGCTTCGTCCTCAAGCCCTCCGAGCGCGACCCCTCGCCCGCCCTCCTGGTGGCGGCCTGGCTCAAGGAAGCGGGCCTGCCCGACGGCGTCTTCAACGTGGTGAACGGCGACAAGGAGGCCGTGGACGCCCTGCTGCACCACCCCGACGTGGCCGCCGTCAGCTTCGTCGGATCGACCCCGATCGCACGGTACATCTACGCCACCGCCACCGCGAACGGAAAGCGCGCCCAGTGCCTGGGCGGCGCCAAGAACCACATGATCGTCATGCCGGACGCCGACCTCGACCAGGCGGTGGACGCCCTGATGGGCGCGGCCTACGGCTCGGCCGGCGAGCGCTGCATGGCGATCTCGGTGGCCGTCCCCGTGGGCGAGAAGACCGCCGACGCCCTGGTGGCCAAGCTGATCCCGAAGGTGCGCGCCCTCAAGGTCGGACCCGGCACCGATCCCGATTCGGAGATGGGCCCCCTCGTGACGAAGGTCCACCGCGACAAGGTCAGCGGCTACATCGATGCGGGCGTGGCGGAAGGGGCCGAGCTTCTGGTCGACGGGCGCGGCCTCAGCCTCCAGGGCTACGAGGGCGGCTACTTCCTCGGCGGCAGCCTGTTCGACCGGGTCACCCCGGAGATGTCGATCTACCGGGAGGAGATCTTCGGACCGGTGCTGGCGGTCACCCGGGCGCCGGACTACGCGACCGCCGCCCAGCTCATCAACGAGCACGAATTCGGCAACGGCACCGCGATCTTCACCCGCGACGGGGATGCCGCGCGCGAGTTCGCCCACGGCATCGAAGTCGGCATGGTCGGCATCAACGTGCCGATCCCGGTGCCGATGGCGTTCCACTCCTTCGGCGGCTGGAAGGCCTCGCTGTTCGGCGACCACGCCATGCACGGCCCCGAGGGCGTGCGCTTCTACACCCGCCTCAAGACCATCACCACCCGCTGGCCCACCGGCATCCGCGCCGGCGCAGACTTCGTCATGCCGAC
>NZ_BPQL01000239.1 GCF_022179225.1 Methylobacterium goesingense
GCCCGCTCGAAGTCCTTGGTCGGGTGCCAGCCGACCTCGGCCTCGGCCTTGCCGGGATCGATGGCGTAGCGGCGGTCGTGGCCGGGCCGGTCGGTGACGTAGGTGATCAGGCGGTCGTGCGGCGCCTGCTCGGGGCGCAACCGGTCGAAGGCGGCGCAGAGCGCCTTGACCACCGCGAGGTTGTTGCGCACCGAGCGTCCGCCGAGCAGGTAGGTCTCGCCGACCCGCCCCTTCTCCAGCACCGCCACGAGGCCGCGGGCGTGGTCTTCGACATGGATCCAGTCGCGCTCGTTCAGGCCGTCGCCGTAGACGGGCAGAGCCTTGCCCTCCAGCGCGTTCAGGATCATCAGCGGGATGAGCTTTTCGGGGAAGTGGCGCGGGCCGTAATTGTTCGAGCAGTTCGTCACCAGCACCGGCAGGCCGTAGGTCTCGTGCCAGGCCCGGGCGAGGTGGTCGGAGGCCGCCTTCGAGGCCGAGTAGGGCGAGCGCGGGTCGTAGCGGCTTTCCTCGGTGAAGAACCCGTCCGGCGGCAGCGAGCCGTAGACCTCGTCGGTGGAGACGTGCAGGAAGCGGAACGCCGCCTTAGCCTCGCCCGTCAGCCCGTCCCAGTAAGTGCGGGCGCCATCGAGCATGACCTGGGTGCCGACCACGTTGGTGCGGATGAAGGCGCCCGGGTCGGTGATCGAGCGGTCGACGTGACTCTCGGCGGCCAGATGCATCACCGCGTCGGGCCGGAACGCGGCGTAGAGGGCGTGCACCGCCTGCGGATCGCAGATGTCGGCCTCGACGAGGCGGTGCTTCGGGTTGTCGGCCAGCGGCTGGAGCGAGATCGGGTTGGCCGCGTAGGTCAGCGCGTCCAGCGTCGCCACCTCGTGTCCGAGCTCCTGCACCAGATGCAGGACCAGTGCCGATCCGATGAAGCCGCAGCCGCCGGTAACCAAGATGCGCATGGGGGTAGGGTCTCTCGAGGAATCGGGCCGGGCCCGCGGCCCGGATGATGTGTTCTCAGAACGGGGGCGAAAGTTCGGCCAGCCGCGGCGCGACCCGGTCCTTGTCCGAGAGCTGCGCCTCGGCTTCGGTGACGGGCCAGGCGATGTCGAGCGCCGGATCGTTCCAGAGCAGGGCCTCGTCGTGCTCGGGGCTGTAGACCCCGCCGGCCACCTTGTAGGCCACCATGGTGTCGGGCACGAGGGTGCAGAAGCCGTGCCCGAAGCCGATCGGCACGTAGAGCTGCTCGCCCGCCTCCGCGTCGAGCCGTACCGCCACGTGCTGCCCGTAGGTGGGTGAATCGCGCCGCAGTGTCAAACAGCGTTGAACA
>NZ_BPQL01000240.1 GCF_022179225.1 Methylobacterium goesingense
TTCCGCGACGAGATCATCGAGAACCGGGATCTGCGCGGCAACAAGGCGGTCGATTACGAATTCGCCGCTGAGATCGCCGACAGCATCATCGCGCGTTTCGATGCCGGTGAATTCGACGTCGCGACCCTGTTCTACTCGCGCTTCCGCTCCGTGATCTCGCAGATCCCGACCGCGCAGAAGCTCATCCCGGCCGAGCTGCCGGAGACCGGCGCCACGGCTCCCGACGCCGCCCTGCAGTTCGAGCCGAGCGAGGAGGCCATCCTCGACACGCTGCTGCCGCGCAACCTCACCGTCCAGGTGTTCCGCGCGCTCCTGGAGAACGCCGCTTCCGAGCAGGGTGCCCGGACGGGTGCCATGGACTCCGCCACGCGCAACGCCGGCGAAATGATCAAGAAGCAGACGCAGATCTACAACCGGACGCGTCAGGCCATGATCACCAAGGAACTCATCGAGATCATCTCGGGTGCCGAAGCGCTCTAAGCGCTCTCCGACGCCCTGAACGCAACGTATCCAAAGGACCCGTAACATGGCGAACACCGCTCTCCCCGGCGCCGGCTCGAACAAGGTCGGCAAGATCACCCAGGTCATCGGCCCCGTGGTCGACGTGCACTTCGACGGCCACCTGCCCGAGATTCTCAACGCCCTGGAGACGAAGAACAACGGCAGCCGCCTCGTTCTCGAAGTCGCCATGCAGCTCGGCGAGAGCACCGTGCGCTGCATCGCCATGGACACCTCGGAAGGCCTGGTGCGCGGCCAGGAAGTCACCGACACCGGCGAGGCCATCAAGGTCCCGGTCGGTTTCAACACCCTCGGCCGCATCATGAACGTCATCGGCGAGCCGATCGACGAGGCCGGCCCGATCCAGTCGGAGACGCTGCGCGCCATCCACCAGCCGGCGCCTGCCTATTCCGAGCAGTCCACCGAGTCGCAGATCCTCGTCACCGGCATCAAGGTGGTCGACCTTCTCGCCCCTTACGCCAAGGGCGGCAAGATCGGCCTGTTCGGCGGCGCCGGCGTGGGCAAGACCGTGCTGATCATGGAACTCATCAACAACATCGCCAAGGTGCACTCCGGCTACTCGGTGTTCGCCGGCGTCGGTGAGCGCACCCGCGAGGGCAACGATCTCTATCACGAGATGATCGAGTCCAAGGTCAACATGGACCCCAAGGAGCACAACGGCTCGGCCGAGGGCTCCAAGTGCGCCCTGGTCTACGGCCAGATGAACGAGTCCCCCGGCGCCCGCTCGCGCGTCGCCCTCACCGGCCTGACCATCGCCGAGGACTTCCGCGACCAGGGCCAGGACGTGCTGTTCTTCGTGGACAACATCTTCCGCTTCACCCAGGCCGGTTCGGAAGTGTCGGCGCTGCTGGGCCGCATCCCTTCGGCGGTGGGCTACCAGCCGACGCTGGCCACCGACATGGGCGCCCTGCAGGAGCGCATCACCACCACCACGAAGGGCTCGATCACCTCGGTGCAGGCCATCTACGTGCCGGCCGACGATCTGACCGACCCGGCGCCCGCCGCCTCGTTCGCCCACCTCGACGCCACGACCGTGCTGTCGCGCTCGATCGCCGAGAAGGGCATCTACCCGGCCGTGGATCCGCTGGACTCCACCTCGCGCATGCTCAACCCCGCCGTCCTCGGCGAGGAGCACTACGACGTCGCCCGTAAGGTCCAGCAGACGCTGCAGCGCTACAAGGCCCTTCAGGACATCATCGCGATCCTGGGCATGGACGAGCTCTCGGAAGAGGACAAGCTCACCGTCGCGCGCGCCCGCAAG
>NZ_BPQL01000241.1 GCF_022179225.1 Methylobacterium goesingense
GGCGGGGCGCTATCCCGCCGAGCTGTCGGGCGGGATAGCGCCCCGCCTGATCGGCGAGCCCCACGAGATCGAGCAACTCGGCGACCCGCGCCCGGATCGCGGCCGGCGCCCAGCCGGCGATCTCCAGGGGTAGCGCCACGTTGCCGGCGGCGTCCCGCGACGCGAGCAGGTTGAAGTGCTGGAAGATCATCCCGACCCGGGCCCGCAGGGCGCGCAGCTCCGGCGCGCGCAGTGCCGACACCTCGGCATCCCCGACCCAGACACGGCCCGCGCTCGGCCGCTCCAGGCCGTTGATCAGGCGGATGAGGGTCGACTTGCCGGCACCCGAACGCCCGATGATGCCGAGGATCGACCCGGCCGGAACGGAGAGATCGATGCCGTCCAGGGCGGCGACCGCCGCCCCGTTGCGCCGGGGCGCGTAGGTCTTCGAGACGGATTCGAGGCGGATCACGGCCTCTGCGAAATGGGTGGTCGACGGCATGGACGGGATGATCCGCGGCCCGGCCCCGCGCTTGCCGATCTCAGGAGTCGGAAGACGAGGGCAGGTCTCTTGAAGCAAAGGAATGAGCTTCATTTATTCACGACCATTCCGCACTCAGTCAATGAAAGCAGAGGCCAAATTGCGACGCCATCAAGGATGAAAGCCGTGGTGTCGGACGGTCGCGCGAGAAGGGTGTTCCCCGAGCCCGCGATCCGCGCACCGGAGGCGTGATCCCGCCCCTGGCCGTGATGATTGCCTCCCGGTGGAAAGAGGGGGGTGAGCCGCGTTACACCGCGATGTCGTCCTGGACCGTCACCATTCTCGAGCATTGTCGATCCGCAGGCGCATTCCCCCACGAAAGCGCGCAAATTCGAAAAACCATTTTCTTGCGAAATCTTGGCGCGCGCCGGTAAATCTTCGGCACGGGATCGTGATCTCACAGCAACGGCACAAGTGATCCGCGAACGATCCCGCGAAGACCGTCGGCGGCGCGGTGAACGACGTTGTCCCACGAGACTTTCCACTGCGGGACTTGCGCGCTGCGGAACTTGCTCCGTGCAAGACTTGCCATCCGGAGACGATTCATGACCGACGACACGCCGCGTGGGACCGCTCCGTCGCGCCGGACGATCCTGCGCGCCGGCCTCGGGGCCGCAGCGCTGGCGCCCCTCGGGATGCCGGCGCTCCACGCTGCCGAGCGGACTGTCCGCCTGAGCTACCAGCGCTCCTCGACCCTGCTCACCATCCTGAAGGCGAAGGGTACCCTGGACGAGCGCCTGAAGCCCCTGGGGTTCGCGCCCTCCTGGCACCTCTTCACCAGCGTTATCGAGCCGATGAACGCCGGCGCGGTCGACCTGCACGCGGATGTCGCCGACGCGGTGCCGATCTTCACCCAGGCCGCCGATGCGCCGCTCACCTTCTACGCCCGCGAGGTCGGCTCGCCCTCGGCGGAAGCCATCATCGTCCCCGAGGACTCGCCGATCCGCTCCATCGCCGACCTGAAGGGGCGCACGGTCGGCGTCTCGCGCGGGTCGGGCTGCCACTTCATCCTGGCAGCCGCCCTTAAGCGGGCGGGCCTCGCCTTCACCGACATCAAGCCGGCCTATCTCCAGGCGCCGGAGGGGCTGGCGGCCTTCGGCCAGGGCAGCCTCGACGCCTGGGTGATCTGGGACCCGTTCCTCGCCATCGCCCAGTCCAAGCGGCCGGTGCAGGTGTTGGCCGACGCCACCGGCCTGTCGAGCTACCACCGCTATTATCTCGCCAACGACCGCTTCGTGGCCGAGAACCCGGGGGTCGTCGGGATCGTCTACGACGCGCTCCGGCAGGCGGGACGCTGGGTCAAGGCCGAGCCCGATGCGGCTGTGGCGCTCCTCGCGCCGATCTGGGGCGACCTCTCCCCGGAGGTGGTCGCCACCGTGAACCGGCGCCGGACCTACGCCGTCACGCCGGTGGTGCGGTCCGAGCTCGGCGAGCAGCAGGCCATCGCCGACACCTTCCGCGAGGCCAGGCTGATTCCCCGCGACCTCAATGCGACCGCGGTGAAGATCTGGCAGCCAGCGGCGGAGCGGGGCTGACCGCATGACCCATCCCCTCCGCTTCGGGATCTGGGCGGCCGTCCACGGCTCCCGCGCCGCCCACCACGATCCGGACGAGCCCGACGACGCCAGCTGGGACCGCAATCGCGCCCTGGTGCTGGAGGCCGAGGCCCTGGGCTTCGACGCCGTGCTCGTCGCCCAGCACACCGCCAACCCCTACGACGACGGTCGCGACCAGCTCGAAGCCTGGACGGCCTCTGCCGCCCTGGCCGCCCTGACCCGGCGCATCGAGATCATCGCGGCGATCAAGCCCGGGCTCTACCACCCCGTGGTCCTGGCCAAGATGGCCCTACAGATCGAGCACATCGCGCGGGGGCGGTTCGCCCTCAACCTCGTGAATGCCTGGAACCGGGCCGAGTTCGAGCGAGCGGGCCTGCCCTTCCCGGCCCACGACGCGCGCTACGCCTACGGCGCCGAATGGATCGGCCTCGTCGACCGGCTGATGCGGGGCGAGCGCGTCACCCATGCGGGCTCGCATTTTCAAGTGTCGGATTACCAGCTGCGCCCGGCCGGCAGCTTCCGGCCGCGCCCGACGATCTATCTCGGCGGCGAATCTGAGCCGGCCCGGGCGCTGGCGGCAAGCCAAGCCGACGTCTGGTTCATCAACGGCCAGCCCCTCGCGGATGTCGCGGCGCTGATCGCCGACGTCGCCCGCCGGCCCGCTGCCAACGGCCCCCTGCGCTACGGGCTCTCGGCCTTCGTCATCGCCCGCGAGACCGATGCGGCGGCGCAGGACGAGCATGCGCGCCTGCTGGCGCTGGCCGACCGCGACGCGGCGCTGCAGGCGGATACCCGGGCGCGTACGGACACGGCGAGCGTGATGTTCGCCCAGACCGATGCGGCGGCCGCGCGGCATGTCGGGACCAACGGCGGCACCGCCGCCGGCCTCGTCGGCAGCTACGACACCGTCGCGTCCCGCATCCGCGCCTTTCATGCCGCTGGTATCGAGCTCTTCATGCTGCAATTCCAGCCGTTCGAGGCCGAGATGCGGCGCTTCGCCGGAGAGGTCCTGCCTCGGGTGCGCTGAGGCTCAGTCGCGGGCGACGAAGCGCTGATGGGCCGTCATGCCCACAAGCATGGCGGCGACAAAGACCGCCACGGGCAGCGCCCCCGTCGACAGGGCCGCCACGGCGGGGCCGGGACAGAGGCTCGACAGGCTCCAGCCGATCCCGAACAGGGCCGCGCCCTCGATCAGCGGCCGGTCGATCCGGCGGTTCGTCGGCAACTCGAAGGCGACGGTCAGGGCCGAGCGCGGCAGGCGCCGGGCCAGGGCGTAGCCGAGGCCGGCGACGCAAGCGGCATTGCGGTGCGCTCGGGCCACCACTGTGCCCTTCCGGCCCTGCGCCAATTTCACGTCGACCAGTCGGTGCGGGCTTCCCGGGCGTTCTACAACACCCACGCGGACATCGATGCATTCTCGAAGGCACTGCAGAGCCTACCGCGGCGATGAGCGAAAGTGATCTCGCCTCAATCCGCTGCCCTGCGAGGACTGGTAATCGTGGTCTGCAATCGGGCGGCCCTGACTGCGGCATGTACGACTGGGTTGGGTCGGGTCATGACCGTCCGTTTCACGGCTGGGTTGGGTGGGTTTGCGACGGTCTGCTTCAGGGCGAGAGTTGGGAGAAGCAGACACCGCCGTCGTGCCCGGTCACGACCCCGAGCGGACGTTCCGCATGCGACCCGACACGGTCGTTCAGATCGCCGTCCGACGTTCCCGAAAGCAGTCACTCGTCGGCCGTCCGGATACGTCGGCTCCGGGTGGGGAGCGGAAGGTATGCGTTAGTGTCCGGGTGATCTGATGCGGCTCCTGAGAAACAGGGGGAGTCAGGCGCTATGGGTCGCGCAATTTTCTTGAGTGTCCGTCGTCAGATGAT
>NZ_BPQL01000242.1 GCF_022179225.1 Methylobacterium goesingense
CGGCGCGGGAATCGGGTCGCCTGGCGTCCGGGTGACGCGCGGGTCCGCTGCCCCGGAGGAATCTGACGCCTCAGCGCGGGCTCACCGGACAGGCGCCGGGCCAGTCTAGCCGCAATCGGGCGTAGCTGCCGAGATCGGGGTCGAAGCCCGGGTGATAATGGGGGTCCTGCGCGAGCAGCGGCCCCCATTGCCGTTTCAGGGCCGCGACCTCGCGCTGGTGCCGGGCCAGGGCCTCTGGGGTCCAGCGCCGACTGGCGGCCTCGAAGTGGTCGAGAACCGCGCCCGGGACGAACAGGGTCCGGTAGCCGGCCGCGTTCAGGCGCAGGCAGAGGTCGACGTCGTTGAAGTCGACGGCGAAGGCTTGCCCGTCGAAGCCCCCCACCGCCGCGAATTTCGCCGCCTCCACCACCAGGCAGGCCGCCGTGACCGCCGAGACAGCCCGGGTGGCGCTCAAGGCCGCGAGGTATCCGGGCGCAGCCTCGGGAAAGTGGCGATGGGCATGGGTCACGAGGCCGCCCGGCCCGAGGAGCACGCCGCCGTGCTGGATGCGACCCTGCCCATCGACGAGCTTGGCACCCACCGCACCAACATCCGGTCGCAGGGCCTCGCGGACCAGGCGCTCCAGCCAGTCCGGCTGCCGGGTCGAGACGTCGTTGTTGATGAAGGCGAGGACGCGGCCCCGCGCGAGCCGCGCCGCCGCGTTGTTCATGGCGGCGAAGTCGAACGGCCCGTCGCAGGGCACGATCCGGGCGAGCCCCCGCTCGGCGAGGTCGCGGAAGTAGCGGTGGGTCGCGGGCTCGGCGCTGCCGTTGTCGCAGATCAGGATCTCGCGGGGCTGCCAGTCCGTGCGCTCCAGGAGGCTGTCGATGCAGGGACGCAGAAGATCGAGCCGGTCGCGCGTCGGCACGATGAGGCTGACCAGGGGGGGCTCCGCGGGCAGCGGATGGCGCAGGGTGAGGATGCCGTCGTGCCCGGCCTCGATGGCGACGCCGCCCATCCCCGCCCGGTCGAGGGCCGATCGGATGATTGCGTGGCGTGCGGACCGGGCCCCCTCCCCTCTCGGCGCGGCGGCATGAAGCGTCGGGTCAGGGGCGAGGATCGATTGCGAGACTGGTCGCGGCAGGTGGCCAATGGCCCCGGCTCCGAAGCGATCGGCGAGGCGCAGGATCAAGTCCGTCGCCCGGTGGTGGGCCGGAACCTCCGCGATATCGCCGAGGGCGGCAAGGCCGCTTCGCCGCAGGGCAACCACCGGCCCGATGTAATCGACGCCCATCAGATAGTCGCGGTCGAAGGCCGGACGCAGGAGCGGCATCGCGGCGCCGTCCGGGCGGATGAGAAGGGCATCGCCGTAGATCGCCTGCCGGGCGGGATCGTCGGCGAACGCAGCCTGGAACTGGGCCGCCGCGCCGGGCAGGAGCCCGTGACCCGGGGCCGTGAGGATCACCAGCGGCGCGGGGCCGTCGATGGCGCCCGCGCTCGCGCACCGGAGGTCTACCCCCGGAATCTGAGCGGGATCCACGTCACCGCCCCGCGGTGCTGGCATGAGCCGGACCAGCCTCGAGGACGAGCACCAGAGGCCGCGATGATCGAGCCCGAGCACGGCAGCGAGACGTTGCGCCGCCCGCACACGCCGTCCGGTGAGGCGGGCGCGCAGAATCGCAGCCGTCTCGCGGGGGGCGCCGGCGAAGAGCCGGATCGCGCCCGCCCAGCGCCTCGGCGCCGTGACCGCCGGGGAGGACGCGAAACGCAGGGCCGGCTCCACCTCGGCCGAGGGGCCCGGTCCCGGGGGGCATGCCTCACTCAAGGTCTTCCCCGAACGTCGTGAGCGAGAGGCCGGGATGGTAGAACGGATCGTGCCGGATCGTGTCGCGCCAGCGCGCCACGAACGCCTCGGCCTCGGCCTCGAAGCGTGCGCGGGCCGGCCCCACGGCAGGCCCCCGGCTGGTGGATTCGAGGTGGGCCAGCACGGCGCGCGGGGTCCAGATCGTCTGGTAGCCGGCCGCGCCGAGCCGCAGGCAGAAATCGACGTCGTTGAAATCGACCGCGAAGGTCTCGACGTCGAGGCCGCCTACCGCGTCGAACTTGTGGCGCTCCACGGCGAGGCAAGCGGCGGTGACGGCGGAGACCTCGTGCGCGACATGCAGGCGCCCGAGATGGCCGGCCGTGTCGGCCGGGCGGCGGCGCAGGATGTGGCCGGCCCGGCCGCCGAGGCCGACAACGACGCCGGCATGCTGCAGGGTGCCGTCGCCGTAGAGGAGCTTGGCGCCGACGGCCCCCACCTCCGGGCGGCAGGCCTGCCGGACCAGGGCCTCGAGCCAGTCCTCGCGCAGCACCGCGACGTCGTTGTTGAGCAGGATCACGACCGCGCCGCGTGAGACCGCGACGCCGGCATTGATCAGGGCCGAGAAGTTGAACGGGCCTGGTGCCGCGTGGATCGTCACGCGGAGGTCTCGGCGCAGGATCTCGTAATGGGCGAGGACGGCTGGGTCGGTGGAGCCGTTGTCGACGATCACGAGTTCGAGCGCCGGGTAGGCGGTGGCGTTCAGCACGTCGTCGCTCGACCTTCGAATGAGGTCGAGCCGGTCGCGCGAGGGGATGATGACGCTGACCAGCGGAGCCGGCGCCGGCAACGGCCAGAGCAGGTCGAAGCCGCCCGCGTTCGTCGCGACGCGGGCGGGCGCGCCCCGCTCGGCGAGGTGGTGGGTGAGGAGCGCGGCGTGCCGGTCTGCCTCCACCGAATCCGGGCCGGCCTGCCGGGCCAGCACCCGCGGGACGTGGGCGACACGGTCCGTTGCCACCTCGGCGGCGGCCTCGAGAAGCAGGCGCAGCGGCAGCGTGTCCGCCTCGCCGAGGGGCACGACCGCCAAGCGCCGGAGCAACGCACCCGCGTAGAGAATCGGCGTGCCCGGATAGGCGCTGACGCGGGCGAGGTCCGGGCTCCAGTCGGGTTTCAGCCGGGGGGTCGCCGGAGCGCCGTCGATCACCGCATCGGCGTAGACGAGTTCGGGCTCCGGTGCGTCCAACCGGGCGCGCGCGAGGATCGCCAGGGCATCGGGATCGAGGCGGTCGCCCGCCTGGAGCAGGACCACCGCGTCCGCTCGACCCGCGAGGCTGCCGAGCGATGCGGTCTCTGACCAGGTCCGCCGCGTCAACCGGGCGTCCGGAAGCTGGTGCGCGGTGTCGGGTTCCGTCGCGGCGAGGACGAGCGTCCAGGCTGTGAAACTCTGGGCCCGAACGCTGTCGAGGGTGGCGGCGACCGCTTCCGACTTCCCCGGGGCCGCCGGCAGGATCAGGCGCAGCACCGGCGCCTCGGGGACCGGCGCGGTCTCGGCGCGCTCGCGGGCCCGCGCCCAGGTCGCGTAGCGGTCGACGGGCGTGACACCGCAGCTTCCGCGCAGGATGTCACGAAACCGGCGCTCGTCGCGGCGCAGGGCGTTGAAGACCGCCGCCACGGCGCGAAGCGGCCGCTTGCGCAGGCACTCGGCCAGCACCTGCGCGGAGGCGCGCAGGCCGACCCGCTCCAGCACGAAGCCGCTGCGGCGGTCCGTGGCGAGTTCGAGCCCGGCGCAATCCGCCGGCAGGTATCCGAGCCACTGCGCCGCGCCGAGAACCGGGCCCGGGAGAACGAAGGTCTCGCGCCGCCCGTCGTGCCGCGTCAGGCGCAGGAGTGGGCGCAGGGGCCGGGCCACCGGATCTCCGCGATAGGTCAGCACGATCCAGCATGCCCGCGCCGGTCGCATCAGGACGAGGCGCCGGTCGAAGGTCGGATCGTCCTGCGGCTCGAGGGTGAACGCGACGCTCCGGCCCGATTCTGCGTTCAGGACGGCACCCGACGGGACGACCGGGCGCGGGGCGACGAGGCGCGGCCGCCGCTCACTCGACGGCGTCCTTGGCCGGCGCCGCGACGCGCTCCTCGGATGTTGGCGCCGCCTTGCGGGCCTTGGGGGCCGCGACAGCCTTCGGCGCCGCGCCGAGGCGGACCTCGATGTCGTAATTCTGGCTCATGGCCGCCGGCACGATGAGGTTGTCCTCCACCAGGGAGAACAGGCCCTGCGCCTGCCCGGCCGGGACCTGGACCGCGACGCGTCGCTGGCGCGCGACGATCGCCTTGCCGCCGCCGGCCTTGATCGCGAAGGAAACGGGGGCCTCGAAGCGGCCGGGCGCGCCGACGGGCCCGAGGAGTACCTGGCCCTCGACGCCGACCTTCACGCTCAGTGTCCCGTCCTGGAGGCGGTTGCACTCGCGCGCCACCCGCCCGAGGGTGATCTGATGGCGAAGGATGGCCCCGTCACCGCCACGACCGCCGTAGACCTGGATCGCCGCGCCCCCTTCGGGCACCGTCACCGTCGGGCAATAGGGCGGCTCGCTGTCGGCCGGCTGCGACGGGGGCACGGTGGTGCCGCCGTACTTGAACATGTTGGTGAGGAAATTCCCCTCCTCCGCCCGCAGCGGGGACGCGCCGAGGCCCGCCACGACAGCAGCCACGACGAGGCTGTTCAGGCCCAGAATGTTTTTGCCCAGAATGTTCTTGCCCAGAATGTTCTTGCCCAGGATGCTTTTGC
>NZ_BPQL01000243.1 GCF_022179225.1 Methylobacterium goesingense
AATCCCTTCGCCCGCTCCATTTTTCCTAACCGATCCAATCTCTTCAAGCGTCCTCCGGGGCGCTTTTCGCGTTCCGGGCGCGGTAGGCGGCCGGCGTCATCGCGAATTGGCGGCGGAAGTGCCGGCGCAGGGTCGCGGCCGTGGCGAAGCCCGCCGCCTCGGCCACGGCCTGGAGCGGCCGGTCCGGTTCATCCAGGAGGTCGCGGGCGCGGGCGAGGCGCAGGGCGAGGAGCCAGCGCGCCGGCGTGGTTCCGGTGGCGCACGTGAAGCGGCGCAGGAATGTCCGCGCACTCATCCCCGCCCGCGCGGCCAGGACGGCGATCGGCCAGTCGCGCCCGGGATCCGCCCGGATCGCATCGAGGAGCGGCCCGATCCGCGCGGCCTCGTGGGGCACAGCGACCGCCCCCGGCACGCGCTGCGTCTGTCCGCCGTCCCGGTGGGGCGGGACGACGAGGCGCCGCGCCACGAGGTTGGCGGCGGCCACGCCGAAATCGCGCCGCACCAGGTGCAGGCAGAGGTCGATGCCTGCGGCGGAGCCGGCGGAGGTGAGGATTTGGCCCTCGTCCACGTAGAGGACGTCCGCCACGAAACGGATGCCGGAATGGCGCGCCGCCAGCGCCTCGGCGTGGCGCCAATGGGTGGTGGCGCGGCGTCCCTCCAGGAGGCCGGCGGCCGCGAGGACGAAGATCCCGGAGCAGATCGAGAGCAGGCGCGCTCCGCGCGCTGCCGCCGCCCGGAGCGCCTCCACCAGCGGGCCGGGCACAGGCAGATCGGCTCCGCGCCAGCCCGGCACCACGATGGTGCCGGCCTCGGCCAGGAGGTCGAGGCCACCATCGGCCAGGACGCGCACACCGCCCTCGGCCCGCATCGGACCGGGCTCGAGCCCGGCCACGGCGAAGCGGTACCAATCCGCGCCCATCTCCGGGCGCGGTAGCCCGAAGATCTCCACGGCGACGCCGAACTCGAAGGTGCAGAGCCCGTCATAGGCCAGCACCACCACGAGGCGGTCGGCGGGGGCGAGGTGCCTTCCGGAGATGGCGTGGCCGTTGATTGGGGGACGGGCCTGCGGCTTTGGCATGATCGCGACGCTAACTGGCACGCCCGCCCGCCGCCAAGTCGCATCCCGACTGCTACGTCTTCCGCGTCCACCGAGGCTGCCCGAGCGAGGCTGCTCGAGCGAAGATGCCCGAGCGAAGATGACCGAGAAGGAGTCGAGCCATGAACCCCGTCAGCGCCATCCCCGCCTGCCCGCCCGCGATCGCGCGCGACCATTTCCGCCGCCGCCTCGAACTGGAGACCGACTGCGCGGACGTGGCCGCCGCCCTGCGGGCCGGGCCGCCCGACTTCGTGCTCCTGCACGCCGTCGGCTCCGAGGCCGCGTTTCGGCAGCGCCACATCCCGGGCGCCCTGCACCTGCCGCACGGACTCATCACCGCCGAGCGCATGGCCGCATGGCCCGCGGACACGCTGTTCGTCGTCTACTGCGCCGGCCCCCATTGCAACGGTGCCGACCGTGCGGCTCTGAAGCTCGCCGAACTCGGGCGCCCCGTGAAGCTGATGCTGGGCGGACTGACGGGCTGGGCGGACGAGGGCCTGGAATTCGCGGGCGAATCCTGAAACCGGTCACCGTCCGGGCGCCTGCCCTTCAAGCTTCCTTTACCATGATGGGAACAAGGATCGGACCGGGGCGGCATCCGGGCCCGCCCTCAGCCGGACGGCCATGTTCCTGTTCACCACGCCCCCCGCCAGCCCCCGCGAGACCGGCGCCAGCCGGGAAGCGGGTTCGCGCGGGACGGCCCAGAGCGGCCGTACCGGCGCGACCGGCGGAGTGATCGAGGCGATCCGCGACGGGGCGCAGACCTCCGGCGCGGGCTTCGACTACCTCCTGGCCACGGCCCAGCGCGAATCGTCCCTCGATCCCACCGCCAAGGCCACCACCTCTTCGGCCACCGGCCTGTTCCAGTTCATCGAGCAGACCTGGCTCGGGACCATGAAGAGCGCGGGGCCCCGGCTCGGCCTCTCGACCTACGCGGATGCCATCACCCGGGGGGCGGACGGCACCTACACGGTGAGCGACCCGGCCGCCCGGCAGACCATCCTGGACCTGCGCCGCGATCCGAAGATCGCCGCCACCATGGCGGGCGCCCTGACCGAGCGGAACCGCGAGAGCCTGAGCGCGACCCTCGGGCGGGAGCCGACGGGGGGCGACCTCTACGCCGCCCACGTCCTCGGGGCGCGGGGGGCCGCCGCCCTCATCGCCACCGCCCAGGCGAGCCCGGCCCGGGCCGCCGCCCTCGACATGCCGGAGGCGGCCGCCGCCAACCGGAACCTGTTCTACGACAAGGCCGGGCGCCCGCGCGGAGCGGCCGAACTCTACGCCCACCTCGCCACCGCCCGTGCGGGCAGCGCGCAGACTCCGGTCGCCGCCACCGTCGCGCTGCCGGAGGGCGCCACCGCCTACGCCTCCCTCAACGAGGGCGGTCTACGCTCGATGTTCCAGACCGACGCCCGCCAACAGGGCGGCGTCTCGGCCGGGGTCGCCCGGCTCTGGCAGGGCCGGGCCTCGGGCGCCGAGCCCGCCCGCAGCGCGCCGAGCTACTTCCCGCGCTCGGACGGCGGGGAGGCGCCTCAGGCCGACCCCGTGACCACCCCCGACCGCGCCGCCTCATCCCCGGCGGATGTCGCCCGCCCCACACTCACCGGCGCCGCATTCACCGGCACCGCGCTCACCGGCGCGCCGCTTCCGCCGCGCCGGCCGGCCGAATTCGGCGCCTCCAGCCAGGCGGTCCGGTCCGGCGCTCCCCTCGACCTGTCCCTCTTCACGATCCGGAGCGGCCCATGATCATCCGCCAGTTCCTCGCCTGGACGCAGCACAGCTCCGCCGCGCGCCGGGCGGAGGCGGCAGGGTCGCTGGCCCGCGCCTACCTCTACGGCGGCCTCGGTGCGGAGATCGCCTGGGAGGCGGAAGCGGCGCTGCTGGCGCTCCTCGACGATCCCTCCAGCCTCGTGCGGCGGGCCCTGGCGGAGGCCTGCGCCGGTTGCGCCACGGCGCCCCGGACCCTGATCGTCGCCCTCGCGGGCGATCAGGCGGACATCGCCGCCCTGGTGCTGTCGCGCTCGCCGGTGCTCGGAGATGCCGACCTCGTGGACGGTGTCGCCATCGGCTGCCTTACCGTCCGCCGCGCGATCGCGGGCCGCGCGAACCTCTCCGCGGGCGTCGCCGGGGCAATCGCGGAGATCGGGGAGGCGCCGGCCCTCGTCGCTCTCGCGCGCAACCGCAGCGCCCGGATTACCACCGGCAGCCTGATGCGGATGGTCGAGCGCCACGGTGGCAAGGCCGCCGTGCGTGAGGCGATTCTCACGCGGCCGAACCTGCCCCTCGAGGTGCGCCAGAGCATCACGACCCGCCTCGCCGAAGCTCTTTCGGCCTTCGCGGTGTCCTCCGGCTGGCTCACCCCGGCCCGGAGCGCGCGCGCCAGCCGGGAGGCACAGGAGCGCGCGACCCTGGCCTTCAGCGCCGAGGCCCACCCGATCGACCTCGCCCGCCTCGTG
>NZ_BPQL01000244.1 GCF_022179225.1 Methylobacterium goesingense
CCGCCGCACCGGCACGATCACCCTCGACGATCTGCCGATCACCGATCTGCTGCTCCTGTCCGGCCAGTCGAAGCTGCCGGTGGAGACCGACCTGAAGCTCTCCGCCAAGGCGGAGGTCGCCATCGATGCCGGCCGTATCGAGACCATGACGGCCGAGATCGGCACAGGCGGCGGCAATGTCCTCATCGAGGAGAAGGACTTCAACCCCGTCACCATCGATAGCCTGAAGGCCCTGGTGAGCTGGGACGAGGGCAAACGGGCGATGCGGCTCGACGGCCTCGACTATCACGGCGCCGGCAACGCCGTGCATCTCACCGGGACCTGGATCGCCGGCGCCTCCGGCTCGGACGCCGCCTGGACGCTGCAGCTCGCGGGCGAGAACGCTGTGCTGCGCGGCGCCAATGCGGCGGACCAGCCCGTCACCCTCGACGCGGTCTCGGCCCATCTCACCGGGAAGGCCGGCGGCGTCGTCATCGACGATTTCACCGTGAAGGCGGGTGCCGCCAGCGGGCAGATCACCGGCACGCTGGGCACCACCGCCGACGATGACGGCCTGACCCTGCGGATTCTCGCCGCCCGCACGGGGGCGCGCCTTGCCCTGCGGCTCTGGCCGGAGCACGTGGCGCCGCCCGCGCGCAACTACCTCGTGGACAACCTGCGCTCCGGCATCGCCGAAACCGTCGACATCACGGTGGACATGAGCGGCCCCGAACTCGCCGCCGCGACACGGGGCGAGCCGATGCCCGACAACGCCGTACGCATCGACTTCACGGTCTCTGAGGCCACCCTGGCGGTGGCGCCCGACGCGCCGCCCCTCACCAAGGGCCGGGTGACCGGCACCATCACCGGGCAAACCACCACGATCCGCAACGTCACCGCCGACCTGCGGATGCCGGACAACCGCACCCTCTCGATCGCGGACGGGTCCTTCGTGATCCCGAAGATCGCACCGGATTCGGTGGTGGCCCAGATCGGCCTGCGTCTTGGCGGCGGGGCCGATGCCCTGGTCTCGATGCTACAGACGAAGATGTTCAAGAGCCTGACCGGGCTCGACCTCGATCCGGCGCCGGTGAAGGGCAGCGCCGACCTGCGCATCGATTTTCCCCTCAACCTCAAGCACATCCCGGACCTGGCCGAGCTGCCCGTCGTGATCTCGGGTACGCTCACCGACATCGCCATGGACAAGGCTTTCGGCAAGGAGCGCCTGGAGGCCGGACGCTTCGTGGTCTCGTACGACCGGGGCGCATTCACCCTCAAGGGCGACGCGCGCGTGATGGGTTCGCCCCTGACGGTGGACCTGCGCCAGCCCAAGGCTGGGGCGCCGGGCGAGCTCAACGTCTCGCTGGCCCTCGACGAGGCCCTGCGGGCACGCAAGGGGCTGCCCGTCGCGCCGCAGCTCTCCGGCATCATTCCGGTCCGGATCAACGTGCCGTTCGGGCGTGGGGGCAAGCCGCCGATCCGCG
>NZ_BPQL01000245.1 GCF_022179225.1 Methylobacterium goesingense
GCGCACCTCCGCGAAGGCGGCGGGGATGTCGCCGCGCATTACCGCCTCGAACAGGTCGACGATACGGCCGCGATCGGCCAGCCCCAGCATGTCGCGCACGCTCTGGGCACTCACGATGCCGGCCCCATGCGCGATGGCCTGATCGAGGAGCGAGAGCGCGTCGCGCACCGAACCCTCGGCCGCCCGCGTGATCGCCGCCAGGGCCTCGGCATCGGCCTCCACGGCCTCGGCCGTGCAGATGCGGGCGAGGTGCCCGACCAGGGTCTCGGCCTCGACTCGGCGCAGGTCGAAGCGCTGGCAGCGGGACAGGATCGTCACCGGCACCTTGCGGATCTCGGTGGTGGCGAACACGAATTTCGCGTGCGGCGGAGGCTCCTCCAGCGTCTTCAGAAAGGCGTTGAACGCCTTCTCGGAGAGCATGTGGACTTCGTCGACGATGTAGACCTTGTAGCGCGCCTCCGTTGGCGCATAGCGGATGCCGTCGATGATGCCGCGTACGTCGTCGATGCCGGTATGCGAGGCGGCATCCATCTCCAGCACATCCATGTGCCGGGATTCCATGATCGCCCGACAATGGCGGCCGAGTTCCGGCATCGCGATGGTGGGGCCGGTGTCGGGATGTCCGTCGCGGACATAGTTGAGCCCGCGCGCCAGGATCCGGGCCGTGGTGGTCTTGCCGACGCCGCGCACGCCCGTAAGCATCCAGGCCTGCGGGATGCGGTTGGCCGCGAAGGCGTTGGCCAGGGTGCGCACCATGGCGCCCTGGCCGATCAGATCGTCGAAATTCTGGGGGCGATACTTGCGAGCGAGCACCCGGTAGGGCGTCGCGGCCGGCGCTGGCTCGGGAAGGCCGGGCAGGAACCCGGCATCGCTCGGTAGACCGGAGGTCGCGTCCATGCCGCCTTAGCTGGGTTCGGAGCGGCTCCGGTCGGAGGATGCCGCCACGCGAGCCGAAAGGCATCGATCGAGGTGGGAGGCTGGACGAAGACCCGCTCGGTCTCGTTAGGGCTGCTTCCTTCCGGACCTGACCCGGTTGGCGAGTGAAACGTCCCTCGCCAACCTCCCGAGGGCTATATGGCCGGGGTCCGTCGCGGATGCAAGCCAATGAGGCGACGAACCGAACGCGTGGCACGCGCCGAAGTCGCGGATCGCATCGCAAGATGCCGGAGGGTGCCCGCAAATTGCCCGATCCGGGCGCGAGGTTGGGCGAAACCCACCTGTGAACGGATGAGGAGATGCCGCATGCTGGGACGTTTCGGCCTGAGCCTGCTGGCCTTGTTAGGCCACGGGGCGTTGGCCGCCACCGCCGCGACGGAGGCGGCGCACGCCTGGGCCGGCAGCTATCACTACGAGCATGATGCGGGCCGTACGGTCGGCGGCTCGCCGATCATCGTCACCTATCGGCTCGACATCGCCGCGGGGCGCGGCAACCGGGACTGCCTCCTGCGGATCGAGGGCTTCCAGACCGACGAGACCATCGTGTGCAAGCTGAGCGGCGGGGACGACGCGGTCGCGATCGGTTTCCACACCTTCGGGGATGGGCGAACCGTGAACGCCTACGGCACCCGGCTCTACGATGTCGGAGCGCCGCTGTTCGAGATGCGCCGGGGCGACGGTCGCCTCCTGACGCAGTGGCGGGGCCTCAATCCCA
>NZ_BPQL01000246.1 GCF_022179225.1 Methylobacterium goesingense
AGTTGCACGCCGAAACACACCTTGGAGCCGTCGTTCCGGTTCAGGCGCATCAAGCAGGCCATCCCGAAAGGCGACGATAGGCCAGGGCGGCAAGAAGCAGGGTTCCCGCCATCAGGCAACCGAGAGCCACCAGCGCCTGGTGTTCGGCCGCTTCGCGCGGGACGGAGAGTACGAAGGCCGGAACGGCGTCGTAGGCGGCAAAGTCGAGCCGTGCGGGGCAGCCTTGACACACCGGGGCCGGATCGAGGGCTTGGGCGAGAATGCGAGGCTCGAAGAACGCACGCAGGTCCCGGCGATAAGCGGCGCCCGCCGCCAGGAAAGCGGAATGTCGCTCCGCATCGGTTCCTGCCGCCACCTCCAGCGCGCGTGCCAGGACGGTCGCGGGCGACAGGATCGCCAGTCTCCGGCTCCAGGCCGCCGCCGCCCGGGCATGGTCCTGCGCGGCATCCCGGTCGCTCGCCAGCGCTTCGTCATAGAACGCATCGCGAGCGAGGCGCTTGATCTCGGGCGCGTCCGCCAGCCCCGGTCGGCTCGAGACCTCCAGAACCTTGCCGGTCAGCCAAGCCGAAGTGATCCGTGCGCCTTCCTCCCCGGTATAGAAGCGGACCTGCGCCCGCCGGCTCGCGTCGATGGCCGCGATCCGCGAGGGTGTCGGTGCGAGGGCCTCGACTGCGAGGCCGAGCGTGCTCGGGAGGGCGACCGTGACGCAGGCCCAGGCCAGCACAAGGATCGCGAGAGCGGCGACGCCCCCGCGCCACAGGCTCGCCACCAGGGCGCAGGCCGCCACCCAGAAGGCGACGTAGGCGGAGAGCGCCGCCGCGAGCAGCGCCAGCGCGTCCTCCCATCCGTCGACCGCTCCGAGACCGCCCGAGACGACGAGCGCCAACGCCGTTCCGCCGAGCGTGGCCACGATGGCGATCAGGGCCACGGCCCCGAACTTCGCGCTCGCCACGCGACGCGGCCCGACGGGCTGCGAGGCGATCATGCGCAGGATGCCGCTGTCGTGCTCGGACGAGAGCCGCGTGCCGGCAAGCGCAATGACCACGAGCGGCACGAGGTAGACCAGCACGAAGGCGAGATCGAATGGGCCGAGCCTGAGCCGGGCCGTCGAGCCGGGCTCGTAGGCGGTGTCGTCGAAGACCGTGCTGAAGCCGAAGCTGGCCCGCATGATCGCGGGCTGCACGTCGGATTGACCGGCCGCGAACACAGCGAGTGGCGTCGGCGGCTTCACGGCGTAGGCGGCCATGAAGTAGGTCATGTAGCCGAAGGCGTCGGTCGGGTCCTGCCAGTAGTTCACCTTGATCGGCGAAGGCTTGGCGTAGCGCTCGTGGGCGGCCCTGGCGTCCCGCACGACCCGGTCGGTATCGGCGGCGGCCTCCGCCAGGGCAGCCCGCTCCATGGCGACGCGCCCGGCGCCCGTCCACGCCGCCAGGCAGAGAGACACGACGAGGGCGGCAAGGACCGCCCAGGTCAGGCGCTCGCGCAGGACCAAGCGCAACTCGGCGCCAAGGAGGAGGGCGAACCGTACGGTCTTCACGGCTTCAACCTCCGGACTAGGGGGCGGCACAGGAGCGCCGGCAGACCGAGCCAGAGGGCAAGGATGAGGGCCGGAACGCCTGCGTCGGCCAGCGCGCGCGCGAAAGGCAAGGGTTGGAGGACAAAGGGCGGGATCTCTTCCCAGAGATCCCGCCCGGCGACGAGGGTCGTCCCACCGCGCTGAGGATGGTCGCGGATCTCGGCGTTCATGCGTTCCGAAATCCCGCGCCGGTAGGCCTCCGCCGTCCAGACGAAGTGGGCGTGCTGGGCGAAATCGGTGCCGGCCAGCGTTTGCGAGAGGGCCTGGAGGGCGACCCGCGGCGACAGGAGGCCGGCCCAGGCCAAGGCCCTGTCCTGAGTCGCGATGCTGTCGAAGAACGCGCCGAGTTCGCGGTCGTAGACCGCAAAGTTGTGCGCCTCGTTCTCGGACATCATCAGCCCGCGGAGGTCCACGGGCAGTTCGCCGGGGTCGCCGACGCCGTAGCGGGCCAGCACCGAGCGGGTACGGGCATCGTTCGCCTCGGCGGTGCGATGGCTCCGAAAACCGGCCTCGATCCGCGCCCGGACCTCCCGGTAGGACAGGGCGGGCACGACGGCGTCGACGCCGACGACCGCGAGGCGGGGAGCCGCGACGCAGAGGAGGGCCCAGACCGCGAGCGCGGCCGCAAGCGCGCCGCGTGCCGTGCGGGCGACCAGCGAGACGAGCATCGCGAGCAGCAGGAACACGGCGGTGTAGGCGAGTTGTGCCGCGACCCAGGTCAGCAGTCGCGGAACGACCTGCCAGCCCGCATGGTCCTGGCTCATCACCGCGAGCGCGCCGATCCCGAAGAGGGGCAGGCCCGCCACGACGGCGAGCGCGGCGAAAAGGGCCGCGAACCGGCTCGCGAAGAGTTGGCCCGGCGGAACGCCGTTCCCGAGCGCGAGACGCAGCGTGCCACGCTCGCGGTCGGCCGCGAAGGCGGAGAAGCCCAGCAGGATGGCGGCGAGCGGCACCACGAGCTGGACGATGTCGGCGACGCTTCCGAAGCCGAACCTCGCGAGCGGTCCGGCATCCTGGATGGCGCGGTAGACCGCGTCGTTGAAGACGTGTGCCTCGACCCGTACCATCCGGCCCGTATAGGGCTCGGTACCGGGATCGAGGACGGCAAGCGGCGCGGAGGGACGGAACACCCAAAGGCCGAAATGGTCGGCCGAATGCGGGTTCTTGGCATCCTGGCCGAGCCAGCGCGCGCGCTCGGCGGCCGCGACCTGAGCGACCTCGCCGGCGTAGCGCGCGGAATCCCGCCAGGCGCCGAGGCCCGCCACCGTGAGGAGCAGGACGAGGACGGCACCGATCCAGCGAAGGCGCGCATCGCGGGCGGTGCGCGCGAGTTCGGCCGAGAGGCGCCTCACGCCGCGCTCCCCGCCAGCCGTTCGATGTAGAGCCGCTCCAGGCCGACGTGGTCGAGAGTTCTGGGGTCGATCTCCTCGACGATGCGGCCACGGCTCAGGACCCCGACTCGACTGGCCATCTCGCGCACCCGGTAGAGGTCGTGGGTCGCCATCAGGATGGCGGTGCCGCGCGTTGCCGCCGCCCGGACCGTGGTCGAGAAATCCGCGGCTGCGCTCGGATCGAGGCCGGAGGTGGGCTCGTCGAGGAGGAGGAGCCGGGCACGGCGCGCGAGCGCCACCGCGATGCCGACCTTCTGGCGCATGCCCTTGGAATAGGAGCCGGCGGGACGCGCGTGGGCAGTCTCGGCGAGACCGGCCTCGGCCAGGAGCGTGCGGGCGGTCGCCTTGCCCAGGTGGAGGCCGGCCAAGGTCGTGAAATAGCGCAGGTTCTCCACCCCGGAGAGGCCGGGATAGAGCGCCACCTGTTCGGGGATGTAGGCCACGTGCCGGCGGGCACCGACCGGGTCCGCGCCGGCATCGATTCCGCAGACCCGGACCGTCCCGGCATCCGCCTTCAGGAAGCCGAGGATCAGGTTGACCGTGGTGGTCTTGCCGGCACCGTTCGGTCCGAGCAGGGCGAACACCTCGCCGGGGCGGAGCGACAGGTCGAGGCCATCGAGGGCTCGGCGTACGCCGAAGCGCTTGCCCGCCCCCTGGATCTCCAGGACGAAGTCAGCCGCATGGGTCGTGACGTCAGCCATCAGAACCGCACCGAGATCGTGCCGGTGAAGCGCCGGGGCGCGCCGGGATAGACCCGGAAGGCGTTGTTCGAGCTCTCGTAGTATGTCGCGTCGAAGATGTTCTCGATGTTGAGGCCGAAGCGCAGGTTCTCGTAGCGATAGTAGGCGAGGGCATCGACCGCGATGTAGGCCGGGAGCACGAAGCCGGAGCCCGCCGCGTCTCCGGCGCGTTCGCCGACGCCGCGCACGC
>NZ_BPQL01000247.1 GCF_022179225.1 Methylobacterium goesingense
CGAGGGGATCGCGGCGATCGGCACCAGCCTGCCGGCAGCGACCCAGGTCGATCTCTCCACGACCGCCGTGCAGATGCTCCAAGACAAGGCGGCCATCGACATGAACACCGCCAGCCTGAAATCCACGTTCGAATCCGAGCGCCGCGTGCTCGACATCCTGGCCTGATTGCGCAGGCTCCCCGACCCAGGAGCACGGACCATGACCCTGACCGTTTCCCTGAACCGGGTCGGACTCGTGCGGGCCACCGAAATTCTGCACCAGGCGCGCAACGATGCGGCGCGGCGCCACCAGACCGAACTGCAGACCGTTACCGTCGCCCTCGACCGGCCGTCCGAACCAGCCCCTACAGCCAGTGCGGCGCCACCCCCGGGGCAGGACCGCGTGGTCGATCTGCAAGTCTAGAGCCTCGTCTTGGAGTGTCGTGGCCGGCATTCGGGGCGATGAAATCGGAAACCGCTGCCGCGCGCCTCGTGCCGGATCTGATAACCGGCCTATCCTCGAAGCCGGGTGGCGATGCCGAGCCGGTATCGCGAAGGTTTCGCTTCGGCGGCATGCGGGCGGACGCAAGTGCCGCCCTGTGCCGATGCGCCGGGCTTCGGTGGACGATCGCTTTTTCGCCGTCTTCGGCAGCGGAACGTTAAGGTCGTTCGCGTCGAATGCTCCGATCGATTGATCGAGGAGGGAGCCGTGGAGGAAAATCGACGGGGGGCCCGGCGCGCGGACGCCTTCCGGATCGGATCGCTCGTGGCCGAGGCCGGGGCCGTCCCGATCGATTGCCTGGTCTGGGACCAATCCGAGACGGGGGCCCAGATCGAGGTCGAGGCCGACCAGACGGTGCCGGACGCGTTCACGCTGACAGTGACCGCCTATGTCCGACCCCGCAGCTGCAAGGTGGTGTGGCGGCGTGGCCGCAAGCTCGGCATCATCTTCACCGCTTGAGCGGCCGGGAGACGGGCCTGCGCGTGTGCCTCAAGACCACACCCGCAGGATGATCAGCAGCCCGACCGGAACCACGAACATCAGGCCGATGGCCCATTGAATGTCGTTCCGTGCGCGCTTGATCTCACCATCCAGTGCGTCGATGCGGGCCTCGAGGGCGCGAAACCTCGCCTCGTCCATTCCATGCTCCCTCGGTTCGGTTGGCGCCGCGACGGGGTCGTGTCCCCGGCGGTGGTGTCGCCGACGGGCTGTCATCGGCGATTGCCGGGTCGGATAGCGAGAACCGGCCCGGTTCGCGAGTCCGCTCCTTCGCCATTCGCAATCGGTCCAATGTGCCGTGGTTAACTGCCCATTAACCCTGATCGCTAACATTTCCTTCACGGTTTTGCGGACCGAAACGGCGTCGTTGGCCCGCTCGCTGGATCAAGGAGAGGGCAGATGGCCGGGAGCGAAAGCGTCTCTGGATCCGCGATCGCGGCGCAGGGATTGCGGGTGCAGCATGGCCGATTGCGCGTCATGAGCGAAAACCTCGCCAATGCGCAGAGCACCGCCACGACGCCCGGCGGCGATCCCTACCAGCGCAAGATCGCCGTGTTCGCACCGGTCGCGGGCAATGCCGAGCCGATTGGCCGTGTCGTGCGCGACACCAGCCCCTTCCGGGTGATCCAGAGCCCCGGCCACCCCGCCGCAGACGCACTGGGTAATCTCAAGCTGCCCAACGTCGATACCGCGCAAGAGGAAGCCGGGATGCGTGCGGCCATGGGGACCTACGAGTCCAATATGAAAGTGATCGCAACGCTCGGCGAACTCGACAGGCGAACGATCGACCTGCTGAAGGTCTGAGAATCGTCATTCGCGCGAGACACTCACTTCTCCGGCCCCGCGC
>NZ_BPQL01000248.1 GCF_022179225.1 Methylobacterium goesingense
CGCCTCCCAGCAGGCCGACCGTCTGGAACAGCTGCTCTCACGCCAGACCGCGAGCCAGGCGCAGTACGATGCCGCCTATGCGGGCCTGAAACAGGCCCAGGCCGAAGTCGCCGGCGCCAAGGCGACCCGTGACCGGGCTAAGCTCAACCTCGGCTACACGGATGTCCGCGCCCCCATCTCGGGCCGCATCGGCCGGGCACTCCTCACCGAGGGTACCCTGGTGGAGCAGGGCGGAACCGCCAACCTCGCGACCATCCAGCAGCTCGACCCGATCTACGTCGACATCACCCAGTCGGTGGGGGAGCTGAACAAGCTGCGCCGGGATCTCGCCAGCGGCGAGCTCTCGCGGCTCTCGGCCGACACCGCGAACGTCCACCTCATCATGGATGACGGCTCGCTCTACGGCTCGGCCGGCAAGCTGCTGTTCTCCGACGTGACCGCCGACCCCAGCACCGGACAGGTGACCCTGCGGGTGCTGTTCCCGAACCCGCACGACGAGCTGTTCCCCGGCATGTATGTCCGCGCCCGCATCAAGCAGGGCATCGACACCGACGCGCTCGCGGTGCCGCAGCAGGCGATTCAGCGCACCAGCGACGGCAAGGCCGAGGTCTGGGTCGTGCGCGACGACAGCAAGGTGATGCTCCAGCCCGTGGAAGTCGGCTCCGTGGTCGGCAACCAGTGGATCATCCGCTCCGGCCTCAAGGCCGGCGACCGGGTCGTGGTCGAGGGCGTGCAGAAGATCGCCGCCGGCCAGGAGGTAAAGACCGTCGAACTGAAGACGGCCTCCGAGGATCACGAGCCGAAGCCGCGCGATACCGACGTCGCGGACGCCGACGCCCAGCCGCGCCAGGCCAAGGGGGAAGTGGTCAAGACCGACGCGCCGAAACCCGATGCGGCCAAGTCTGACGCGGCCAAGTCCGGCGCAGCCAAGCCCGATGCGGCCAAGCCCGTTTCGCAGGTGCGCTGAACCATGGCCCGCTTCTTCATCGACCGTCCGGTCTTCGCGTGGGTCGTCGCCCTCTTCATCATCCTCGGCGGCGCGCT
>NZ_BPQL01000249.1 GCF_022179225.1 Methylobacterium goesingense
GACCCGCTCGGGCAAGATCATGCGCAGAATCCTGCGCAAGATCGCCGAGGACGAGTTCTCGTCGCTGGGCGACACCTCGACCCTTGCCGAACCGGCGGTGGTCGATGACCTCATCGAGAATCGGCAGAACCGGACGCACTGAACGACGTCGGGTTTCTCGAACGCGCGGCCTCCCTCGGGCAGGCCGCGCGCCATCATGCCAGCATCCAAGCTTCATCATAACGGGACGCCGGTCCGCCAAGAGGCGGCTCCCCGGGAGGGTCATGTCATGTCTGATATCGAGACTGCGCGCGTCGCGCAGAACCCGTGCTTCAAGGAGCTCGTCCACGAGCGCACGCGGTTCGGCTGGACGCTCACCGTCATCATGCTGGTGATCTATTTCGGCTTCATCGGCCTCATTGCCTTCGACAAGGCGTTGCTCGCCGTGAAGATCGGCGGCGGCACCGCGTCCCTCGGCCTCGTCCTCGGCGTCGCGGTGATCGTGCTCGCCTTCATCCTCACGGGCATCTACGTCCAGCGCGCCAACGGCCGGTTCGACGAGCTGACCGCCGCTCTCAAGCGGGACGTTGGCCGATGAACCAGCTCAAGCACCCCCTCATCCTCGGCGGCGCGCTCGCTGTCGTCGCCGTCACGGCGGCCTTCGCCGCCGGTCCCGATCTCGGCGCCGTCAAGCAGTCGGCGACGAACTGGCCGGCCATCGGCATGTTCGCGTTCTTCGTGCTGTTCACCCTCGGCATCACCTATAAGGCCGCCAAGGGCACCAAGTCGGCTGCCGACTTCTACGCCGCCGGCGGCGGCATCTCGGCCGGCACCAACTCCCTCGCGATCGCGGGCGACTACATGTCCGCCGCTTCGTTTCTGGGCATCTCGGGCCTTGTCTACACCTCGGGCTTCGACGGGCTGATCTACTCAACCGGCTTCCTCGTCGGCTGGCCGATCGTGCTGTTCCTCATCGCCGAGCGCCTGCGCAACCTCGGCAAGTTCACCTTCGCCGACGTGGCGAGCTTCCGCCTCGACCAGACCTCGATCCGCATCATCTCGGCGACCGGCACCCTGGTGGTGGTGGCGTTCTACCTGATCGCCCAGATGGTCGGCGCGGGGAAGCTGATCCAGCTCCTGTTCGGCCTGCCCTACCTCTACGCCGTCATCATCGTCGGCGTGCTGATGATCGTCTACGTCGCCTTCGGCGGTATGAAGGCGACCACCTGGGTGCAGGTGATCAAGGCCTGCCTGCTGCTCGGCGGCGCCACCTTCATGGCCGGCGCGGTCCTCTACAAATACGGCTTCAACCCCGAGACCCTGTTCGCCGCCGCCGTCGCCACCCACCCCAAAGGTGATGCGATCATGGCGCCGGGCGGCCTCGTGTCGAACCCGATCGAGGCGATCTCGCTCGGCGTCGGCCTGATGTTCGGCACCGCCGGCCTTCCGCACATCCTGATGCGCTTCTTCACGGTGTCGGACGCGCAAGCCGCCCGCAAGTCGGTGTTCTACGCCACCGGCCTGATCGGCTACTTCTACATCCTCACCTTCATCATCGGCTTTGGCGGAATCAGTCTTCTGATGTCCGACCCGGCCTACTTCAACCTCGACGCGGCGGGCGCCTTCGACAAGCTGAAGGGCATGATCGGCGGCACCAACATGGTGGCGGTGAACCTCGCCAACGCGGTGGGTGGCCCGTACTTCCTCGGCTTCATCTCGGCGGTGGCCTTCGCGACCATCCTGGCCGTGGTCGCCGGCCTGACGCTCGCCGGCGCCTCTGCGGTCAGCCACGACCTCTACGCTCAGGTGATCGCCCGCGGGCGCGTCAACGAGGGCGCCGAGGTGCGGCTCTCCAAGATCGCCGCCGTCGTCATCGGCATCGTGGCGATCTATCTCGGCTACGTCTTCGAGAACCAGAACGTCGCCTTCATGGTCGGCCTCGCCTTCTCGGTGGCGGCGAGCTGCAACTTCCCGGTCCTGACCATGTCGATCCTCTGGAAGGGCACCACGACCTGGGGCGCTCTCATCGGTGGCCTCGTCGGCCTCATCGCGGCGGTCGGCATGGTGGTGCTGTCGAAAGCGGTCTGGGTGACGACCTTCGGAAATCCGGTGGCGATCTTCCCCTACGACAACCCGGCTCTGTTCTCGATGCCGCTGGCCTTCCTGACGATCTTCCTCGTCTCGAAGCTCGACAACACCCGCAGAGCGCAACGCGAGCGCGCATTGTTCGACGCGCAGTTCGTCCGCTCGGAGACCGGCATCGGCGCCGAGGGAGCGCACGCTCACTAAGTCGAAGACACCGGATTCGTTCGGACGGGAAGGGCGCGGCGCGAGCCGCGCCCTTCTTCGTTTTCGCTCGCGAAATAATCCCCGGGCGGACAAAAAATATAGTTGGCCGATGGGTCAAAAATATCTGAATTCGGTAGTGCGGCCACGCTTTTCGCTATTGGGCAAGCAGAAGGCCTCGCTTAGCATCCCGGCACGCGCGCCCCGCACAGGTCGACGGATGAGAATTCGCGCCGTCCACTCGACCCGTTCTTGCGCGCTGGTCCAACACGCCACAGGCGATTGAACGCCCGGGCTGAAGTATTCCTGGAGAAACGTCTCATGGTTGCGTCGAGCGCAATGCCCGTCAGCGATTCGGCCACACGGCCGATGAGCGCCGGCGAGAAGAAGGTCATTCTCGCCTCGTCCCTCGGTACCGTCTTCGAATGGTACGACTTTTACCTCTACGGGTCGCTCGCGGCGATCATCGGCGCGCAGTTCTTCTCGGCCTATCCGGAAGCCACGCGCAACGTGTTCGCTCTGCTGGCCTTTGCCGCCGGCTTCCTCGTCCGCCCCTTCGGTGCTCTGGTCTTCGGCCGCCTCGGCGACCTCGTCGGCCGCAAGTACACCTTCCTCGTCACCATCCTGATCATGGGCATCTCGACCTTCGTCGTCGGCCTGCTGCCCTCCTACGCAACCATGAACGAGTACGGCGTCGGCTGGGTCGCCCCGGTGGCGCTCCTGGCGCTGCGCATGCTCCAGGGCTTGGCGCTCGGCGGTGAGTACGGCGGCGCGGCGGTCTACGTGGCCGAGCACGCGCCCCGTGGGCGGCGCGGCTTCTACACCGCCTTCATTCAGACCACCGCGACCCTGGGCCTGCTGCTGTCGCTGATGGTGATCCTGTTCACCCAGATCTACGTGAACGCGAACTACGCCCCCGTCGCCACGACGCTCGCCGACGGCACCGCCGGCACCATCACCCCGTTCGCCGCCTGGGGCTGGCGCATTCCGTTCCTGGTCTCGATCGTGCTCCTCGGCGTCTCGGTCTGGATCCGCCTGCAGATGCAGGAGAGCCCCGCCTTCAAGAAGATGAAGGAAGAGGGCACCGGCTCGAAGGCCCCGCTCTCCGAGGCCTTCGGCCAGTGGCGCAACGCCAAGTGGGCTCTCCTCGCCCTGCTCGGCCTCACCGCCGGCCAGGCCGTGGTCTGGTACACCGGCCAGTTCTACGCTCTGTTCTTCCTGCAGACGATCCTGAAGGTCGACCAGTTCACCGCCAACGTGCTCATCGCCTGGTCGCTCATCCTCGGCACCGGCGGGTTCCTGTTCTTCGGCGCTCTCTCCGACAAGATCGGCCGCAAGCCGATCATCCTCGGCGGTTGCGTGATCGCGGCGCTGACGTTCTTCCCGCTGTTCAAGGCGCTGACGGCGGCGGCCAACCCGGCCCTGCATGCGGCCCAGCAGAACACGCAGGTGGTGGTCAAGGCCGACCCGGCGGATTGCTCGTTCCAGTTCAATCCGGTCGGCACCGCCAAGTTCACCAACTCGTGCGATATTGCCAAGGCGCTGCTCGCCCGGTCCGCCGTGAACTACACCACCGAGCCGGTGGCCGCCGGCACCAAGGCCACCGTGACGGTCGCCGGCAAGGAGTTCGCCGCCTCCGATCCGGCCTTCGCCAAGGATGTGGGTGCCGCACTCACCGCCGCTGGCTACCCGGCCGCCAACAACCCGAGCATCGTCAAGATCGTCATCGACCCGAAGGATGGCTTGACCAACTTCGCCAAGATGATCGACATCTTCTCGGTACAGAAGCTGACCATCATCGGCATCCTGACCATCCTCGTCCTCTACGTGACGATGGTGTACGGCCCGATCGCGGCGGCCCTGGTCGAGTTGTTCCCGACACGCATCCGCTACACTTCGATGTCGCTGCCCTACCACATCGGCAACGGCTGGTTCGGCGGTCTCCTGCCGGCCACCGCCTTCGCCATGGTGGCCCAGACCGGCGATATCTACTTCGGCCTCTGGTACCCCATCGTCATCGCGGTCGCGACCGCCATCATCGGGGCCCTGTTCATCCCCGAGACCAAGGATCGCGACATCTTCACCTACGACGAGGCGCCGGGCCGCTGAGCGCGGACGGCACCCTGCCGGAGGGCCCCGCCGCGAGGCGGGGCCCTTCTTCGTTTCACTGGGCGCCGTTGTTCGGGGGCTGGGTCTGGAAGTCCTCCAGGAGCAGCGCGTGGTCGGCGATGCTCTGGCGCGCATAGGCCATCGCGAAGTCCGCGATCGCCTCGTCGAAGGCCGAACCCTTGCCGAGGTAGCCGGCAATCATCGCCGCGTCGCCGGAGCGAGCGTGCGCCCGGGCAAGCGTTGTACCGCAGAGACGGGCATAGGCCTTGGCCCCGCTCTCGGCGAGGATCTCGGCGACGGCCGAAAGTTTCCGGTTCTTGAGCTGGCGCACGTAGTAGGAGCGCCCGCTCTTGTCCGAGAACGAGGTCCCGAGGAACGGGTCGCTCGCCGCCTGCATGACCCGCTGGCCGTCGATCACACGCTGGCCTTCTGAAATGATGGAGAACGGGCATAGGGCGTGCTGGCCGATCACCGATGGTCGCGCCTCCTTGATCTGCAGGAAGAGCGGCGCGCCGTCGGCATCCGCGTAGACCGCAGCGGCGCAGACGAGGCCAACCGAGCCGATGCCCACCACCTTGAAGGCGACGTCGCGCTGCGCATAGCGCGACACCAGGGTCCAGCGATCGGCGCTGAGGCTGTGCGGATAAGCGAGGAGCGCGGCGGCCGCGTCCTCAACGGCCTGCGTGAGGCCGTCCTCCCCCTCGTGGAAGATCACCCGATCCTTGTCGGCGATGCACCAGGCGGCGGGCGCGGCCTCGTCGGGCGCGATCGCGAGCTTGGGCGCATCCCCCCGGCTCAGGCCGTCCGCGTTCTCCGTCTCGGCTTCCGCGAGAAGCCGCCGGCAGAGATCGCCGTCGCCGAAGCGGCCCACCTCGTGTTCGAGGTCGATGCGGCTGTGCCAGATCGCCAACGGCGACAGGTTGGAGAGGTCGCGCATGTGCTCGCGATAGGCGCGGGCGAGGGCCTTGGCGGCACGGCGCGCCTTCTCCTCGCCGTGTGGAAGGGACGCCAGGGCGACGCTGGCAGCCAGTCGCTTCACGTCGACGGTGAAATCCACGTTCCACAGGGTTTCGTCGAAGTCGTTGATGTCGAAGAGGGTCTGTCCCTCTGGGCTGCGGTAGACGCCGAAATTGCCGATGTGGCAGTCGCCGCAGGCCTGGACCGGGATGCCCGGGACGGGAACGCCCTCGAGGTCGGCCGCCATGATGGCCGCCGCCCCGCGCAGGAACGCGAAGGGGTTCTCGCGCATCCGCTCATAGCGCAGCGGGATCAGCGGCAGGAGCCGGCCCTGATCGCCCGCGCGCAGGATCGCGAGCGGATCGCGGGCCGGATCCGGCTGCCACTGGCCGTGCGATTCGCGCGAGACCCGCTCGCGCAGGCGCTTGCCGGCCGCGCGTCGCTCTTCGCGGGTGTTCGGAATGTTCGTGTCGGTCATGGAGTGGCAGCCTTGTCGATGCGGCGAGCGCTCGCGCGCGTCCGCGTTCCGGCGGGGAATCAGTGCCGGAAATGGCGGTGTCCGGTGAACACCATGGCGAGGCCGGCCGCGTCGGCGGCCTCGAT
>NZ_BPQL01000250.1 GCF_022179225.1 Methylobacterium goesingense
ACAGGGATATACGGATCCGCGAGAATCCCGTCAAGCACGAATTCGCGGCGCGTCGCGTTTTCCCGCGAATTCGCTGGGCTCGCCGCTGCCGATCATTGCGGCTTCAGGCGCTTCCTAGCCCAGTCCCGCAGGAGTTCTTCCTCGTAGGTGAAAGCACCGAACCGGTTCGCGCGGGCGCCGAACAGGAAGTTGATGTCGCTGACCCGCTCGTCTCCGCCGGCGATCCGGCGACCGGCTCGACGCAGGTCGTAACGCAGGCGGAAGGCCGGCGGCGTCACGTCGGTCACCACCCGCGGCGCCGAGACCGGGGACAGGCCCGGATGCGCGAAGCCCGCCAGATCGATGTCCAGCACGTCGACGCGGAGATCGTCGCCCGGCGCCATCGCGCGCAAAGTCGCCCCCTCGATAATGCGCCGGATTTCCGCGAGGGTGACGCGAAGCCCCGGACCCGCGCCGACGCGGTCGCCCGCATCGGTGTAGCGCTCGGGAGCGACGAAGTTCACCGTCACCCGCGGAGCCGGAGCGCTCGCGGCGGGCCCCGCAGCAGTCACGAGAAACCCCATCAGCATCGCGGCGTGCCGGATCGAAGGATGGATCGCCACCGCCTCAGTATCCGCGCTTGACCTGCGCGAGGGCCCGGGTCAGCCCGTCGGCGATGACCTCGCGCTCGGGGGGCGAGGCATCGCGGGCGACGACCACGAACTCCCGGCGCGACACGAGGGTGAGGGTCTGCATGCCGTATTCCTCGTCCTCGACCTTGGTGAGCTTCGTCCAGAGCGGATTGAAGCGCCATTCGCGGCGCTCGCCGCGATGGGTCACCCGCGCGAGCATCACCTCGATCGGCGAGATCGCCACCTCCTCGAAGGAACGCCCGCGCCGGAAACTCACCTTCAGCGCCATGTAGAGGGCCAGCATGTCGAGGCCGAAGAAGCCCGCCACCGGCCAGTATCCGGCCTTCACGCAGGCGACGGAGGTGACCAAGGAGACGGCGCAGCACAGCACCATCACAATGCGGAAGCCCTCGTGACTCAGGGATTGGTGAGGCCGGATGGTCGCCCGGAAGACCGGCCGATCCATGCTGTCGGGGTCCAGGCCGTCCGGGTGCAGACCCGTCACCGGCATGCCTGTGCGGGGGTCCTGATGATTGCCGCTCGCCATGCATCGCATATAACGCGCGGATGCGAACCCGACAGCCGACCAAACCGCGGAAATCGCCGATCTCCGCGCGTCTTTCCGCGCCGATCGTCGCAGAGGTGGCGACCGCGCCCGAGCCGGTGGGACCCGAGACCCTCGCGGAGATCTTCTCGCGGTTGTCGGCGGCCAACCCGGAACCCCGCGCGGAACTCGAGTTCCAGAACCCGTTCACTCTGCTGGTGGCGGTCGTGCTGTCCGCCCAGGCGACGGACCGGAGCGTGAACCTCGCCACCGCCCCGCTCTTCGCGATCGCCGATACGCCGGAAGCGATGCTGGCGCTGGGCGAGGAGCGGGTGCGGGACTTCATCCGCACGATCGGACTGTTCAACACGAAGGCGAAGAACGTCATCGCGCTCTCGCGCATCCTGGTGGAACAGCATGGCGGCGCGGTGCCGCGGCGGCGCGAAGATCTGGAGGTGCTGCCCGGCGTTGGCACCAAGACCGCGAGCGTGGTGCGCAACGTCGCCTTCGGAGAGGAGACCATCGCGGTCGACACCCATATCTTCCGGGTCTCGAACCGGATTCCCCTGGTGGTGGCGGCCACGACGGACAAGGTCCAGGCCGGCCTGGAGGCCCTCGTGCCGGCGCCCTACCGGCTCAACGCCCATCACTGGCTGATCCTGTTCGGCCGCTACGTCTGCAAGGCCCGCAAGCCCGCGTGCTATCAGTGCCCGATCGCCGATCTCTGCCGGTTTCCGGCCAAGACGCCGGCGCCCTGATCGGGGCCGGCCCTGGCGGCGCGGATAGGGGCCGACGCCTCGCCTCCGGGCTAACGCGTTGTGCTGCCAACCGGCTTCGGGTAGTTTGCGCCACGGTCGCGGAGGCTTTCGGCGTACGACGTGTCTCTCGGCCCGGCCTCCCCCTTACAGGCCGCCACGCCGCGGATTCCGCATCGTCCAGCCCGAAGGAGCCACGGCCCATGGACTTCCTCAAACCACGGTACACGCCTATGAACCGCCGCCGTCGCATCTACGAGGGCAAGGCGAAGGTCCTCTACGAGGGTCCGGAGCCGGGAACGCTCATCCAGCACTTCAAGGATGATGCCACCGCCTTCAACGCGCAGAAGCACGATGTCATCGACGGCAAGGGCGTGCTGAACAACCGGATCTCGGAGTTCCTCTTCTCGCACCTGAACGACATCGGCGTGCCGACGCACTTTATCCGCCGCCTCAACATGCGCGAGCAGCTGATCCGGGAAGTCGAGATTATCCCCCTCGAGGTGGTGGTGCGCAACGTCGCGGCAGGCTCGCTCGCGACCCGCCTCGGCCTCGAGGAAGGCACGCAGCTGCCGCGCTCGATCATCGAGTTCTACTACAAGAACGACGCGCTCAACGACCCGATGGTGTCGGAGGAGCACATCACGGCCTTCGGCTGGGCGACCCCCCAGGAAATCGACGACATCATGGCCCTCGCCATCCGGGTCAACGACTTCCTGTCCGGGCTCTTCCTCGGCGTCGGCATCCGCCTCGTGGACTTCAAGATCGAGACCGGCCGCCTCTGGGAAGGCGACATGATGCGCATCGTCGTGGCCGACGAAATCTCCCCGGATTCCTGCCGCCTGTGGGACATCAAGTCGTCGGACAAGCTCGACAAGGACCGCTTCCGCAAGGATCTCGGCGGCCTGATCGAGGCCTATACCGAGGTCGCCAAGCGCCTCGGCATCATGTCCGAGAACGAGAAGGTGCAGACCGGCGGGCCGCGCCTCGTCCAGTAAACCGGTCTCCCGCGCCGTCGGCGCGGGAATCGGGTCGCCTGGCGTCCGGGTGACGCGCGGGTCCGCTGCCCCGGAGGAATCTGACGCCTCAGCGCGGGCTCACCGGACAGGCGCCGGGCCAGTCTAGCCGCAATCGGGCGTAGCTGCCGAGATCGGGGTCGAAGCCCGGGTGATAATGGGGGTCCTGCGCGAGCAGCGGCCCCCATTGCCGTTTCAGGGCCGCGACCTCGCGCTGGACCCCAGAGGCCCTGGCCCGGCACCAGCGCGAGGTCGCGGCC
>NZ_BPQL01000251.1 GCF_022179225.1 Methylobacterium goesingense
ACCGGCTTCGTGGTCGACGACGCCATCGTGGTCATCGAGAACATCGCCCGCCACGTGGAGGAGGGCGACTCGCCGCTCGAAGCCGCGCTGAAGGGCAGCCGCGAGATCGGCTTCACCATCATCTCGCTCACCGTCTCGCTGATTGCGGTGCTGATCCCGCTCCTGTTCATGGGCGACGTGGTCGGGCGCCTGTTCCACGAATTCGCGATCACGCTGGCGGCCACCATCATCATCTCGGCGGTGGTCTCGCTTACCCTCGTGCCGATGCTGTGCGCGCGCCTGCTGAAGGCCCATGTCCCCGGCGTGGCCGAGCGCCGCGAGGGCTTCATCGCCCGTGCCGCCCGCCGTGGCATGGACGGCATCATCGCGGGCTACGGCCGCATGCTGCGGGTGGTGCTGCGCCACCAGACGCTGACCCTCGTCGTCACCCTCGGCACGATCGCGCTCACCGCCTACCTGTTCGTCGTGATCCCGAAGGGTTTCTTCCCGGTGCAGGACACCGGCGTGATCCAGGGCGTGACCCAGGCCGATCAGACCGTCTCCTACGCCGCCATGGCCGAACGCCAGCAGAAGCTCGCCGCCATCGTGCTGAAGGACCCGGACGTGCAGAGCCTGTCCTCCTTCATCGGGGTCGACGGCCAGAACGTCACCCTGAATTCCGGCCGCTTTCTCATCAACCTGAAGCCGCAGGAGACGCGCACGGCCCGCGCGCCCGAGATCATCGAGCGGCTGAAGGCGGCCACCACCGGTGTGGCCGGCATCCGCCTCTACCTGCAATCGGTGCAGGACCTCACCATCGACACGGCGGTGGGCGCGACCCAGTACCAGGTCATTCTCGAGAACCCGAACCTGACGGAGTTCGAGACCTGGGTGCCGCGCTTCGTGCGGGCGCTGCAGGCCTCGCCGCTCCTCATGGATGTCGCCAGCGACCTGCAGGCGAGCGGGCTGGCCGCCTACATCACCATCGACCGGCCGACTGCGGGACGCTACGGCATCACGCCCGCCACCGTCGACAATGCCCTCTACGACGCCTTCGGCCAGCGCATCATCTCGACGATCTTCACCCAGTCGAACCAGTACCGGGTCATCCTCGAGGCCGATCCGGACCTGCACAAGACCATCGAGAGCCTGGACCACATCTACCTGCCGTCCTCCACGGTCGCTTCGGGCCAGGTTCCGCTCTCGGCGGTGGCCCAGGTCAGCGAGCGGCGGGCGCCCCTGCTCATTAGCCATCTCGGGCAGTTCCCCGCCACCACCGTCTCATTCAACCTCGCGCCCGGCGCGGCCCTGGGCGATGCCGTCTCGGCAGTGGAGGCGGCGCGCCAGTCGATCGACCTGCCGCCGAGCTTCCGGGTCGTGCCCCAGGGTTCGGTCTTCGCTTTCCAGTCGGCGCTCTCCAACCAGCTCTTCCTGGTGCTGGCCGCCATCGTAACCGTCTACATCGTCCTCGGCGTGCTCTACGAGAGCTTCATCCACCCGATCACCATCCTGTCGACGCTGCCCTCGGCCGGCATCGGGGCGCTCATCGGGCTCATGCTGTTCGGGCTCTCCCTCGACATCATCGCGATCATCGGCATCGTGCTCCTCATCGGCATCGTGAAGAAGAACGCGATCATGATGATCGACTTCGCGCTCCAGGCCGAGCGCGAGGAGGGCTTGAGCCCTCGGGACGCGATCTACGAGGCCTGCATCCTGCGCTTCCGGCCGATCCTGATGACGACGCTTGCGGCCCTGTTCGCGGCGGTGCCGCTCATCGTCGGCACCGGTGTCGGCTCGGAGCTGCGCCAGCCGCTCGGCATCGTCATCGCGGGCGGCCTCATCGTCAGCCAGGTGCTGACGCTCTTCACCACCCCGGTGATCTACCTCGCCTTCGACCGCCTGGAACGCCGCATCTCCGGCCGCCGCGAAGGCGGCGCCGGCAGCGTCGAGGCGCTGCCATGAACATCTCCGAGCCGTTCATCCGGCGGCCCGTCGCCACCACGCTGCTCACCATCGGCGTGCTCCTCGCCGGCATCTTCGCCTTCATGAAGCTGCCGGTGGCGCCGCTGCCCCAGGTGGATTTTCCCGTCATCCTGGTCCAGGCGCAGATGGCCGGCGCCTCGCCGGAGACCATGGCGACCACCGTGGCGGCGCCCCTGGAGCGGCGCCTGGGTGCCATCGCCGACGTCACCGAGATGACCTCGACGAGTTCCCTCGGCTCGGTGCGGCTTGTGCTGATGTTCGGCCTGAACCGGGACATCGACGGTGCGGCGCGGGACGTCCAGGCGGCGATCAATGCCGCGCGGGCCGACCTGCCCACGGCGCTCCGCTCGAACCCGACCTACCGGAAGTTCAACCCGGCCGACGCGCCGATCCTGATCCTGGGGCTCACCTCCGACACCCTGACGCCGGGCCAGCTCTACGATTCCGCCGCCACGGTGGTGCAGCAGAAAATGTCCCAGCTCCCGGGGGTCGGGAATGTCGACATCGGCGGCTCGTCCCTGCCGGCGGTGCGGGTGGCCCTCGATCCGACCGCCCTGTTCAACTACGGCATCGGCCTGGAGGGCATCCGGGCGGCCCTGGCCTCCGCCAATGCGAACTCGCCCAAGGGCGCGATCGAGACCGAGACGCGCCACTACCAGCTCTACGCCAACGATCAGGGCCGGGTGGCCGCCGATTACCGCGACCTCGTGGTGGCCTACCGGAACGGCGCCGCCGTGCGCCTCACCGATGTCGGCACCATCGAGGATTCGGTGGAGGACCGGCGCAACCTCGGCCTCGTCAACGGCAAGCCGGGCGTGATCCTGTTCATCTACAAGCAGCCGGGCTCGAACGTCGTCGAGACGATCAAGGGGCTCAAGGCCGCGATCCCGCAGGTGAAGGCGGCGCTGCCCGGCGACATCGACCTCACCATCACGGGCGACCGCAGCGCCACCATCCGGGCCTCGCTCGCCGAGACCGAGGAGACGCTGGTCATCGCCGTCGTCCTCGTCATCTTCGTGGTGTTCCTGTTCCTGCGCTCCGGCCGCGCCACCCTGATCCCGGCGGTCGCCGTGCCGATCTCCATCGTCGGCACATACTCGGCGATGTACCTGCTGGATTACAGCCTCAACATCCTCTCGCTGATGGCGCTGATCATCGCCACCGGCTTCGTGGTCGACG
>NZ_BPQL01000252.1 GCF_022179225.1 Methylobacterium goesingense
TCGCCATCGCCCGCGCCATCGTGCCCGACCCGGCGATCCTGGTCGCCGACGAACCCACCGGAAACCTCGACGAGGCGACGGGGCGCCAGATCGTCGAGCTCCTGTTCGCGCTCAAGCGCGACCGAGGTGCCACCCTGGTGCTGGTCACCCACGATCCCGGCCTCGCCCGCCTCTGCGACCGGACGGTCCGCCTGCGCTCCGGCCGGGTGGAAGAGCCCGTGCCGGTCCGGGCCTGAGCGATGCACGGTACGCTGTCCCGGCCGGGCGAGCCCGGTCCCGCGCGGGGCCGGTCCAGCCTTCGCGTGCCCCTGACGCTGCGCCTCGCCCTGCGCGAACTGCGCGGCGGCCTCTCCGGCTTCGTGGTGTTTCTCGCCTGCATCGCCCTCGGCGTCGCGGCCATCGCCGGCGTCGCCTCGATCTCGCGCTCGCTCACGGACGGGCTCGGCCGCGAGGGCGCGCGCATCCTCGGCGGCGACCTCACCTACAGCCTGATCAACCGCGCGGCGACGCCCGAGGAGCGCGCCGCCCTCGACGCGCAGGGCCGCGTCTCGGTGGTGACCACCCTGCGGGCCATGGCGGTGGCCGGCGAGGGCACGGCGCTGGTCGAGCTGAAGGCGGTGGGCGACGATTACCCCAGCACCGGCGAACTCGTCACGGAGCCGGCCCGGCCCCTGAGCGAACTCCTGGCCGAGCAGGACGGCGCGGACGGGGCCGTGGCCGATCCGGTGCTGCTGACGCGCCTCGACCTCAAGGTCGGTGACCGCATCACCATCGCGGGCCGGCCCTTCGCGATCCGCGCGACCCTGGTCTCCGAGCCCGACCGCATCGCCAACGGCATCGGCTTCGGGCCCCGCGTCCTGATCTCGCACGCCGCGCTCGCGAAGTCCGACCTCGTCCGTCCCGGCAGCCTCAACCGCTGGAGCTACCGGCTCCGCATCCCGGAGGCCGACGACGCGGCCCTGCAGAGCCGGGCAGCGGCCGTCGCCAAGGCGGTGCCCGATGCGGGCTGGGAAATGCGGGCGCGCACCAATGCGGACCCGCGCTTCGCCAAGAGCATCGAGCGCTTCACGCAGTTCCTCACCCTGGTGGGGCTGACCGCCCTCATCGTCGGCGGCGTCGGCGTGGCCAACGCGGTCGCGGCCTTCGTCGAGCGCAAGCGCGGCTCCATCGCCACCCTGAAGAGCGTCGGCGCGCCGGGTGGCCAGGTCGTCGTCCTTTATCTGACGCAGGTCGGGCTCATCGCGGCTCTCGGCATCGCCATCGGGCTCACCGTCGGCGCGCTGCTCCCGTTCGGCCTCGACGCGCTGTTCCACGATTCGCTGCCGCTGCCGCTGAACCCCACGATCGCGCCGACCGAACTCGCGCTGGCCGCGTCCTACGGCTTCCTGACCGCGCTCGCCTTCGCGATCCTCCCCCTCGGGCGGGCGCACGACATTCCGGTCTCCGGCCTGTTCCGGGACGTGGTGGACACGGATGCGGGGCGCACGCGCCTGCGCTACCGGCTGATCCTGACCGCGGCGCTGGCGGGTCTCGTCGCCCTGGCCGTGGGGACCGCCTTCGATCGGCGCCTCGCACTGATCTTCATCGTGGCGGCCGGGCTCGCCTTCGGGCTCCTGCGCCTCGTCGCCATCGGGCTGATGGCGGGGGCCCGCCGCCTGCCGCGCCCGCGCATGGCCGCGCCCCGCATGGCGCTCGCCAACCTGCACCGGCCCGGTGCCCTGACCCCCGCCATCGTGCTCTCCCTCGGCCTTGGGGTGACGCTTCTCGTGACCCTGAGCCTGATCGACGCCAACGTCCGGCGCACGCTCACCAACTCGCTGCCCGCCAAGGCCCCGAACCTGTTCTTCCTCGACATCCCCTCCAGCGACGCGGACGCCTTCCACGGCTTCCTGGGGGGCCTCGCCCCGGGCGCCAAGATCGAGCGCGTGCCGATGATGCGCGGGCGGATCACCGCCCTGAACGGCGTGCCCGCCGAGGCGATCAAGGCCCCGGAGGAGGCCGCCTGGGTCCTCGACGGCGATCGCGGCATCACCTACGCGGAGGATCTGCCCGAAGGCTCGAGCCTCGTGGCCGGGTCCTGGTGGAACGCCGAGGAGGCGAAGACGCCCCTCGTCTCGTTCGATGCCGAACTCGCGGCCAAGCTCGATCTGAAGGTCGGCAGCAGCGTCACTGTCAACGTGCTCGGGCGGACCCTCACGGCGCGGATCGCCAACCTGCGCAAGGTCGAGTGGCGATCGCTGGGCATCAACTTCGTCATGGTGTTCTCGCCCGGGACCTTCCGGGGGGCGCCCCATTCGGATCTGGCCACCCTGACCTTCCCGAACGGCCCCGACGCCAAGGCCGAGGCCGGCATCCTGCGGGACGTGGCGCGGGCCTACCCGTCCGTCACCAGCGTGCGGGTGAAGGAAGCGCTCGAAGCCGTCAGCGACATCGTCGGCAAGCTCGTGCTCGCCATCCGGGGCGCCAGCGGCATCGCCGTGGTGGCGAGCCTGTTCGTGCTCGCCGGCGCTCTCGCGGCCGGCCACCGGGCCCGCCTCTACGACGCCGTGGTGCTCAAGACCCTGGGCGCCACCCGGCGCCGGCTGCTCGCGGCCTACACCCTCGAATACGGGGCGCTCGGCCTCGCCACCGCGATCTTCGGCCTCGCCGCCGGTACCCTGGCGGGCTGGGTCATCGTCACTCGGGTGATGAAGCTCGAGTTCACCCTCGATCTCTCCGGCGACCAGGGCGCCGGAGAGATCGAGGGT
>NZ_BPQL01000253.1 GCF_022179225.1 Methylobacterium goesingense
TCCGGCGACGGTGCCGGATGGCTCTCTAAGGGGGTGCCCGAAATCGGCACGAAGGGTACGACGAAGGGATAGACGTCCATCCCGATCAGGCGCTCGGCCATCGCGAGGATCGCTTCAGGCGCATCGCCGAGACCCGCCAGGATGTAAGTCGAGACCTGGCCCCGCCCGAAGACCGGTACGGCCGCCGCGAAGGCATCGTAATAGCGCTCCAGGGGGACGCTGGCCTTGCCGGGCATGATCCGGGCCCGGACTTCGGGCGTCACCACTTCCAGATGCATGCCGAGCGCGTCGATGCCCGACGCCTTCATGCGTTCGAACCAGCGGTCGTCGTCCGGCGGCTCGCATTGCGCCTGGATCGGAAGATCCACCGCCGCCTTCACCGCGAAAGCGCTCTCGCACAGGATGGAGGCGCCGCGGTCGGTGGCGTTCGGGGTGCCCGTGGTCATCACCATGTGTTTGACGCCGTCCAGCAGCACGGCGGCGCGGGCGACCTCGGCAAGCTGTTCGGGGGTCTTTCGCGCGACGGTGCGGCCCGCGGCGAGGGACTGGCCGATGGAGCAGAACTGGCAGGTCTTGGTCCGGCTGGCGTAGCGGATGCAGGTCTGCAGCACCGTGGTGGCGAGCACGTCCCGCCCGTGCAGCACGGCGATCTTCGCGTACGGCACCCCGTCGAAGGTCGAGAGCGCGTAGAAGCGCGGCTTGCCCGGGAAGGTCACCCGGCCGATCACCGCGCCGTCATGCTCGATCACCGAGACTCCGTCGAGGTCCGGGCGACGCACGAGGAAGGGCGAGTCGAAGGCCGCCTCGGTATGGACCGGCACCATCACGGTCCGGCCCGCGATGGTCATCGCCTTGTGGTCGGACGGCCCGGCGCCGCCGCGCCGGCTCGGGGCCCCGGACCGGCTGTCGGCGAGCCTAACGCCGTAGGATTGCAACGCGTTGATCAGGCGTTCCGTCGGCATCCCGACCAGACCCGACATGACCGGCGGAAGCGTGGGAAGGCTCGTCGGAAGCGGGGAACTGCTCATGGTCGAGGCTCCGGGATTGATGTTGCGAACGGGTCGGCCGGTGCACGAACGAGGCCGGACGGTCGTCGTGCAGGAGGCTGAGAAGCTCGGGGCGGGCGTAGTGGCCGACGGAATCCATCATCCGCTTGCGCTTCGTCACGAGCGCGAGGTCCATGTCGGCGATGAGAATGCCCTCGCCGGGGCCGAGCGGCTCGGCGAGGTGGCGGCCCTCCGGCGAGACGATGGCGGTGCAGTTGCCGCCCCGGCAGGCGCCCCGCAGGCGCTCGTCCGGGCAGACCTGCGCCACCTGCTCGTCGGTGAGCCAGCCGGTGGCGTTGACCACGAAGCAGGCCGCCTCCAGGGCGTGGTGGCGGATCGTCACCTCCATCTGGTCGGCGAAGATCTGGCCGACCAGCGAGCCCGGGAACTGAGCCGCGTGAATCTCCTCGTGCCGGGCCATCAGGGCGTAGCGAGCCAGCGGGTTGTAATGCTCCCAGCAGGCCAGGGCTCCGACCCGGCCGACCGCGGTCTCGACGACCGTGAGCCCGGCGCCGTCGCCCTGACCCCAGACCATGCGCTCGTGGTAGGTGGGCGTGATCTTGCGCCGCTTCAGCGCCAGGGTGCCGTCGGCGTCGAAGACGAGCTGCGCGTTGTAGAGCGAGCCGTGGTCGCGCTCGTTGACCCCGAGCACGATCACGGCGCCGTGGCGGCGGGCGGCGGCCGAGACGGCGTCCGTGACGGGTCCCGGCACCGCCACGGCGCGCTCGTAGAGGCGCAGGTGCTCAGCGCCCTGCAGGGCCGGCGGCAGCACGAAGGAGAAGTACGGGTAGTACGGCACGAAGGTCTCGGGGAAGACCATGAAGCGCGCGCCCTTGGCGGCCGCCGCGTCGATGGCGTTGAGCACGCGCTCGAGTGTGCCCTCGGGCCGGTCGAGGTCGGGTGCGATCTGAACGGCGGCGGCCCGCACGATCCGGTTCTCAGACATGGATGATTCTCCGGCGGTGGCGGCGGCCGCGTCGTGCGCGGCCGCCGGGTGCAACGTCCCGGTCGATGGGCCGAGGGCCCGCTCAGAGCGTCCAGGTGTCGATGATCACCGCGTTGTCGCGCTTGTGCAGGAGCATGCAGTCGAGGACGTCGAGGGGGTTGATCATGCGGATGCCCTCGATGAAGGCGGCCTCGCCGTGGCCGTAGAGAGCCTGAGTCGAGAACCGGCAGGCGTAGACCTTGCCGCCCTCGGCCATGAACTTCTCAAGCTGGTTGTTGAAGTTGAGGTGGCCCGGGAAGGCCTCGTCACCGAGGCGCGGGAAGCCGCGCTGCACGCCGAGGGTGATGCCGGGACCGTAGAGCAGGATCGAGGTCTCGAAGCCCTTGCGCTGCAGGCGGGTGGCCTGGAGGAGGTTCACGAGGCCGATGGAGCCCTCGAAGGCGACGGTGTGGAAGGTGACGAGGGCCTTCTGGCCCGGCTCGGCCTTCACGTCCTCGAAGACCTTCTCCTCGTAGTCGACCAGGTAGTCGCCCTTCTTGTGGGGCTCGCGATTCACTGCCGGCATGGATCTCGCTCCGTGATGGGTTGGACCGCGTCAGCCGAAGCCTCGGGTGGTCACATCCCTCCATGGCAAGCGACATGCCAATGACGGCCGATCAATAAAACCATCAATGCCCTCAAGTAGAATGCATTCAATGGTGCATTCAATGAGGCTGGCGCCTTGGTCCAGGATACTTATCTTCGAATGGTATCCAGATCGGCAGATGCACGCGGGGGCGTCATGGCATGCCTATTCTGACTGCATAGATTGATTGTATTGAATGTATTGCTGCTTGAACTCATTCGGGTAACGACACGGTACGGTGCTTGCTACCCATACAATCAGGCATTGATCGCATCTTGATGGTGTGCTTGGAGAACGGATGGCCTCAGCAACTCGAGACGGGCGACCGACGCCTTCGCATGTCGTGAGCGGGACATGGGCGCCCGACCTGAAGCGTTGGGGGAAGCCCCACTACCTCGCCATCGCCGAGGCCCTGGCGGAGG
>NZ_BPQL01000254.1 GCF_022179225.1 Methylobacterium goesingense
TGCGCATCGGCGCGGGCGTGACCCTGGCGGCGGCCGGTGCGGCGCTCGCCAAACTCCACCCCGACCTCGGCGAGCTGTTTCGTCGCCACGGCGCCGCCCAGACCCGCAATGCCGGGACGCTCGGCGGCAACATCGCCAACGGCTCGCCCATCGGCGACGCCGCACCCGCCCTGATCGCGCTCGGCGCCACGCTCCACCTCGCCAGCCGAACCGGCACCCGCGACCTGCCCCTGGAGGATTTCTTCGTGGCCTACGGTCGGCAGGACCGCGCCGCCGACGAGATCGTCACGGGGGTCACGGTTCCGCCCTTGCCGGCGGGGGCGCGGCTGGCGGTCTACAAGGTCTCGAAGCGCTTCGACGAGGACATCTCCGCCGTGCTCGGCGCCTTTCGGCTGACCCTCGACGCCGGTCGCATCCGGGAGGCGCGCATCGCCTACGGGGGCATGGCCGGCACGCCGAAGCGCGCCGCGCAGGGAGAGGCCGCGCTGGTGGGCCAGCCCCTCGATGCGACCGTCATCCCCGCCTTCAAGGCGGCGCTCGCCCGGGACTTCACCCCGCTCTCCGACATGCGGGCCTCGGCGGCCTACCGCCTCAAGGTCGCCGGCAACCTGATCGAACGCCTGATCCACGAGGCCGGGCCAGGGGCGCCCGAGACCCGGCTCGCAGCGATCGGAGCGCTGGCCCATGCTTGACCACACGCCCCCTGCCCCGAAGCCGGAAGACCGGATCGCGGGTGGCGCCCATACACCGCGCATCCACGACAGCGCGGCCCGCCACGTCGGCGGCTCGGCGGTCTACATTGACGACGCGGCCGAGCCGGCCGGCCTGCTCCACGTTTGCCTGGGCTTGGGCGAGCGGGCCCATGCCCGCCTCGTCTCGGTGGATCTCGGGCCCGTACGAAGCACCGAGGGCGTAGTGGCGGTGTTCACTGCCGCCGACGTTCCGGGCGTCAACGAGATCTCCTCCTCGCATCGCGGCGACGAGCCGATGCTGGCCGAGATAGGACACCGTGTCCTCGGCCAGCATCGGCTCGTCGCCGCGATGCGAGGAGGAGATCTCGTTGA
>NZ_BPQL01000255.1 GCF_022179225.1 Methylobacterium goesingense
TCATCTGACGACGGACAGTGCCGGGCTGGTATGGGCCGGGCGCGCGCGATCGAGATCGCCTCGGACACCGCGGTCTGCCCGTCGTACCGAACCGCTTGGTCCTGATCCGCCCCCCACAAGCGCTGCTCTGCACCGACCTCGAACGCAACCCAGACCAGATCGTAGGGCCGTTCTCGCGCCAGTGGAGCGTCGAGATCACCTTCTAAAAGATCCGCGCTCACCTCGGCGTCGAGACGCAGCGGCAGTGGTCCGACACGGCGATCGCCCGGACAACGTCCTGCCTACTCGCTCTGTTCTCGATCGCGACCCTGCTGGCTGCACAGCTCACTGCCCGCCAACGGCGACGCCTCGCGGCTGCCGCGTGGTACCTTAAACCGCGCCCGACTTTCGCCGATGCTCTCTGGCCGCAGTGCGCTGTGTGATCTGGCGCAAGCGGACTTTGGCGACATCCTCGTGCCGACGCATCCGAACAAAACCCCGCTTCCGCTTACCCGCGCCCTAGGCCTATGCGTTTTGCCACCCCGCATGTATGACCAAAGTCGTGCTAAGAGCAAAACGATGCGGGCGCGCTGAATGTGTTTGAGCGATCGCTGACAGCGATGATTCCGTAGCGTCGTCAAGGAGCACACAGACGGTCTGGGCCATTGACCAAGCTCGCGTGCATCAAGCCTGCCCTGAATCCTCCGACCGCGTCGCTGCTGTAAAAACGTCACTCTTGCACAATCATATCTCAGCGAGCTTGAGATAAATGAAAGCAGGACAATTTTAACAGATATATGTAAAAAATTTATAGTTTCTTAAATTTCTGGAGTTTTACAGTAATGCACAGTCAAAATTATAGCTCTCAAAATTTTACTGAGTCTAAATTAGACATTTATATTGCTGCGATTGGAAGATCTGGTAGTACGGCTCTCGCTAATATGATGACGTTTTTGCCAGAGCAAAATGTGCTTGTAGAACCTACAGCTCACACGTTTGGGTTTAATGAATGGGATATAATTAAAAATCCACAAGACGAATCAAAATTTTTGAAATATTACTTGAGTCTTACAAATACTTCAAACAAAATTGGCATAAAAGAAGTTATCCCAAAAAGTCATAAGGCAATAATTAATATTTTGCATCCTAGAATAATATTAATATTGGTAAGGAATATTGAAGATGTCTATCTTAGTTTTACAGAGAAACACATTAAACAAAATTCGGTAAGCATTTTTCCGAGCGAGTGGGTAGAAGAATATTGCATAAAATCCTCAGAGGAGTTACTAAATATACATAAATCTTATGATAACGTGGTTATTATAAGGTTTGAAGATTTTTTTTGGAGTATTCACGAGAGGAAAAGATTTATTGCAAAGACAGGATGGAATTTAGAGGGAAGTCCTTTCAAAAACTTCACAAATTATGATCGCCTTTACGAAGTAGAAAGGAACGTTTTTCCACGTGATAAAAGTCTGAGTCCGTTAGAGCGGAATATTGAAAATATAGAGCAAGAAAAATCTAAGATAATTGGCACAAAGTGTCTTACATATCAGAGCTTTTTTGGATATATATGAATAATATCTAATTCAGGCTTGCATCAATTAGCATCTATAACCACATTAATGCAGTCCGATGAACATGGTGTGCCAGGGCTGGGCGATGAGTTCGTTCCAGGCCTCGCAGTGAGCGCCGAGGGCAGCGGCAAACCGATTACAGCGGTGCTGACGGCTGTGTATGGTCTCGGGATGAGGTGTGACGTGTCGATCCTGAAGCGTTCGGGCTTTTTGTCCAGGCGTTCAGGATGAACTCGGTCGGTGTCAGGCCTTGCAGGGTCTTGAGCCTACGAGCGTGATTGTAGGCTTCGAACGCGTCGCAGATCGCGGCCATGGCCTCGACGCGGGCGGTATCGTCAGCAGCCCGCGTCGGAGCGTCGTAGTAGGTGGAGCGCGCCAGACCCATCAGCCGGCATCCCGCAGCGACGGAGAGGCTGCCGGGCCGGTGATCACGGACATAGGCCCGCTTCGCGGCGGCGGTCCGTTGCGCAGAGCCCCCTTTAAAAACTCAAGCTCAAGCGCCTGCCGGCCGACGAGCCGTTCGAGCGCAGCGATGCGCGCCTCATAGGTCTGGATCGTGTCGGCGGCGGCCGCGTCGTCGTCGAACGCGCCCGTCTCGTACTTCTGCACCCAGACGCGCACGAGGTTGCGCGAGAGATCGTGGCGCTTGGCAAAGCCGTGCAGCGTCTCGCCCGACAGGTACTCCTGCGCGACCTGCCGCTTGAACGCGACGCTGTGAGAACGGTGTCGTGCCATGGTCTTCATCCTTCGAAGACCCAGCCAACCGGTCAATCAGCCTTGCCCAATCCGTCCACCCCAAGGGGTCCACTCCAATCCAGAGTCAATGTTCAACGCTGTTTGACAGCCAAGAACCAATCTCGCGTCATCGGCCCGTCGAGCACTATGGGCGCGCTCATTCCCGACAGGCGCAAGCCCGCCACGAAGGTCGTCGTGAGCCAATGACCATGCGGGATGCCCGAGCGTAGGCGCTGGCCAAGGGCCGCCCCGTCCGTGATGTCGAGCTCGCCGCGGGTCGGGGCGTGGAGGCGCACGTTCGCCCCCCAGAGGCCGGGGGCCTACAGCTCGGTGCCGACCTGGCCGGCCCCGCCAAGGATGAAGATGTCCATGGGATCCGACATCCGCGGTTCAGGCCTCCTTGGGGGCCAGGCCGAGGCCGAGGCGCTCGCCGGTGTAGCGGCCCTCGCGGATCGGACGCCACCAGGCCTCGTTGTCGAGGTACCAGCGCACCGTCTCTTCCAGAGCCCGCTCGAAGTCCTTGG
>NZ_BPQL01000256.1 GCF_022179225.1 Methylobacterium goesingense
CGCCGCTGCCCCCACCGCCACTCACACTTCTTGAGCGTGCCCTATCAATACTCCAGGAGCGTCGCGCTGTCAAACATAAAATCCTATGATCGGAATTTATGCAGGCAGGGGGGGGGGCTGCGTCGGATTTGGACACCTCCGGGTGTTGGGGGTCGAAATCCGACGTTTCATACCCGTCACGAATGTAAGTGATGGGTGGCTTCCAGCCCGTCCGCCTACGTCGAGAACAGTGTCCAGGCAGACGCAGCCCCTACGGCTACTCGCAGCTCCTGCGTGACACTCGGGCAGCCCGTTCTCTGGTCACGGGGTTGTTTTCCAAAGGAGGGAAAATTTTTCGAAAGCCGTTAAACCACGGCGTGTGCCCCAGCCGATTTCTTGGTGAGTTGATCCTATCGGTCACAAGCCCTTGCCCATTCACGCCGACGGGGCTCAACCGAACGTCATTTGTACAAGGAAGCCATCTTGGCCGTTGAACCTGACAGGTCGCGTGATGCACCCCTGGATCGCGCCCTGGCCATCCTGACCTTCGTGGCGGAGCAGAGGAAGGCGCTTTCGGCCGCCGAGATCGCCGCCGCTCTCGCCCTACCCCTTCCGACCGCGCATCGCCTCATCGGTAATCTTGAGGACCGCGGCCTCATCCAGAAGGCCCTCGGCACGAAGCGCTATGTCGTCGGGAGCACGCTGGTCACCCTCTCGGCCAAAACGATCGGGGCGGCCTTCCGCACCGTACGGCGGCATGCGGTCCTGAGCGCCGTGGCCGACAGGATCGGAGAGCAGTGCGAAATCGGCATCGTCCGTGACAATGCGGTAGCCTACGTGGACAGCGTACAAACCAAGCAACAGCAGGGACTGCAATTCAATCCCGGATCCTCCGCGCCGCTCCACTGCACCTCGACGGGCAAGATCTACATGAGCCGTCTGCCCACCAAGGTCCGGCAACGGCTTGCCCAATCTCTTCCGCTCGCGCGGTACACCCCGACGACCATTGCCGATCCAGAGATGCTTCTCGCCCAACTCGACGTGATCCGGCGCAGGGGCTGGGCGAAGACCAACGAGGAATACGTTATCGGTGTCGTCGGCTGCGCCGTGCCCATCGTCTCGCCGAAGGGCGACCTGATCGCTTGCCTTGGGGTCTCGGTGCCCTCGGCGCGTGTCAGCTACGAGGACCTCGACGCCTTCATCGATCCGCTTCAGGAGGCATCCGTCCTGTTGTCCAGGACCATCCTAAAGGACAACGACGATTTTGATAATTCTCAATTTTCGGAATGAAACATCCCGCTGGATGATGATGCGTCTCGACGCGTAGCGGATGTAGTGTATTTTTATGTCATGCCACTGACATGCTCAGTCATTGAGCGGCGTCTGGCAGTTTAATCCGCATCCAAGTCATTCAGAATCTGAGATCGGTCGAAGGCTCGCCGGGGCTTCCCGGCGCAATGCCTCGTCGCGTCCGCGCCGCCGGAGGGATCATGAGCCAGCACTACGACGTCGCCGCCGTTCGTCAGGCGTTTCCGGCTGTCGAGCACGTGGTCTATCTCGACAGCGGCTTCCAGACCCCGCTCTCTCGCCCCGTGAAGGAAGCTTACGAGCGTTTTCTCCAGGAGGGTTTTGAGACCGCCGGTCCGAAGCAGATCTGGCTCAGTCGGTTGGAGGAGACTCGCGTCAAGGTCGCCACCCTGCTGGGC
>NZ_BPQL01000257.1 GCF_022179225.1 Methylobacterium goesingense
CGGCGCTCTCGCGGCCGGCCACCGGGCCCGCCTCTACGACGCCGTGGTGCTCAAGACCCTGGGCGCCACCCGGCGCCGGCTGCTCGCGGCCTACACCCTCGAATACGGGGCGCTCGGCCTCGCCACCGCGATCTTCGGCCTCGCCGCCGGTACCCTGGCGGGCTGGGTCATCGTCACTCGGGTGATGAAGCTCGAGTTCACCCTCGATCTCTCCGGCGCCCTGGTCGCCGCGACCCTGGCGGTCGCCTTCGCGATCCTGCTCGGGCTCGCCGGAACCTGGCGCATCCTCGGCCAGAAGCCGGCGCCCTACCTGCGCCAGTTCTGAACCTCACAGCACCTCGATGCCCGCCGTGCCGCCCTCCGCGTAGCGCGCCCCGGCCACGGCGCCCGGGCTGAAGAGGGCATCGAGTTCCGCGATCTCGCCCGGCGTCAGGACGAGATCCACGGCGGCGGCGTTCTCGGCGAGGCGCGCCCTCCGCCGCGCGCCGGGGATCGGCACTACCTCGGGGGCCCGGCTCACCAGCCACGCGAGGGCGACCTGCGCCGGGGTCGCTCCGCGCCGTTCGGCAATGGCGCCGAGGCCGGCGAGAAGCCGCCGGTTCTGCGCCAGCGCCGCGCCCTGGAAACGGGGATTGCCCTTCCGGAAATCGCCCGCCGCGAGGCGATCCGGATCGATCGCCCCGGTGAGGAAGCCTCGCCCGAGCGGCGAATAGGCCACGAAAGTGACGCCGAGGTCCCGGCAGGTTTCCAGCATCCCGTCCTCGGGGCCCCGGCTCCAGAGGGAGTACTCGCTCTGCACGGCAGCGATCGGATGGATCGCGTGGGCGGCCCGCAGAGTCTCGGGCGAGACCTCGGACAGGCCGAGCGCCCGGACCTTGCCCTGCTCGACGAGGCGCGCCATCGCTCCCACGGTCTCGGCCAGCGGCGTCTCCGGGTTCCGGCGATGGCAGTAGTAGAGGTCGATGGTGTCCAGGCCGAGCCGCCGCAGGGAGGCGTCGCAGGCGGACGCGATATAGGCGGGCGTGTTGTCGATCCGCCGTTCCGCACTGTCGGCCCGGCGCACGATGCCGAACTTCGTGGCGACGACGACCCGGTCGCGCCGCCCCGCCAGGAAGCGGCCGAGGAGGGTTTCGTTGTGCCCGAGCCCGTAGGTATCGGCGGTGTCGAGGAAGTCGTAGCCGAGGTCGAGGGCACCCGCGAGGGCGTCGCGGGAGGCGGCCTCGTCGGCGGGGCCGTAGAACTCGGACATGCCCATGCAGCCGAGGCCGGGAACGGAGACGGTGAGGCCGGTACGGCCGAGAGAGCGTCGCAGCATAGGCCTGTCCATGCGTTCGTGATCGGGGCGGTTCGTGAACCGACCTCGGATGTGCCATGGCGGTCTTCCCCCGATAAGCTCAAGAAAGCGGGATGAGCCGTTGAGCCGGGGTCAACAATGCAGCGCGCCGATCTCTCCGACCTCGCGGCGTTCGTGGCCATCGCCACGCGGGGGAGCTTCCGGGCGGCCGCCCTCGATCTCGGGGTCTCCACCTCAGCCCTCAGCCATGCCCTGCGCGGCCTCGAGACCCGGCTCGGCGTTCGCCTCCTCAACCGCACCACCCGCA
>NZ_BPQL01000258.1 GCF_022179225.1 Methylobacterium goesingense
CATAGGTCTTTGAGCCTAGGCACTTGAGCCTATCACCGAAGAGCCCACATGAACGAAAGGGGAACAAATACAGACCTCTACTCCTTCCGGGTGCGACCCCTCACCTGTGGACGCCCAGCCCGGGCAACGGACCTGCCGGAGGGCACGCGTGTTAAGACCTTCGTGCGAGAGCCATAGGAGCCCCGGGGAACGAGCCTCGGCGCGGGAGCCGGAGCAGGCATGACGGTCGGCATCGAGATGGGTCTGAGCATGGGGCCGGGGGCGGAGCCCGCGCGCCTCGACCTCGAGGAGCTCCTGGCCACGCGTCTCCTGGTCCAGGGCAATTCCGGCTCGGGCAAGTCGCACCTCCTGCGGCGCCTGCTGGAACAGAGCGCCGGCGCGGTGCAGCAGGTGATCATCGACCCCGAGGGCGACTTCGTTACCCTGGCCGAGGCCTACGGCCACGTGGTGGTGGACGGCGCCCACACGGAGCCCGACCTCCAGGCTATCGCCGCCCGGGTGCGGGCGCACCGGGTCTCGGTGGTACTCACCCTGGAGAGCCTCGACATGGAGGCACAGATGCGCGCGGCGGCCGCCTTCCTGGGCGGCCTGTTCGAGGCCGAGCGCACCCACTGGCACCCCGCCCTGATCGTCGTCGACGAGGCGCAGATCTTCGCCCCCGCAGCGGCTGGCGACGTCTCGGACGAGGCGCGCAAGGCCTCGCTCGGCGCTATGACCAACCTGATGTGCCGGGGCCGCAAGCGGGGCTTGGCCGGCATCATCGCAACGCAGCGCCTCGCCAAGCTCGCCAAGAACGTCGCGGCCGAGGCCACCAACTTCCTCATGGGCCGCACCTTCCTCGACATCGACATGGCACGCGCGGCCGACCTCCTCGGCCTCGACCGGCGCGGCGCCGAGCGGTTTCGCGACCTGTCGCGCGGCGAGTTCGTGGCGCTGGGCCCGGCCCTGAGCCGGCGGCCCCTAGCGCTGCGCATCGGCCCGGTGACGACCTCGGCGCGCTCGGGTTCGCCGAAGCTCGTGCCGCTGCCCGCCCCGGCGGATGCGGACCTGCGCGCCCTCATCCTCACCCGCTCGGCCGACGAGCCCGCGCTGGCGTGGGCGCCAGCGCCCCGCACGCCGCCAACGCCGCGCGCCACGCCGGCCGACCTCATGCGCGAGCTGAGCGCCTACCGCCCCGAGCCGGTGGAGGCGCCGGAGCCGCTCAGCGAGGCGGAGATCCGGGCCGGGCTCGACGCGGTCCTGCGCGGCATCGCGGCCGACCCCGATGCCGGCGGCCAGCCGGTGGCGGTGGTCTACCAGGACTTCCTCGTGCGCTGCCGGATGCGCAGCCTTGATGGCGAGGCGATCAGCCTGGCCGCCTTCCGCCGCCGCCTCGGCGTCGCCCGAGCCGGATTCGACGGGGCCGACGTCGCCCCGGACGAGGCGGACGGGCGCTGGGAGGAGGCACAAGGCGTCGCCGCCACCCTGCCGGACGAGGTCCAGGGCCTGTTCCTGCTGCTCGCCCGCGCGGCGCTCGCCGGAGAGCCCTGCCCCGGCGACGAGGCCCTGGCGCGGGCGATCGGCAGCCGCTCGCCCGGCCGCGCCCGGCGCCTGCTGGCCTATGTCGAGACCCGCGGCACCATCGTGTGCCGCATGGATTACCGCGGCAACCGCATCGTCGCGCTACCGGCGCTCGCCTGCGAGACCGCCCCCGGCGATCCCAAGGCGTCGGCCGAAGCGAAGCCCGGCGGCCCAGCCGGATCCCCACCGCCGGCCGGCGATGCCGGCCTGCCCGGGCTGTTCGCCGCCGAGTAGGCCCTCAGGCCAACAGCTTCGGAGCCATGGCGGCGCGCAGCATGCCCGCGAGGCGCTCGAGGGCCGGGCCGCGCTGCGCATCGTGGGCCCGCAGCGCCAGGCCGATCTGCGGCAGCGCCGGCAGGTTCGCCTCGGCCGGCTCCAGGGCGCGCAGCGTCGGCGGCAGGCCGTGGGGAACCCGCAGGGCGATGCCGAGGCCGGCGGCCACCGCGGCCCAGAGACCGGTGAGGCTCGGCGACGCGAAGGCGACCCGCCACGGAATCGCGGCCCCGTCGAGGGCCCGCAGGCCGGCCTGGCGGAACAGGCACGGCGCCGCGAACGCGACCAGGGGCAGGGTCGCGTCGAGGGCGCGCACGAAACCGTCGCGCGGCCCGATCCAGGCCATCGGCAGGTCGAGGCGCGCGAGCGGCGCCGGGCCCGGCCAGGCCTCCGACGGGACGGCGCCGGATTCCCAGGCCAGCACGAGGTCGAGGCGCCCGGCGTGAAGCCCCGCCAGCAGGGCAGCATTGGTCTCCACCCGCACCTCGACCTGCACACCCGGGTTCTGGCGCGCGAAGGGGCCGAGGAGGCCCGGCAGCCAGGTCTCGGCGAAATCCTGCGGCAGGCCGAGGCGGACGCGGCCGGCCAACGCCGGTCCGCGGACGATCGCCAGGGTTTCGTCGTTGAGGGCGAGCAGACGCCGTGCCGGGCCGAGGAGGGCTTCGCCGGCCTCGGTCAAGGCGAGGCCCCGGCCGGACTTCCGGGTCAAAGGCTGGCCGAGCTGCCCCTCGAGCTTGCGCAACTGCAGGCTGAGGGCCGAAGGCGAGCGGTCGAGGCGCTCGGCGGCCTTCGCGAAGCTGCCGAGATCGATGCCGGTGACGAAGCTGCGCAGGGCATCGAGGTCGAGGTTGGTGACAACCATTCGGTTTTCCCAAACGATCCGTTCGGATCTTCGCGATTTTCGCGACGATGCTGCGCCCGTACACGTTGGTCCGTCAACACGACGCCGCCGCGAGAGCCGGTCTACCGCAGGAGACCACCATATGCCGTTCGTCCACGTCACCCTCGCCGGCCCGCCCCCGGGTGCCGCCGCTCTCGCCGCCCTCCAGGCGGGCGTCACCACCCTGATGGCCGAGGTTCTCGGCAAGCGGGCCGACCTCACGGCAGTGCTGGTGGAGGGCACGGCGCCGGGCGCCTGGAGCATCGGCGCGGCCCCGACGAGGATCGCGGCCCATCTCGACGCGACGGTCACGGCCGGCAGCAACAGCCCGGCGCAGAAGGCGGCCTTCGTCGCGGCCGCCCACCGGCTCATGGCCGAAACCCTGGGGGAGGGCCTGCCGCTCGCCACCTACGTGGTGGTGGACGAGGTCCCGGCGGAATCCTGGGGCTATGGCGGGCTGACCCAGGCGCGGCGCGCTGAGGGTCGGCCCTGACACGGCGCCCTCAGCGCTTGGTGGCGGCCTCGTAGTATTTGGGCTCGAACAGGCCCTCCAGGGGCACGTCCTTGTCGAGGGTGCCGATGGAGACCTGGTAGGCCTGCATCTTCTTCGTGGCCTCGATGATCTGGCGCGGGTCGGCGGTGAACCGGGCGGCCGGCGAGGTCAGCGCCTTGGTGATGGTCGCGGTGTCGGTGATGCCCTTGCCGAGCGCCGCCTCCACGGGTTTCGCCGCGCGGGCCGGATCGCTTTTCAGGAGTTCGACGGCGCGCACCACGGCCTTGACCAGGCCCTCGACGGCGGCGGGATTCTTGTCCGCGAAGGCGCCGAACACGCCCACCACCGTGCCCGGCTGATCGGGGAACATCTCGCCCCCGGTGGCGATGAGCTTGATGGCGGGGTTGCGCATCTGCACGATGGTGAGCGCCGGCTCGCGGATCGAGGCGCCGTCGACGGCGCCGGCCAGCATCGCCTGCTGGGTCGCGTCGATGCCCATCGCCACCACCTCGGCATTGGCCTTGTCG
>NZ_BPQL01000259.1 GCF_022179225.1 Methylobacterium goesingense
CTCGCGGGCGGCCCTCCGGTCGCTGCGGAGCTGATTTCGGAATTTTTTGCGGCAGTTGGCGTGACGGATCGGTTTTCCCGGGACTTGGCGGCTTCCATCGCGGACCGTACGGCGTGGTCGTGATGTCCTCGTGCCGAAACGGCGCCTGAACCGTCCTGAGATTTCCGCCTGCCCGAAGAATGCGTTTCGCGGCGGTATGTCGATAGTCGTGGTGGCGGAAATTCGTGACCCCGGAAGCTTCGCGCAAGCGGCGCCACTGCGTCTTCAGGGCCTCGTGGATGATTGGCAGCCGGTCCCCAATCTGGCGCGTGCCCTGCTTCTTCCGGCGGGCGGAGGCGAGTACCGCCCCTGCACGCTCGGCATGCTCCGCCCCAAAGCCGGGCAGCGGGAACAGCAGTTCGCGCACGCCGGTCGAGAGCGGGGTCCGCACCGTTTGTCACCCTTCCCCCGAGTGGTGATCTGCCGGCCGCCCCGATCGATATCGGGCCAGAGCAGGCCGATGCACTCGGCAAGCTGGCATCCCATCATCAGGCGAAGTCGACAACGATCTGGTAATCGGCCGGAAGTGCCACGAAGCGCTTTGCCTCCTGGTCGTCCGTCAGTCCGCGGGTCCGCTCCTTGCGCTCATCCATGCGCTGCATGCCCCAGGGCGGTCTTGGCAACCGAGGGTATTGGGGTAGGGCAGCGACGCTATAGACGCAGATAGCATGCTCGACCGGCGCGTCATTTGCCGACCAGCCACAGCGGAACCGCGCCCGTCGGCCGCCCTGGTATTGCCACAGTGGAACGTGGCGCTCGTCAAACGCCTACGTTCCTCGGATAGAATCCCAAAAGTCGGTCTTTACTATAACGATACGCCGGTCGGTCCGCTACTCGCGAAGACGAGTAGCCAGCATGGGAAGATTCGGGCGCCGTCATTCAAATGCTTGATCGTATGTCTGAACATCGTAATGGCTCAGTGTTGTGCCACGCTTTTTCCGCAGAAGACTACCAATGCTCTGGTCATGACGGTGCTCGAAGAAGCGCGTGTCATTCTCTGCAATTGATGGAGAATCATCGGAATAGCGATAGTTGTCTTCTACGGCTATCTCACACCACTCGCGCATCAATTCGAAATTGCTTCCCGTGGGTCGAATGACAAAGAAGCCTGACGAAATTTGTGATGTTGCCATGATTGTAGGATCATCATCGACTTTCAAGCGGCAAGCGAGGTCGCGTTTCGTCCAGTTGTATTCGATGTGTGTATTATCAAATGAAAGCATGCCGAAATAAGAGGCGCGGGCAATGTCAAGATATTCAGACATTCTGAGGCGCCCTTCCGCTTGAATCGTAAAGCCAACATCGGAGTAGACGACAAGGTCGTTCGCTCCTGAAGCCTTCAAGGCTTCCAAGACGATCTGTGGTTTCCAAATCCAATATCCATAGCCTCGATTATTGCATGCCATAAAGTCAGAGTGCCGATGCGCAAATTCGGCGGGAAGCGTCGAGGAATCATGGACCTGTATTTCATCGAAAAGATCAATCGCTTCGCCTTCAGCGATAAACTTCGCCTTGCGCGTCCGGAAGCTCCTGTCCGCAAAGCTCACCAATCTTACCTTGCCAAACATATTTCAGTCCTTTGACGGTGTGATGCGAACACCAAGGAGGTGTGGCTCAAATCGAGGTCGCTGCTTCCATATTGAATTTAATCGTTGGGCAGGAAAGTCCGAAGAGGTCCAGTCACGCGCCTTCGTTCTATCCGCCCATCGGATCACAAGGTTGGTCCTGAAGGCCAATAGCGCCAAGTTCGCCCCAGTCAGGCCCGGGTACGACGACACGCTGGCCCGGAGGGCGAGGAAGCCTGTGCGATAGACCTGTGGGTCGGCAGGCATGTTCGTGTCTATGGCCGACATCGGGTCCGGCAGTTGATGCGTGCCGGACGGGATAGGGGAGCAAACTCATGATGCCCCTATGCCGGCGGGGGCATACCCGAGAACGCAACGCGAACCGACTTTGGGACTTTTCGGGACTCTCGGGCCCGATGCATGCCTTTCGAATCCCTTTTATGCCGCTGAATGATCCGACGCCGGTTGCCATTCGGGCCTCAAAACCGTACGTCCGCTCTA
>NZ_BPQL01000260.1 GCF_022179225.1 Methylobacterium goesingense
GGCGGCACCTCCTGGGCGCGCCCGATGTGGATGAAGCCCGCCAGGCGCTCGCTGGGCTCGAGGCCGAGGACGTCGAGGATGCGGGAATCGTAGGCGAACCACTCGGTGAGCCAGGCGGTGGCGTAGCCCGCGGCATTGGCCGCCACCACGAGATTCATCGCCACGGCGCCGGCCGAGAGCACCTGCTCCCATTCCGGAATCTTGACGTGCGGGCCGGCCCGCGACACCACCGCCACCACCAGGGGTGCCAGGGCGAGGCGGTTGCGCTCCAGCTCCAGGCGGGCGGCGTCGGCTTCCGGGTGGTCGGCGCCATAGGCCGCCGCGATGGTCTCCCCGATACGGGTCCGGGCTTCGCCGGCGATCACCAGGAAGCGCCAGGGGGCCAGCTTGCCATGGTCCGGCACGCGCGACGCGATCGTCAGGATCGCGTCGAGTTCGGCTGCGTCCGGGCCCGGCCCGGCGAGGCGCAGCGGCGGGACCGAGCGGCGGGTGCGCAGGAGATCGAGGGTGGCGTTCATGGCATCCCTGGAGCAGGATCGGGCGGGTGGAGGCTGAGCCGCGAAAAGGGCCCGGAGGGCGACGCGGCCTTGCCGCCGCCATGGTCCGGTTCCAAGGGCGGACACCGGGGTGCGGCAGCCGCCCGTGACATGGCGCGTCGGCGGCGGATTGGCAACGCCGGCGGGGCGCCCCGGTCGGGATTGGGAGGTGCGGGATGGCGCGGGCAGGGTACGGATCGGTCTTGCTGGGCTGCGCCCTCCTCCTCGGCGTCCATCCCGGAGCCGCCTCGGCGCAGGACGGCAACGCCTTCCACAACCGGATCGGGCCCAACCTCCCCTCGCCCACCCTGTCGGCCCCCGCGATGTCCGATCCCTCGGTGCCGCCGCTGCCCAGCGCAGCGAGCGCGGCGCTCGCCCTCTCGGCGGTGTTCGCGGGCGGCGACAAGCCCCTGCGCTCCGGTCTCGCCTGGCGCATCTACGAGGACCGCACGGACGGGACGAAGCCCGCCATCGTGGCCCGCTCCGAGGCGGCCGAGCCGAGCTTCACCCTGGCGCCGGGCTCTTACGTGGCGACCGTGACCTACGGCTTCGCCAGCGCCTCGCGCCGCGTCGTCATGGCGGGCCAGCCGGCCTCAGAGCAGCTCAAGGTCAGCGCCGGGGCGCTCAAGCTCTCGGGTGCCATCGGAGACGTGAAGCTGAGCCCCGACCAGCTCGCCTTCTCGGTCTTCGTCCCGATCGGGACGA
>NZ_BPQL01000261.1 GCF_022179225.1 Methylobacterium goesingense
CGGCATGCCGGCCAGCGCCAGGCGGAGGAAACGGAGTAGTGGCTCGCTTGCAAGACCATGGTTTCGGGCGGGCGAAAGGAGGAAGGCCAGGAAGTTCGAGTGCCGGAGTTCTCCTCGCACGGCACCCATGGCCTCGAACAGATTGAAGCGTCCCATCCGCCGGTCGATTGCCTGGAAATCCAGGTCGTCGACCAAGTCGGCGAGTTTCTGCTCGACATCAGTCGTTATGGTGCTGTCGGTCATCCCCACTCGGTATCCCTTACGCCACGAGGCCGTCGACAGCCTTCATACCTAACGCGCCAGCGACCGCTTCACGAGCGCGGATGCCAAGCTGCCCGCGGGAATGACCGCCCTCGCCAAGCCACCGAGGAAGTAGGTTGCCCTGCGACGCGAAGTGCTCGACGTGCACGAAGGTGACCTTCTCGTCGGCATACGCGACCTCGTTCACCGTCCGCCAGCGCCCCGGCCGCGCCTGCTGGATCAGGGCACGCGCCTGCCGAATGTAGTTCCCTTTCGTCCCCATCCCGAACATCACGACGAGTCGCGTCGAGGCAGAAAGGTTCGTCAGGAACCGGCGGGTGCAGTTCGTCGCTACCTCCCGCCCGAACGGGACGGCGACGAAACCGTCCAGCATGCCCCCGCCCGTGCCCTTCCATTCCTCACCGTCCCACCGCTCGACTGTGCAGCGAATGAGCGAGCCAAATTGAAAACGTCCAGCGGGATCGGCGATCAGCCTGTCCACGGAGGCTCGCAGATGCCTCTCATCGCCGCCTTCTATCAGGCCGACATGGGCCAGGATCTTGCCGACGGGCAGCCGCCCGCCCTTGTAAGCGATCTGGTCGTGGGGTGTGGTCGTTAGCTTGCCAGCCTGTGTCGGGCCTTTGGAGAAGCCTAACACGACGACCTCCGCATTCGGGTTGCCCCATGCGAGTGGGTTGGCCGTGATCCGCCAATCCCCGTCCATGCTGATCCGGCGGGTTTTGTCGAACTCCACGGGCCGGCCACCATGGCAGATCACGCAATCGATGCGTCTGCTGGTAGGCAGGCTTGAGGCGCATCCGGTCGATAGGGCCATGTCGGTTTGCTTCCGCTCAGGTCACGGACTGATATCTGGTGAAAGGTAACAGGTTGTGTGATTCATTACCTAATACCTTTGAATCAGAAATTACTTTCCGCTGAGGCCGGACGCTGTCTGACCGGGCCAAGCCTCAGCGAGACGATAGCCCACTCTGGGAAGCTGACGTACATTTTCGAGCAAAAGAGCTGGCAGGATTCGATGGTTGTGACGGCGAACCCGGGTGAGCCCTATTTCGCGCATGCGATGAAGGTCTGCGCGGACCCGGATTTTCGGGCGATTGCAGTCATTTCGCTCGATGTTCGGCTGAGTCTGGACGACCTTGCAGCGGCTGGGGTGCGGGAGGCCGACCTCGTCATCGAGCCGCTGTTTCGCCGAGCGGCGGAGCTCGGCCACGCCGAAGCGCACCATTACGACCCTGAGAGGGCTAAGCCGAGGACGCAAAAGAACTTTTCGTCGTCAAAATTCAAATTCCGAGAATTTAAGTAATTATCTTTGCGCCTATCGCGCTGCCTCCTATTGTAAGAATATAGGCCGATGGCGACTTAACATCTTTAGCACAGGGCCCTTTTGCAGGGTGGTGAAATGATCCACAGCTAATAATAATAATAGACCCGGCAGCGTTCTGATAGGTTCCTACCCATGGAGCATGAAGATGGCCGTACACAATTGCGGATGCTCCAACTCCTATCGCGAAATCTAACACCCTATTCCCATCCATACATTGCAAAAACCAATTTCCTTCACCGTACACGACAGGGTGATGTAAGATAACTATGACATTGTCACTCGGTTTTGCAATTTTTCTCAACTTTACTTCTGCCGCCGTCAACTGATCGCGACCCACGTAACCAAGTGCGTTTGTAGCTGGTCCTGAACATGGGCGCCGATTACTATCAAGTAATATAATAACAACGGGAGATGTACCCAATCTTTTGACGAAAGGATAACCTCCCTCTTGGTACGATGATGTCAACTCACGTATTTTTACAGATACATACCTCGAATCATAAGACTGCTTAGAGAATAAATCATATCCGCCGTCTATTGTGTTAAAAGAAGCGAAGTGAACATCGTGATTGCCAGGAACAGCTAAAACAGGGCATGTCAGCGAATTAGAAATCTCTGTTAATTTTTCCCATGCCCTATTACTGCCTGTATCGGTCATGTCTCCGACAAAAACTACAGCGTCTAGACTGCTTCGGGCAATTACAATTTTTAGATTGCTAAGCGCGTCGTCCGAAGATCGCTCACTAAGCATTGGAGCGCTTCCCGTCTCGGAAATATGAAGGTCAGATATAAGCAGAATCCTCTGTCCGTCCTGAAATTCAGGATTGACATCTTTGTTTTTCTCTACAATATTTTTTGAATAAACCCTTTTCCACCGCAATGCGTACGGCGAAGCGACAATTGCGCCCGTTCTGAACGCTGATATGATTCTCTGCGCAGGACGGAAAGACAAGCGCAGCAATATGTAAATATTGTAAAAAATGAAGGGTATAGACAATATCGACAGGACTAAGGAGGCATAATATACTACGATCCACCACCCGTCCGGGGGGTTGCTGTATGAATACAACGAGTAATGGACTGAGACATACGATGCATTTAAATTCAAGATTGCATCATAAGATAATACCAGTAATTCTACCAACTGTCCTACGACCAGTGAAGCAGAAATAAATAAGTCTTTACGAGTTTCCGTTAATAGATATCTTAATATTTGAAAAAAAGCAAATACAAAGATCATTATAAATACATCCTTGTGGCTTACCAAAGATGTATTGCGGATCATCCAAAACATCTGTGAGATATAATTCTGATCTGATGCTGGATATATAGTCTTCCATACTAGTGGGAAAAGATAAATCCTTCCTGTTTGGTAGCGTATCAAAGCCTCTTGTCGCTTTTGATCGAACGTATAAGCTCCATCCGTTGGGTAGTAGCCGCCGGGCACAAGCGGTCTATATATCACCCATTTGAAAAAAATACTCGAAAATACAATTATAAAATATGATATCCAATATGGCATTTGCGGAAACATTGACGATTACCTTGTAGCTGAGTTTCGCAGATTCTGTATACGGCCGATGCGTGAATTCCCAGAAATTCTATATGCCCATGTACTTTGACTGAAAACTTTTCTGTCTATTGCATTTGGTATTTCAGAATATATTATCCTGAAAAATTATCGAGTATCAAGTACATATAACATGCAAATTGATTTATTGTATTATATTCAGATTACTGAACTTGCCTTTGGGCGATAGGATCGTTGCTTTCGGAAAGGTTCATGAACGATCTGAACGATCAGTATGGGTCGGAGGCGGAACGGCCGCTTCCCATCGAACGGCCAACGTCTGGTCGCCATCTAGGGCCGGCCTCGCGACTAGGGACGCAATGGCAGATTTGGTCCACCAGCCATCCCGCTGGCGGGCGGATAAAATTTCCGTGATCGGGAGCGAATTACCGCCCTTCGAGCGGTTCAGGCCGCCGGCGCTACGCCCGGCCCAGGAGAACCGTCATGTCCAACCTTAGCTTCCTCCCTTACGTGGGTCCTAACTTCGGGGCGAGCCAAGTGCGGCTGCTGCTACTTGGGGAGAGCCATTACCTAGGTGACGGGGACGAACTGCCGCGCGACCCCCTCCAGGCCACCCGCACCGTCGTCGAGAAATGGAAGCGGCGCGAGTGGGCGATCCGGTACCTGACCATCGGGGCCAGGGTCATCACCGGCCAGCGCGCATGGTGTCCGTCGTCAGATGA
>NZ_BPQL01000262.1 GCF_022179225.1 Methylobacterium goesingense
CACGGCGAGGCCGGCACCGGCGACGCGTAGGGCGGGCAGGCTGCGCGCAAGGCGCTCGGTGGAGAGACCGAGACCGAGGCCGACCGCGTGCAGGAGCGCCGTGGCGCCGACGAAGCCGGCCCCGTAGGCGAGGCCGGAAGCCGCCTCCGGCATTTCGGCGCCGTGGGCATGACCGTGGAAGACCGCGAAGGCGCCGACCAGGAGCATGGCGGCGGCCACCGGCAGGGCGGGGCGCAGGGCCAGGGCCGCGCCGAGCACCACCACCGAGAGGGCGATGCCGATCTCCACGAACGGCAGTTCGATGCCGGCGACACCGAGAGCGCCGCCGAGGACCATCATGCCGACGAAAGCCACCGGCACGAGCAAGAGAGCGCGACCGCCGATGCGGGCCGCGATAAGGCCCACCGCCACCATCGCCAGCACGTGATCGAGCCCGCTCAGGGGATGCAGGAAGCCTTCCGTGAAGCCCGACGCGGCCTCATGGCCGGGATGCGCGAGGGCGGGCGTCGCGACGAGAACCGAAGTCGCCGCGAGGGCGACGCGGGCCGGCAGGGAGGCGAGGCGTGGTGTCATCGACGGATCCCGGATCTGGAATGGGGGGCGACGGCCCCGCTCGCTGTAACTAGCAACCGGCATGCCCGTGTACAGCCCCCGGGGCCGCGTGGGGACGCGGCTCCCGGAGATGCGGCGTCGGTGCCACCGGGCGCTCAGGCCCTGTTTCCCGTGAAATCTCTCCCGCAAGATCCCCGGGGGCGCAGCGCTCAATCCTTCGTGCGTTCGAAGGTGACGATGCTGCGGGTCTCGCCCTGGTCGGCCCAGTTCGGCATCACCCGCCAGGGGGTGAGGACGCGCAGGCGATCGCCCTCGATGGTGAAAGAGCGGGTCTGCTCGGTGCCGACCCATTTCGGGTCCCAGGCGGCGTCGAGCTTGGCGGTCCACTGATCGCCCTTCAGGGTGACCTTGCCGGTGTAGGAGACGAGGGTCTTCATCAGGGCCGCGCGCTCGGCATCGGTCTCGGCGGGTTTGCGTCCCTCACCCGTGAGCAGGAAGAACACGCGCTCGTCCGGCGTGAAATAGGCAAAACCCGTGGGGTGGTCGCCCATCACCGGCTGCTTCCTGCCGTCGGCGCGGACCTCGACCTCGTAGGAAACCAGCTTCCAGAGGCCCTTGAGGGCCGGCGGCGTCTCGGCCCGGGCCG
>NZ_BPQL01000263.1 GCF_022179225.1 Methylobacterium goesingense
CCAGCACACCGCCCGCCTCTCGGAGGCGGGCGGTGTGCTGGGTCGCGTCGACCAGCGCCACGGCGAGATCGCGGGTCGCGGCGAGGATGCGGATGCCCAAGGTGCAGACCAGCACCACCTGGCCGTTGGTGGCCTGTCCGGCCTCCCACATGGTGATGGCCCAGTAGAGCAGGCCGAGCACCGCCAGCACCGTCAGAATCGCGTGCACGATGCGCAGCTTCTCGAGGTAGAGCAGCGAGGAGCGGCGCGAGCGCATCTCCTGCCCGATCGTCCCGTCGAAGCGGGTGTATTCGCGCTTGAACGCCGAAAAGGCCCGCACCAGGGGCATGTTGCCGACGAGATCGACCATCTCGCCGTCGACGGAGGCGGCCTTGGCGGCGAAGTCGTGGTGGAGGGGCTTTCCGGCCGCCGCCATCTTGAACATCAGCAGGACGACGGCGGCGAAGATGCCGGCGAGCACCAGCGCCATCGTGAGGTTGACGCTGCCGATGTAGAGGATCGAGCCGAAGGCGGCGACGCAGGGCGGCATCACGTTGAACACGAACATGTTCTCGACCGTGAAGATCGCGTTCGAGGTCGCGGTGATGCGCGAGGCCAGGGTACCGGGCTGGCGGTCGGCGAAGAACGAGGGCGAGTGTCCGGTCATGTGCCGGAACAGATCGCGGCGGATGTCGCCGGTGACACCCACGAAGGTGAAGGACCCGACGAGGCTCGCCACGCGCCAGAGCATGTTGTCGGCGGCGATGAAGGCGATCAGGACGGCGAGGGCCCCCCAGATCAGGCCTGCCGACGGGCCCTTGCTGAGGGCGTCGACCACACCCTTCAGCGCGTAGTCGGTGCTCACGGAGAAGCCGACCGCGCCGAGAACCGCGCACAGGATCACGGCATGCGGCAGGGCGCGTCGGCGCAGGTAGCGTCCCACGAAGGCGAACGGCCGATCGGCATAAACGCAGAGGTCTTCCATCGCGGTGACCATCCCGGTTTCGAGCATCCACCCGATGACGGGGGGACGTACCCTTGTTTAAAGCGTCCTCGCGGACCCCGGTTTCCCGTGTGTGACACACGCGGGAAACCGGGGTCCGCG